>NZ_QNFZ01000010.1 GCF_003313395.1 Nonomuraea lactucae | reverse complement strand
CGCGCCCGCCCGGGCAGGCCGCCGGGCGCAGCCGCCTGTTCTGGAGCGCCGCCGCGCTGCCGGAGCTCATCGAGGCCGCCGCCCGCACCTGCTGGGGGCTCGGCGTGCCGGCCCGCTGCCACGCCCTGCTCAGTTACGCTCCCGAAGAGCTGTACGAGGAGGCCGTCTACCACCTCGGCGACACCCGGGTCGCCGTCCAGCTGGCCCGTACACGCCTGCTGCACGCCGAGTGGCTCATCCGCTCCGGCTCACGGCCGCGGGCGCGCGCGAGCCTGCGCGAGGCTTCCACCGCATGTTCGACGGCATGGGAGCCACCGCCTTCGCCACCCGCGCCGCCCGGGGCCTGCGCGAGCTGGAGGACCGGCCGTCCAGCTCCGCCACCTCGGTCCTGGATGCCCTGACCTCCCAGGAACCACATCGCCCGCCTTGCGGCCACCGGCAGGAACTCTCGAGAGGTGGCCGCCGAACTCTTCCTGAGCCCGCGCACGATCGACAGCCACCTGCACAGCTTCTACCCGCAAACTCGGCATCAGCTCCCGCCGCCAGCTGCGTGACCTCGACCTCGGCATGTGATCCGCCGGAGGCTCCGGCCGTTCAACCTGGGAGTGACGCACCCAGGCAGCGTGCCGGCCATTTGCCTAGCCTCAGATGTCATGGACAGTGAGCGCAACGCCGCGCTGGGGCGGTTCCTGCGTGAGCGCCGCGCGCTCGTGCGCCCCGAGCAGGCGGGGCTGCCCGTAGGCGGCCACCGACAGGTGGCCGGGCTGCGGCGCGACGAGGTCGCCCACCTGGCCGGCCTCAGCGTCGGCTACTACACCCGGCTCGAACAGGGCCGCGAGCGCCCCACCCGCCAGACCGTGGAAAGCCTGGCCCGGGCGCTGCACCTGGATGAGCAGGCCCTTGTGGAGCTGTATCGGCTGGCCCGGCCCACCGCTGGGCGCCGCCGGCCCGGCCGCGTCGAGCGGGTCGCGCCCGAGGTGCTGGCCCTGCTCCACGACTGGACGGTGGCCCCGGCCCTTATCGTGGGCAGGTCCTGCGACGTGCTGGTACGTAACCCGCTGGCGACCATGCTGCACAGCCGCTTCGTCTTCGGCGACAACCTGCTGCGCATGATCTTCCTTGACCCGGCAGGGCGGGAGTTCTTCCGCGACTGGACCAGCACCGCCCGGGCGGCCGTACACGATCTGCGCCAAGCGACTCGCCAGGCACCGGACGAGCACAATCTGCGCGAACTCGTCGGCGAACTGGCGATCATCAGCCACGACTTCCGCCGGTTGTGGGCGGCCCGCGACCCGCGCGGCGGACTCGCGTCCGGCACCCACTTTTACCACCCCGACGTCGGCGATCTGCATTTGCGCACCGAGATCTTCCTTATCGCCAGCGCGCCCGGCCTGCGGCTCATCGCCCACCCGGCCGAGCCGGACTCCCTCTCCGCCCAAGCACTGGCCCTGCTGGGCACGCTGGCCACCTGACCCCCGAACCCTTTCCACAGCGGCCGTCGGGCACATGTCGCGCGCCAGCCGGCCGAGCGGAGGTGGCCCTGGTCGAAGAAGCTGTGCTCGCCGGTCCGGGAGGCCGCCAGTAGTCCCACCGGCAGACCTGTCAGGCGGCGTGCGGGGAATCCGCACGCTCGGTGGTGCCGAGTGGGGCGGTGGGGGCATGAGCATCGACGAGCACGGCATGGAGACGTTCGGGATCACCGCGGCCCGCGACATACTCGGCCCGCTCGTCTCCCGCGCTGTCCACGCCCACCGGCCCACCGTCATCAAGCGCTCCGATGACGAGCACGCCGTACTTATCTCCGTAGCCGACTACGAGGAACTGCTGCGCGCCCGCGACGAGGTCGAGGCCGGCCGCATCCGGGAGGCGATCGCCGCCCGCGAGCGGGGCGAGATGCGCATGCACCGCTACGAGTCGCGCGACCAGGTGTACGCCGACTTAGGCCTGCCGACGCCCGGCGAGCGCTCTTGAAGCAGGCTCTCGAACTCGCCGACGCCGTCCGCGAGGCCCTGTACCAGGCCACCCTCGGCCTGCGCGTCACGATCATCGACGCGATCCTCGACCTTGCCGAGGAGCGCGAACCGCTGGGCGCCCGGCCCTACGGGGCATCCCGGCGCGTTGGAACTGCGCACCGACACCTTCCGGATTATCTACACCCACGGGGCCGACCACCTGTCAGTCTAGGTCCTCCAGATCAACACTTGAGCAGCGTAAACGCGCTGAGAGCGTTCAAGAGCCGCGGCGCCGCTCCCTTAGGACCGGGCCTGTGGGCGCGGCGGCGGGTGTGGTGGGCCGGTCGGGGGTGTCGGCCGCGAGCGCACGGCCAGGTGCCGGCCCTCAAGGCCGCCCGCGACCTGGCAGCGCTGATCGAGGCCGCCGACGTGCTCGATGACGTGTGCGACGGCTGGAGCCGGGGCCATGACGCCCAGGGAGAGCTGGCCTGGATGCATCACGACGACGCGGCCGAGCCGTTGCAGGTGCTGCACGAGGTGATCGCCCGCTGACAGAGTTGCGTCAGCAATTCAAGATAACGACGGTCGAGCAGGTGCGGCGTCGGCGGCGAGGGTTTCGAGGCGGAGTTGTTCGGCGTCCAGGCGCGCTTGCAGGCGGCGTAGCACGATGTCGTCAATGTGCCGCCGGTCGCGGAGGTGGATCAGCGTGGCGCGTTTGACCTGGAGCAGAGCCAAGGCCAGTTGCCGGGTGTGCTCGACCTCTTGCGCCCTGCTCGGGTGGCTGAAGACGCCAAGGTCTCGGGCAAGCTCGTCGGCGATGTGAGCTGGCACGTTGAGGCGGGCGGCGTGTTCGGGCAGCGCCCTCACAGCCGCGCGGGAGATCTGGCGCAGGGCCAGGCGCTCTTCTTCGTCCTGGGTCGGGTCGGCGGGCAGGCGCGCCCACCGGATGACGGCAGGCAGCGGCGGGCTGAGGATGACCAGGGTGACCAGGATGACCACGGTGGTGATGAACACGATGGCGTCGCGGTCCTGTACAGGCAGTCCGCCGGCGGTCATCGTAGGCACTGACAGCGCTGCGGCCAGGGAGATGGCGCCGCGCATGCCAGCCCAAGCGAGCGGCAGGCGGTGCCGGGCGCCGATCCGGCGTTCGCGCTGACGGGGCCGTCGGTCGAGGAGCCGTACGAGGTAGGGCACGGTGTAGAACCACAGCAGTCGGATGCTGATGACCATGGCGCTCACCGCCAGGGCGAGCAGAGCGGCCTGCGGCACGGTGAACGACGACAAACCACGTACCGCAGCGGGCAGTTGGATACCGACGAGGACGAACAGCGACCCGTTCACCAGGAAGGTGGTCACCTCCCAGAAGGAGACCACCTGCAGGCGAGCGACCGGCGGGATGAGCCGGGGCCCTGCCTGGCTCAAGGCGAGCCCGCAGGTGACGACCGCCAGGACGCCGGAGGCGTGCAACAGTTCAGCGGGCATGAAGGCGGCGAACGGGGTGAGCACGCTCAAGCCGCTGTTGAGCATCGGGTCTCGCCAGCGGCGCCGGATGAGGATCACGACCGCGGCCGTGGCCAGGCCCACCGCGATGCCGCCGGCACAGGAGACGGCGAAATGGAGTGCGGTGCCGCTCCAGGAGAACGGAGTGCCCTGAACGGCCGCCTCGATCGTCACGGCGAGCAGCACCAGCGCTGTGCCGTCGTTGATGAGTGATTCGGCGCGCAGCATCGTGAGCGTCCGGCGCGGCAGACCGCGCGCGACCGCGGCCACCGCCACCGCGTCGGTGGGGCCAAGCACGGCACCGAGCACGAACGCCACGGGCCAGGGGAATCCGAATGCGTGGGCCACGGCCGCCACCGCTGCCGTGGTGAGCATCACCAGTCCGGTGGCCTGCAACGTGATGGAGCGCAGGTTGGCTCTGATCTCGCGGAGTGATGTGGTCAGCGACTCGTAATACAGCAACGCCGGCAGGAAGATGAGCAGCACCACTTCGGGGGGCAAGGGGATGTCGCCGAAGTGCGGCACCAGGCCGATCAGACATCCGCCTGCCAACAGCACCATCGGCTCGCTGAGCCTAAGCCGTCTGGCCGTCCAGGTCATGACCAGTACGGCCGCCACCACGACGACCACGATCTCCAGGCTGCGATGACTCATTCCACACCTCCGCGGTGATCTCCGGCCTGTAGGGGTTATCGGATGAGTGACAGGCGGCCAGGGTCGTCGTCTTCGACGTACCAGACTGTGCCGTCGGAGCCGATCACGACGCGGATCGGGGCTTCGGACACCAAGCCGGCGTTCACGAGTGATCCGCGCCATCGCGGGAAGGCGTCGCCGCGGTAGAAGGCCATGCCGCCGGGAGCAATGACGGGATCCCAGTCGAGAGCGGGACTGTGCAGGTCGGGACGGCTGGCATGGCGGGCGCGGTCCGCCGCCGGTTTCCTCCAGCCGGGCTCTGACCAGACGTAGACCACCGTCCGGGCCGGCCGCCGAGTAGGTGAAGTTAGACCATATGGCCGTTGAGTGGCCAGGCGAGAGCGCCGTGTGCGCAGGCCGTTCTGCACCCGACCGAGACGGGCGGGACGCCGCCGACGATTTGGACGGCGCCGGCGGAGTGATCATGACCAGCCGTCCGGCCTTTGTTTCCCGTCGCAGCCTTCATCGCCATGGCTTGAGCAGGTCCGTGGTGGCCTGGTGCAAGGACTCCTGGGCGGCGTGGTCGCGGGCCAAGCGGCTTGGCGTGGCGGGCTCGCCGTCGTCCAGGTATGTGCCTGTGGGCAGGCCAGGCGCGGTCGCAGCTTGGACGACGTTGCGTGCCCCGTGGGCGGTGGGGGCGCCGCCGACGCCGTACATGGCGTGCAGCAGTCCGGTGCTGATGACGCCGGGGCTGATGCTGACGGTCGGCGGTCCGGGGTGGCGGGCCTGCCACAGGGCGTGCGTCACCATGGCGAGCTTGGAGCGGGCGTAGGCGATGGTTGGGCTGTAGGGGTGGCGTTCCAGGTGCAGGTCGTCCACGTTCAGGGTGGCCGACAGGTGGGTGGCCGAGGCGACGTGCACCACGCGGCCGTCCCGGAGTAGCGGGGTGAGGCGCTGGGTCAGCAGCACCGCGGCCAGGTAGTTGACCTGGAGCGTCGTTTCGTAGCCGTCGCGGCTGAGCGTGCGCGTGGGCGGTCCGGGTCGGCCCGCGTTGTTGATCAGAACGTCCACGCGCCCGGTCAGCTCGCCGACTCGGGTGGCGAGCGCGGCGACCTGAATCAGTTCGTCGAAGTCGGCGTGCAGGTAGTCGATCCTGGCCTCGCCGGGCAGCGTGGACAGCAGGGGCTCGACGGCGGAGCGCAGCTCGGGGCCGTGCAGGATGAGATGGGTGGCCGAGCGGGTGAGCAGACGGGCAGTCGCCAGACCGATCCCGCTGGTCGCGCCGGTCAGGACAACGCTGTGGCCGGAGGCGGACTTGGTCATGACGGGTCCTCGCGGTGCGCGTCGCGCAGGACGCGGTCGCGTGAGGCGCGTACGTCCTTTTGGCAGGCGATGAAGACGGGTCGATGTTGCGAGGATCGGAGCCGAGGATCAGGGTGCCGATCGGGTCGTTGAGCGGCATGTCGTTCAGGTCCTCGACACGTACGACGAGCAGGTCGGCCTGCTTGCTCGGCGTGATGGAACCGGTGACGTCGCCGAGGCCGATGCTCTCGGCACCTTGCAGAGTGGCGAAGTCGAGCGCGGCGGCCACGCCGATGCGGGCGGGTTTCTCGCAGTCCGATCCGCGCATCGGAGGTAGGGGCGAGGGAGACCGCGGCGTCGGCCATCGCCTGCCGCGCCTGCGGGGTCAGGCCGGTGCAGTGGAACGTGACGCCCGGGCCGAGCAGGTCCTGCTTTGCCCAGGCGACGATGGCCTCGGAGGAGGGCAGGCCGAAGACGACATCGATGCTCACCCCGATGCCCAGCTCACGGGCGAGGCGTTCGCCGCAGGCGGGGTTCGGGCCGGCGATCTCGGCAATGGGTAGCGGCGCAGGGTGAGGAACTGGTCACCGGCGGAGTAGTAGGTGTTGTGGAGCCGGGTCAGGTCGGCGGGCCACTGGTCGTCCCAGTCGCCGAAGTGCGGCCGCATGGTCACGTGCTCGCCGAGGTCGTCGACGTCGGGCATGATCCGGCGTGGCTGGGCCTCCCAGGCATGGCGGTGGGTGTCGACGAAGCCGGCGACCAGGACACCGAGGCGGGGGTCCATGGTGACGACGGTCGCCTCGGTGAGCATGACCCGGCGGGCGGGGTCGATGGCGTGGCGGCGCAGTCCGTCCAGAAGGACGTTCATGGTGGGCTCCTGCGGAAGCGGGGATAGTGACGGCTCGGCCGGGGGGCGAGCCGGGGTGGGGGAGACAGGCTGGCGTGGGATGCCGCCGGGCCCGCCCGGCGGCATCCCACCGGTGTCAGTCGTGGGTCAGGCCGCTGGAGGCGCCGCAGACGACGGCAACGCGGCCGACGGACGGGGTTGCGGTGAGCAGAGCAGCAGTGATGATCGTTGAGTGTGAGAAGCCGGGTTTTGGCGATGGCGATGTTGGCGGAGGCCGCGTGGCGAGGGCCGGACCGGCCGCGGTGGTGCGGGTCTGCGGCCTCACTTGCCCCATTCGGGGCCGCCGTCGGTGCAGGTCTGACCACCGTCGACAGGCAGGGCAATGCCGGTGATGATGGCGGCCTCGTCGCTGGCGAGGAAGGCGATGGCGGAGGCGACCTCATCGGCCTGGGCGGCGCGTCGCAAGGGGATGCGCTCCCATGCCTTGTCCAGCAGGGCCTCATCCGCCATGATCTCGTCGACCATCTCGGTGATGGTCAGGCCGGGGCATACCACGTTGGCGCGCACACCGTCCTTGCCCACGTCGCAGGCGACGGAGCGGGTGAGATTGGCGACGGCCGCTTTGACGGCGTTGTATCCGGCGTGAGACCAGCCGCCGCCAAGGGACGACACCGAGCCGACGTTGACGATGGAGCCCTTGGTGGCGCGCAGGTGGGGGAGCGAGGCCCGGGTGGTGTAGAAGACGCTGCTGAGGTCGGCGCCCACGCACGTGTGCCAGTCCTCGTCCGAGGTTTCCTCGACGCTGCCGACGAGGTTCATGCCGGCCGCGTTGACCAGCGTGTCGATCCGGCCAAACCGGTCGACGGCCGCCGCGATCAGGGCGTCGCACTCCTCGCGGACGGACACGTCCGCCGGGAAGACGAGCACGCGATCTTGCGGCGTGCTCTGCGCGACGTGCTCCAGGCGCTCTTTCCGACGACCGGAGATGACGACGCTGGCTCCTTCGTCGAGGAATCGGCGCGCGGTTGCCGCGCCGATTCCCGACCCTCCGCCGGTGATGACGGCCACCTTTTCGGTGAAGCGGTTCACGATCTGCTCCAATCAGTTCATAGTGGTGTCTTCGACGGTCAGGAGCCGGCCGGGAAGTCGGCCCCGCGGCTGGTGGACTCCCACTTCTCGAACTCCGCCCGCAGGGTGGCGAGTTTGGCCATGGCGGTGTCGTGGGCATCGTTGCCGAGCAGTAGGTGCAGCGGCGGCTCGGGAGACTCCACCGCGGCCACCAGCGCTCGCGCGGCACGGTCGGGATCGCCGGATTGGCGCCCCACCGATGCCTGGTAGGCGCGGCGAGCGGCACCGGCCGTGGCGTCGTAGTCGGCGATGGTCGCTTCGGACCCCCGAGCGGAGCCGGCCCATTCGGTGCGGAACGCGCTCGGCTCGACCAGCATCACCTTGATGCCCAAAGGTTCCACCTCGTGCCGCAGGCTCTCGGTCAGGCCCTCGACGGCGAACTTGGTGGCGCAGTAGTAGCCCACCGCGGTGTGGCCCACCAGCCCTCCGATCGAGGTCAGGTTGACGATGAAGCCCTTCCTGCGCGCGCGCATCCCGGGAAGGACGGCCCGAATCGTGCGGGAGACGCCATGAAAGTTGACGTCGAACAGCCGGTCGATGGCGGCTTCCTCGCTCTCTTCGACGGCGGCGAAGTAACCGATCCCGGCATTGTTGACCAGCACGTGGATGCCGCCGAACTGCTCCTCGGCCTGTCGCACCGCCTCAGAGACGCTGGCCGGGTCGCTGACGTCGAGAGGCAGCAGGAGAGCTTCCCCTCGCTCGCGCAGGTCCTTGATCTGCTCGGTGTCGCGTGCGGTGGCCACCACGCGGTGGCCCTGGTCGAGCAGGTGTTCGGCCAGGGAGCGGCCGAAACCTGTGGAGCAGCCGGTTATGAGCCAGACGGTTGAGGTGTGAAACACGATTGATCCTTCGGTGGCTGCGGGGTCAGGCAGTGTCGGTGACGTCCAAGGCGACCGCCAGCGCGTTGTCGGCCTTCTTCAGGTCCTCGTAAGGCGGTCGGGGTTGCGTATCGCGACCACGACGTTGTCGCCCTCGCCCAGGGCGGTGCGGCCGATCTCGACGCCCAGGCAGCGGGATGCGCCGGTGAACCAGGCGGCCATGAGGGCGTCCTTTCCGCTTGTCTTGCCGGTTCAGCCGCGATATGTCCTGCCGCTGACAGATTCGAGTCTGTCCAGGCGGCCAAAGGGGGAGAAGGCCGTGAGTTTCCTGGGAGAGCTGTACCTAGGAATGGAGCGTCGCGTTGGTGGCCGCGCTCCCCACCGCGCCGCCATCGCCATGTGGTCATCGCAGTGTCAAAGGCCTCGATCGCCTGCTTGTCGTCGATACGCAACGCCTCGCTGAAAGCCTTTCGGCAAACCTTCACCATGGCTGGCGCGCTGATCGAAGGCCCGTGACCCGCCTGAAGCACCTCCTCGCCGCCCGCATCGCCGGCCCCCGCCCCAGGCCCTGACCGGCCGGCCTCCCACGCGCGCCCACGCGGGTGAGCGCATAGGTGTGCGCGCTGCTACCACCACGATGATCAATTCCGCGACGGCAGGCACCCAACGTGTCACGGAGGGTGTCACCGGCGCTGGTCATATCCGGCCGAAACTTCCCGCTGCGGGCCAGCATCGCATAGCAGCATCGCAGGCCAGCAGCTTCCGAGGAGGCCGTGTTCTCAGAAACGTCCGCCGCGACGACTTCCGAGAACGAGAACCGGAGCGCTCGTCAGCACTTCCGAGAACAGCGGCTGGACGGCAAGGGGTAAGGCGGCCCGCCTAAGGATCTTGACCCAGAGGTATTGACGATTCCACCAGTGTTCGCGTCGAGTGGAGGGGCGCAGCGTGGGACTGGCGGTCCCAGGGATGCCGGGGCGAGGGAGACCAGGCGAGAGCGGCCTAGCGTAAGCATCGCCGCCGGGACGAACACCCATTCCGGACCGGCTCACTTCAACCGGAAAGAGAAAGATCATGAACACCGTTCATCAGGATGCCCTGTCCCTGGCCCAGGCGTTCTTCGCCGCGTTCGAGGGCCGCGACCCGGCCGGCGTGGAGGCCGTGCTGGCGCCGGAGGCCAACATCACCATCCCGCTGTCGATCGAGGGCACGCCCGAGCCTTGGTATGTCTTCGACGGCCGCGAGCACGTGATGGGCTACATCCACTCGGTCGCCGCCAAGTTCGACCGGGTGGCGTTCCTGGACAAGGTCTACACCGTCAGCGAGGACGGCTCTTCGGTCTTCCTGCAGGCCAACGGCGACATCCTGTCGACCGCCGAGAAGCTGGTGTACCGCAACGTCTACATCTTCAAAGTCGACATCGCCAACGGGAAGATCGTCAAGGTATGGGAGTACGCCAACCCGGTCGCCTACGCCAACCTCGGGATCAAGGACTCCGAGTCCGAGTCCGCCGCCAAGGCCGGCTGACCCCCTCCACCCGGGCGACCATCCGGTCGACGAGGCGGCCCGGGTCGCGCCTCATCGACCGGATGGGAGCCCGCATCGCCGAACTGGCCCACAGCGCCGCCACCAGACCGCCGACCACGCCGCCCGCATCTTGGATACATCTCGGCGGCCACGGCGATCGGGTCCTCGATGACGAGTCCGTGGCAGTACAGCAACGCTCGCAGGGCCCGGCGGAAAAGTGGCCGGTGCCGGCGAACCGCGGGTTGAGCGCGGCGTTGAGGTTCAGGCTGGCCGGTCCGGCCGCATTCCGGTACACACCGCCGCCGGCTCGTCCAGCCGGTCGACCGGCATGCCGGTCACTGCGACGGCGAGCTCAGGTCCTGCGTCGGCCCCGGCCGTAGCGCGCAGCGCCTCCAGTGTGCGACTTGCCAACTGGGCGCTCCTCGAAAGTCCGCCAGCCAACCATCGTACGCACCGTCCAGACGGCTGCAGCGCCAGGCCACTGAAGCGGCCCGACGCCCGGCCGTTCCTGCACAAGAATTCGGTCCGTCCGTCCTCTGCCAGGCGCAACACGTCCTGGAGCACGCTGCGCATCTCCGCGGCGGCGGTCCGGCGGCGGGCCTGGTGGCGCAGCTCCACTGCTCGGGACCACGCCAGCACCATTTCGTAGTGATCCGGGCCGTAGTGCTGCAGCACCGAACCAGCCGGAGGGACCAGGCCTTGACCAACCGATCCCCCCGGCTCACCAAGCTACCCTGCGTCCGCAGGCTGCGGTGAGGGCGTTGTGGATGCTCTGGGTGTCGCGGTTCCGTAGATGGCGCGTAGCCATGCGTCGGCGAGGGCCGCGATCCGGGCCTCGTCGGTCAAGTCGGGGCCGAGGCCGGCCACGGTGGCGTAGAGGGTGCGCTCGGTCATCCAGGTCAGGGTCGAGGCGAGCGCGCGGGCGTCGGCGCCCGGCGGGGCGGCTCCGGCCTGCCGTTCCCGATCGATCTGGTCGGTGGCGGCCTCGACGAATCGGTGGAGCAGTTGCCCGTAGGCCTCCTGGATCTTTGGATGCAAGCTGATCGCCTCGGAGGCCTCGCGCATCACGCTGGCGTGCCGGCGCCAGAGCGCCAGCATCTCGGTGAAGTGCTGTTCGCATGCCTGGCGTGGCGTGATCTCAGTCGGCCTGCGGAACCACAGGCGCGTCGCGGCATCGAACTGGGTCGCGAAGACCCGCTCCAGCAGCGCCGCGAGCAGCGCGTACTTGGAGTCGAAGTAGAAGTAGAACGCGGGGCGGGTCAGCCTCGCCCGCTTGGCGATCTCGTCGATGGTGATGTTCCGCAACGGCTTCTCGGCAAGCAGTTCCTCTCCCACGCGGAGGAGGTGCGCGTATCGCAGATCGCCCTTGGACGGGCTGTGCCGCCGATTCTCCGTCGTGTGTGCCATGAACCCTCCGTCCCCAGGAAGGATAATACCCACAGCTTTTTGACATGCGTTGATTATTTTTGACACCTGTAATACGGTGATGACGGCGATCGTCGCTGGGCAGCGATCGGCCGTTCACCATCGGACATTGGGGATAGCCAGGATGAGACTTCCGCAGGGCGTCGGAGCCACGTCATTGATGACCGCGTATGCCCGGGCGCAGGAGAGCCGCCGCGCGGACGCGATCTTCCTCGATCGCTGGGCGGAGGCGTGCGTCGATGCTGCGACCGGCCACCGGTCCGGCCCATTGCCGCCGCTGGGCTTCGCCCGCGACGAGGGCGCGTCGACGTTGTGGCGCGAGTTCGGGTCCTACCTGGCGTTACGTACCGTGTTCTATGACGAGCACCTGCTCAAGGCGAGTAGGGATGGACTGCGTCAGGTGGTGCTGCTGGCCGCGGGGATGGACGCCCGCGCATACCGGCTGGTCATGCATCCCGGGAGCACCGTCTTCGAGCTGGACCACGACGATGTGTTCGCGTTCAAGGAGGAGGTCTTCGCCGCCGTCGGCGAGGCACCGACCTGTCCGCGACGGCTGGTTGTGGCGGATCTGCTGGCCGACTGGCCGGCCGCCTTGCTGGCGGCCGGCTTCGATCCCGGTGAGTCCACCGTCTGGCTTGCCGAGGGTCTGCTGATGTATCTGTCCCCCGAGGATGCCGACCAGCTGATGGCGACGCTGACCGGCCTATCCGCCCCGGGCTCGCGGATCATCAGTGAGTACCCGGACCACCGGCCAAGCACGGAGTTCTTCACCAGCCGATGCACGGACGATGCGGACCGACGGATGGCGGCCGGGATGTCCGGCCTCCTCCAGGCTGGTCCATCCGAAGAACCGTCGGTGTGGCTGCGACGGCACGGCTGGATCCCGGAGGTCACCGAAATCGCTGCATTCATCGCCAGTCTCGGCCGCCCGGTCCCGCCGATCTGCAGTACAGCCCCGGACGCCTGTTCAGTCTGGCTCTTCGCGGGCCAGCTGACCTGACAGCCGGTCATGAGCGTTCGGTTTCGGTGTCCTGCGCGGGGTTCACGTTCCGCCTCATCCTCGGTGAGGGACCCGCATAGCGACATGACCAGGTCGTGGGCGTAGCGCACATCATCCCGGAACGCGGTCGAGGTCGACATCGTCTAACCGCATGGCCGGCGTAAAGCCCCGCGGACATGTGAAGGGTCGGCAGGCCTACTTCCTGGCGGACACGGCGAAAGAAGGAGCAATCGAAGAAGGGATACAAATGGTTGACACTGCCAAGGTGCTCGGTGCGGAGCGCATCGAGCAGGCCGAAGTCCACCTGGACGACCTCGATTTCATGGGCAATCTGCACAGCGGCCGGTATCCGATGCTGGTTGAACGGGCGCTGGTGCGGATCTGGGCGCGGGCTGGGTACTCGATCGCCGACGGTGTGCCGACGCATCCGGATGTCCTGCATGCCGTGCTTGAGCAGGTGATCAGGTATCGCAGCCCGATCCGCGGAGTCGGCATGGTCAACGTGTGTTCCCGGCTGGAGCACCTCGGCAAGAGCAGCATGGTCTTCGCCTTCCGCGTGGTTTCCGAGGATGGGCGGACGGTCCACGCCGAGGGCAGCCGCACCGAGGTCAACGTGGACCCGCAGTCACGTCGGCCTGTGCCCTGGGCTGACGAGACCCGCGACGTTGCCAATGCACTGTATGGTGCGTCCTCCGACGGCTAGACGAGTAAGTCCTAACGCCGGTCAGTGGTCGTAGGCGGTCAATGAGCGGGTGACGGGCTGGCCGGTGAGGCGGTTGTGCCAGATCGCGGCGGTCAACGCCAAGATGCGCTGGGCGATGCGGGCGCCGACCCCTTCTGGGGTACGTCCGCCGTGGAGTTCGAGATCGAGTTGGCCTTTGAGGGTGTCGTTGACCGATTCGATGAGCTGGCGGATCGGTTTGAGGTACTGCTCGCCTGGGCGGGGTGTGCGATTGCGGTAGGAGGGTCGTAGGAGTCGTACGCCGCGTTCGGGGCCTGCGGCGCTCTGCTGAGCAAGGCGCGGGTCCATCAAGGCCGACCCTACCCCCGGGCGTCGCTCGCGTTATGGGAGTTGCCATCACGCGCTGGCCGCCCGCCTCGGCGGGAGCCAGTAAAAATGGGACGATGCGTCTTTGATGTCGGACCAGCACAGCGGGCTCCACCTCCGCCACGCCGCACCCTGACCGCCAGGCGCTCACCATCTTTGCAGGCAGGGGAAGGTGACCGTCACCTTCTGACGTTTCCGAGCTAGAAGCTGAAAGGACGGACATGACAGCTTGGACAAGTACGCTCAGTACTGTTCCTCAAGCCACGCCGGTTCCTCAAGCCACGCCGGTTCCTCAAGCCACGCCGGCAAAGGGCACGGCATGACCGGCACCCCGCTGGGCGACTTCCTGCGCGCCCGCCGCGAAGCCCTCAAGCCGCAGGACGTCGGCCTGTCCGAGTACGGCCGCCGCCGGGTCAAGGGCCTGCGCCGTGAAGAGGTGGCGATGCTGGCCGGCATGAGCAGCGACTACTACGTACGGCTGGAGCAGGGCCGCGAGTCCAGCCCGTCGCCCCAGGTGGTCGAGGCGGTCGCCCGGGCGCTGCGCCTGGACGCGCCCGCCGCCGAGCATCTGTGGCGGCTGGTGCAGCCGCCGGAAGCGCGGATGTGGCAGCAGGCACAGGACACCACGGTCAGCCCTCAGCTGCTGCAACTCATGGACGGCTGGTCCACCTCGCCCGCCTTCGCCCTCGGGCCCGCGCTGGACATCCTGGCCTGCAACCCCATGGCCGCCGCGCTGCACGAGGGCTTCAGCCCGCCCGACAACCTGGCCCGCATGGTGTTCGCGGACCCGGCCGGGCGGGGGTTCTACCAGGAGTGGGAGCGGGCGGCGCACTCCTGCATGGCGGAGATCCGGGCCGCCTACGGCCACGACCCCGGCAATCGGCGCATCGCCGAGGTCGTGGCGGACCTGTCGGCCGCCAGTCCCGAGTTCGCCGAGCTGTGGGGCCGCCATGACGTCAAACCCAAGACGCAGGAGGGCAAGCACCTGCGCCATCCGCACGTGGGCGACCTGCACATCCTGTTCTCGGCGTTCACCGTCAACGGCGCACCGCACCAGCAGCTCGTCGTCTATCAGGCCGAGCCGGCCACGCCAACCGCGCGGGCGTTCGAACGGCTGCGCGAGCGGGCCGACGACGCGCTGTCGAAGGCGCGGTAGGAGGAAGATCAGGCGATGCACGCACGAGCCGACTGACCCGCACGATCCACGACCATGCCGAGAGGCCGGGGCACTGCCCCGGCCTCTTCTTGGTGCGCGCCCGGTCCGCTGTCCGGCCCGGTTCCTAGGTACATCTCTCCCAGGAATTCCGCGACCTTCTTCTACCTCGCTGACCTGGGCAACCTCATAGATGTCAGCCAAACGGAACGGAACGAGGACACCGTCATGGCCACCTGGTTCATCACCGGAGCATCCCGCGGGCTGGGTGCTGAGATCGCCCGCACCGCCCTCGCCCAGGGCGATAACGTTGTCATCGCGGTCCGCAACCCGGCCCGCATGCCGGAAGACCTCGTCAAGGCCGGCAACGTGCTGACCGTCGCCCTGGACGTCATCGACAGCGCGGCCATTCCCGCCGCCGTCCAGGCCGCCGTCGACCGGTTTGGCCGCATCGACGTGCTGGTCAACAACGCCGGTCGCGGCCTGCTCGGAGCCCTGGAGGAGATCAGCGACGCCGAGGCGCGCTCGCTGTTCGACCTGAACGTCTTCGGTCTCATCGACATGACCCGCGCGGTGCTGCCCGTCATGCGCCGCCAGGGCTCCGGCAAGCTCGTGCACATCGGCTCGCGGTCAGGGTTCGAGGGCGAGCCCGGGGTGAGTATGTACTGCGCCTCGAAGTTCGCCGTGGCGGGGATCAGCGAGTCGCTGTCGAAGGAGCTGGAGCCGTTCGGCATCCAGTCGATGGTGGTCGAGCCGGGCGTGCTGCGCACCGACTTCCTCGACGCCAGCTCCCTGTCGATGCCCGCCGACCGCATCGACGCCTACGACGGCACCCCGGCCCATGTGACCCTCGACTGGGTGGACACCGCCAACCACACCCAGCTCGGCGACCCGGCCAAGGGCGCCGCGCTGATCTACGAGGTCACCTCCCAGGACACCCTGCCCCGGCACCTGTACTTGGGTACCGACACCCTGGACCGGCTGCAGGTCAAGCTGGACCAGATCGAACAGGACGTGGCCCCCTGGCGGGGGAAATCCGCCGCCACCGCGCACGACGACGCCACTGCCTGACCGACGGCCTGCGGCACACCGTCCGGCCCCTGGCAGCCCATCCCGGGCACCGCCTTCACACACGAAAGAGGTCTTGGTCATGACTGCTGCTCTGCTCATCGGAACCCCGCTGGCCGGCCGCGTGGCCGTGGTCTCGGGTGCCTCCAGCGGCATCGGCGCCGCCACCGCCCTGCGCCTGGCTGGACTCGGCGCGAACGTCGTCGTGCTTGCCCGGCGCAAGGACAAGCTCGACGACCTGAGCGCGTCCATCAGCGCCGCCGGTGGCACCGCGATCGCCATCGCCGTCGACGTCACCAGCCGGGAAGCCGTCGGTGACGCGGCGGCCGAGGTCGCCGAGCGGCTAGGCACCGCCGACCTCGTCGTCAACAACGCCGGCGTCCAGCTCATCTCGCCGATCACCGACCTGCGCCAAGACGATTGGCAGCGCCAGATCGACCTGAACATCACCGGCGTCATGAACGTCATCGGCGCCTTCCTGCCACACCTGACCATTGCCGCCGAGGCGGGCCGTCCCGCGGACCTGATCACCACCTCCTCGATCGCGGCGACCCGGATCCTGGAGAAGTTCTCCGTCTACTCAGGCACCAAGGCCTACATCAGCCACCTCACCCGGCTGTTGCGCGTCGAACTCGGCCCCAAGAACATCCGCGTGGCCACGATCCAGCCCGGCATGGTCGACACCGAGCTGCCCAGCCACGTCACCGACCCCGACGCCAGCGCCCTCATGGAAGGGCTGCTCACCGAGATCGACCCGCTGCAGTCGGCGGACGTGGCCGAGACCGTGGCGTTCATCGCCGCCTCGCCCCGCCACGTCAACCTCACCGAGATCACCATCCTGCCTACCGCGCAGGTCGTCTGACCTGGCCTGACCTGGCCCTGCGCCGGGCTCCTGTGAGCAGCCGACTTGCGGATTCTCGGCACCTTCTCCACCAACGCCGCCACCGTGGATCTGCGGCACCGCATGACCAAGTGGCAAGACCTCACCCACGACCACGCTGAAGGAAACACCATGAACGCCACCCTGGACGAGCTGCGCCGCCACAGCTCCGGCCGCCGCATCCTGCTCACCGGAGCCGCCATCGTCACCATGGACCCCGCGCTCGGCGTCCTGCCCCGCGCCGACCTGCTCATCGAAGGCGACCGGATCGCCGCCGTCGGCCCGGACCTGCAGGCCGGCGACGCCTTGGTCATCGACGTCACCGGCGCCGTCCTGGCCCCCGGCTTCGTCGACACCCACCGCCACGCCTGGGAGGCGCAACTGCGCCGCATCATGCCGGACGTCAACGACCTCGGCCAGTACGTCACCTCCACCCTGGCCGGCATCGCACCCGCCTACCATCCACAGGACATGTACATCGGCACCCGGCTGGCCGCGCTGACCGCCATCGACGGCGGCATCACCACCATGCTGGACTTCTCCCACAACTCCCGCACCGCCGCCCACTCCGACGCCGCCATCCGGGCGCTGGCCGACACCGGCATCCGCGGCGTGCACGCCTCGATGCGCCCGCACTTCGGCGACTGGGACGGCCAATGGCCCGCCGACCTGACCCGCTTGCAGGACACCTACTTCTCCAGCGGTGGACTGCTCACCCTGCGCCTGGCCACCCTCGCCACCGGCGAGATCGCCGGCCCCGACCTCGCCTACGGCGAACGCCTCGCCCACACCGCCCGCGAGCTGGGGATCGGAGTCAGCATCGACGCCGTCTTCGGCCATCCCTCATCCGAGGCCATCCTCGGATGGGCCAAGAAGGATCTGCTCGGCCCGGCAGTCTCCCTCATCCACTGCACCGGCCTGACCCCCCAGGCATGGCAGGCGATGGCCGACAGCGGCGCCAACGTCGCGCTCGCCCCCACCTCGGATGCGCAGATCGGCCTGGAAAGCGCGATCCCCGCCATCGACGAGGCGCTCGCCGTCGGCATCCGGCCCGGCCTGAGCATCGACGTCGAAGTGGCGCTTGCCAGCGACATGTTCACGCAGATGCGCGCCCTGCACGCCATCCAGCGCATGCGCGCCGTCAACGCCACCTACGGCACCGGCGATCAGCCCAACCGGATCGGCGTGCACGACGTGCTCGACTTCGCCACCCTGCAGGGCGCCAAAAGCATCGGCCTGGGTGACGTGACCGGCTCCCTCACCCCCGGCAAGCAGGCCGACCTGCTCGTCGTCCGCGCCGAAGACCTCAACAACATGCCGCTCAACGACCCCATCGGCACCCTCGTCCTCGGCAGCGATGCGGGCAACATCGACGCCGTCTTCATCGCCGGCCAGATTCGCAAGTGGGCCGGCACCGTCCTCGACGTCGACCTGGCCGCCCTGCGCGAGGACGTGCGCGCCTCACGCGACCGCGTCCTGCGCGCCTCCGGCTTCGGCAACCGCCGGTCCTGACCGGCGCTGCAGATCTGTACGTCCTGACAGGACCCGACGGTCGTTCCGACGAGGCTCGTGGCGAGCGGCCCAGCGCTACACGGGGTGCCGGTAAGAAAGCGGATCGCCTCCCGGTCGAGTCCCGAGACCACGCAGCGGATCTACGCGCTGGTCGGCATCGAAGATGCGAGCCGCGCGGTGAACGAGGGGGCCGGTGACCGTCAGGAACCTATGGGCGGGGCGCCTGCCGAGGACGATGACGACATCGACTCCAGCCTCCTGGCGTTGATCAAGTCCGCGCCGGGCAACGTGAGCCTGGAGTCGATGATGACCGAGATCCGCAAGCTGGCGGCGGGGCGCTCGATCGAGCTGCCGGCCGGGTTGTTCGCCGACGTGGCGCCCAAGGTGCTGGCCGCTTGGCGGGCACGGGCGGCGGTGGAAGCGCCCTCCCACATGCGCACGCATCCGCGCGAGCTGACGGTGCTGCTGCTGGCGGCGCTGGTCCAGGAGCGGGAGCGGGAGATCACTGACGCGCTGGTGGAGCTGCTGATTGCCACGGTGCATCGGATCAAGGCGCGGGCCGACAGCAAGGTGACCAAAGAGCTGATCAACGCGTTCAAGCGGGTGACCGGCAAGGAGAACATCCTGTTCAAGGTCGCCGACGCCGCGCTCGGTCAGCCCGACGATTCGGTCCGCCAGGTCATCTTCCCGGCTGTCAGCGGCGGCGAGCAGACGCTGCGGGATCTGGTGCACGAGTTCAAGACCAAGGGCCCGGCCTACCGAACCACGGTGCAGACCACGCTGCGCGCCTCACACCAACCACTACCGGCGCGGTCTGATCGCGCTGCTTGACACCCTGGAGTTCAAGAGCAACAACACCGCCTTCCAGACGGTGATCGAGGCGCTGAAGTTGATCCGCCGCTACGCCAAGGCGGGCAACGCCACCTACTACCCGCGCGGCGAGGTGGTGCCCGAGCACCGCGGCACCGCTGGTGAGTGGGAGGACCTGGTGTTCAAGAAGGACAAGCGCGGGCGGCGGCGGGTGGTGCGGATGGTGTATGAGATCGTCACCTTCCAGGCGCTGCGCGAGGCCCTGCGGTGCAAGGAGATCTGGGTGGTCGGCGCTCATTCCTTCCGTGACCCGGAGGAGGACCTGCCCAAGGATTTCGCCGCCCGGCGCGTGGAGAACTACGCTGAGCTGCGCAAGCCGCTGGACCCGAAGGACTTCATCGCCGAGTTGAAGGCCGAGATGCGCGCCGAGCTGGAGGCGTTCGATACCGCGCTGCCGAAGCTGGACTGGTTGGCGATCTCCGAGCCGCCGCTGGGGTTCGGTACCGCTGATCGACATGCTGAAGGAGGCGGTGCTGCGCACCGGCTGCCTGAAGGCGGTCACCTCGGTGGCGGGCACCTCCAGCCTCAAGCCCGAGGTCCTGGCCGAGCGGCTGATGCTCACGATCTTCGGATATGGCACCAACACCGGGATCCGGGCCGTGGCCTCCGGTGGCCACGCCCACAGTGAGGACGACATCCGCTACGTGCGGCGCCGCTACCTGACCCCGCAGATCGCCCAGGACATCGCGATCGCCATCGCGAACGCCACCTTCACCGCCCGGGACGTGGAGCTGTGGGGCGAGGGCACGACCACGGTCGCCTCCGACTCCACGCATGTGCGCGCCTACGATCAGAATATTTTCACTGAGTGGCATTCGCGGTACGGCGGTCGCGGCATCCTCATCTACTGGCACATCGAGCGCGGGTCGATGGTGGTGCGCTCCCAGACTCTGCGCGCCTCGGCCTCGGAGTGCACGCGATGATCGAGGGCGCGGTCTGGCACGGCACCACCATGAAGGTCGAGGGCAACTATGTCGACTCCCACGGCCAGACCGAGATCGGGTTCGGCGTGACCCGGCTGCTGGGCTTTGACCTGCTGCCACGCATCAAGCAGATCAACAAGGTCAAGCTGTACCGGGTCGAGAGCGGCGAAAGCGATCTGTACCCGCGGCTGACGCCGGCGATGACCCGGCCGACCGGAGGCGGGCAGCCCGAACTAGCTTCATGATCGGGTAGGGGCCGGTGCGCGCCCGCCTGGCAGGACGGCGCGCATCAGGCCCGGGCCAAGGCCCTTCGTCAGGCGGGCTGTCCTTGGCTCGCCTGATCAAGTCCTCGAAAGTGTGGGCAGGGGCACTGCTTGGCGGTCCAGGGGCTGCTGCTGTCTTTCCGGTAGCGCTCATAGAAGCTCTGGGCGGACTCGTACTGGCCGGTGGTGTACCAGGTCAGCGCCGTCGATCTTTCTCAGCAGGCCGACGCCGCAGGGCTCGCAAATCGCGTAGCGGACTTCCCCGAGCGTCGGATAGTCGTTCCCCGCGGCGATCGCAAACGCATACCAGAGGGTTGACGAGCGGGAGAATTCACGCTTGCTGGGCGTGGCGGTGGCGTGCGTGATCGCGTCCGCTCTGATGCGGCTGGCGGCGTCATACAGCTTCCACGCCAGGTCGGTGTCGCGACCGGCGGCGGTGGTCGGTGACCGGCCCGAGAGCTTCACCGTGTCTTGGGCCAGCAGCGCGGCCAGGTGGCTCTTCCACGCTTCGGCGAAGGCGGAGGTCCTGCGCTGTTCGTCCTCCTGCTCGCCCACGGTCCGGTAGTAGGCCTCCCGCACGATCGCCTGCGCGGCTGCCCGCCGTAGGTGCCCTTTGAGGTCATCGAGGTTGCCTGGCCGCCGCACCGCGTCGGCCATCTCCTGCAGCCGGGTGAGCAGGCCGCGCAGTCCCGTCGGTCGCGGGGGTGCCGGTGCCGGCCACGACGCGGGCAAGGGCTCCAGCAGCAACCGCATCACCATGCCAGCACCGTAGTGCGCGGCCTCGTGCGAGGGCACCGGGTCAGAGATCCTCGATATAGCCGGCGGCCGTGAAGGCCTCGTCGGCTACAAGTTCCGCACCGTCGCCGTGCCGTTGATCTGCGGTATCGCTTATTGACACGGCAACAGCCTCCGGCGCCGTCCCGGGGCGCCGCTGCGTTTCGGAGATCGTCAGCCCCATGAACTGAGGTCGACGGCGTCGTCGCGGCCGCCAGCTTCGCGCCCGGCACTTGAGCCCTGGGGGCGGCCAGAGCCATTCGGGTTACCGTCGTGCTCGTGGACGCCTCCCAGACCCCCGCCCCTGACGGCCAGCCCGAAAGCGACAGGGCCACGGCCGAGATGTTCTACCAGTTCGCCGGGCAGGCCTACGGCAGCATCGGCTACGAGAACAAGACCGCGGCTGAGCTGGCCGATCGGAGTGCCGGCGAGCTGCTGGCTGATGCGCAGCTGTCGATGCTCCAGGCGATCTACCACGAGCTGCGTCACGGCCATGACCTGGCGGCGGCCCAGACGGCGGCGTTGGCGGAGCACTCCGCAGCGTTGAGCGATCACGCCGATCAGATGGCCAGGCTGGGCGGCGATCTGAGGGGCCACGGCGACGCGCTCGACCGCCACCGGTAGCGGCAGCAGCCGGAAGTCTGCCGATCGTCATGGGCGCATCACTGGAGCATGAGGAGCCGCGCGGCGGTCCGCGGTCGCCGTTCTCCTGGTGTGGAACCTCACGGAGAAGAAGTCCGAGCTCCGTCCTCGTCGTCGATCAGCAGGAAGTCGGGCCGGCTCTCGCGCCACTCGGGCACGTCCATCGAGTTGAGTACGGAGATCAGCTTCTTCTCCTCATAGATGAAGTGCGTCTGCATGATCGCCGACAGCGCGTCCACCTCCTCGCGCACCTTAGAGGCCGTGGCCGGGTCCGGTTTCTCCGGGAGGGACTCGAGCAGTTTCTGCAGATTCCCCAGCAGCCAGTCCAGCTGGTTATGGTCGGTGCGCAGGTCGGAGAGCACCTTGCGCAGCTCGGGGAACTCCTCGGCGATCGCCGGGAACGCGCCCTTGTCCTCGCCGGTGTGGTGGCGCGTCAACGCCGTGCAGAAGGAAAGGCAGTGGGCACGGAGGTCCCGTGGCGGAAGCCCCTTGCCGTCGAAGTAGTCGTCGACGCTGTCCTGGAGGTCTTCCAGCATCTCGCGGAGCCAGACATGCACTTCGAGCAACTGTGTGCCCAGGGCGGTGAGGCGGCTGCCCGCCTCGGAACGTGCATTCATGCTCTCCTCCGGATGGGTGACGCCTTGGGGGCGTGGACGCGTGATTCAGAGCCAGGGTGATCATCATGTCTGGTCCTGTGCGAGGGGTGCTTGGTTGATCCACTCTGCGATGCGGCGGAGCAGGGTGGTGGCGATAGGGAGGACGGTGGCGTGTAAGGCTGGGGCACACTGTCGTAGATGTCGAGATAGACGTTTCCTCCGGCGGCGGAGACGGCTTCGGCGAGGCGCCGCGCGTCGTCGAGAAGCACTTCTTTCGAGCCCACCGCGAGCAGCAGCGGCGGCCGCCCGTCAAGCTCGCCGTGGGAGGGGAGACTGAGGTGCTCGGTCCGGCTGTGCCCTGGCCAGATACGGCCTTGGAACGGAAACGTACGCTAGCACCTCCCGCAGACCCCGCCTGTGAACCCGCCACGGCCTGGGCGAACGGGCTTGGCGTACGTTTTCGTTCCATCCGGATTTCCGGCCTCGACGCTACTGCCTTGATCGCCTCGTACTCCGACTCGTGGTTCTCCCGGGACTCGCCCAGCAGCCGCAACGCGCGCTGCCGAAACTCCGGCGGGAAGTGACGTGGCATAGCTCCATCCTCCAAGAGAAGTTGGAACTAAACCCAGGACGGTTCACCTGCACCGCCACGTGAGGTCGTACGCGGACACAGGGGTGCGGCGAGTGAGCACGCGGCGTCGTCGGCGGTCAGCCGCGCCGGTGCCGCGGCAGCAGCAAGCTGACCACCGCGATGGCCAGGCCGAGCCCGGCCGCCATGAGGAAGACCAGGCCATATCCGGCGGCGAGGGCGGCGGCCGGGGAGCCCTCGCCGGCCTCCGACGCAGCTCTGGCGCCGGCAGCCGTCGCGAGCACCGCCAGGCCGATCGACCCGCCCGCCTGGCTGGCGGTTTGGGCCAGGCCGCCGATGATCCCCGCATCGCCCTCGGGAGCGTCAGCGGTCGCCACGGCCATGAGAGTGGGGAAGGTCAGCCCGATGCCGACCGCGATGAGCAGCGTAGGCCCGAGCACGCTGGTGACATAACCGCTGCCGGCATGAGCCAGGGAGAGCCAGCCGAATCCGGCCAGGAAACAAGCGCTGCCGGACAGCAACAGAGGCCGCACGCCGGTGCGCGGCAGCAGGACGGCGGCCCACCGCGCGATCACCATGAACATCACCGCCGCGGGTGTCTGCCCGAGCCCGGCTTGAAGCGCGCTGTAGCCGAGGACGTTCTGCAGGAAGAGCGACGTGAAGTACCACATCGCGATGGCGACTCCGCCGAACAGCAGCAGCATGCCGTTACCGACCGCCACCCCCCGGATCTTGAACAGCCGCAGCGGCACTATCGGCTGGGTGGCGAAGCGCGCCTCCACCGCGGTGAAGACGACGAGCAGGAGCAGGCCCGCCACGACTGGCCCGATGACCAGCCCGGACGACCAGCCGTGATCGGCGCTCTGCATGACCCCGTAGATCAGCGCGGCCAGCCCCGCCGTCCCGGCGACCGCGCCCGTGAAGTCGAGCGACTCTCGCCAGCTGCTTCGCGTGCCAGCCAGCGACATTATCGCCGCGACGATCAGCACCGCGCCGATGGGCACGTTGATGAGGAAGACCCACCGCCACGACAGGCCGGTGGTGATGGCGCCGCCCGCGATCGCGCCGGCCAGCCCGCCCACACCGCCCGCGGCGGACCATGCGCCGAATGCCTTGGCACGCGCGTTCGGCTCGGTGAAGCTGGTGTTGATCACGGCCAGCGTCCCCGGGGCCATCATGGCGGCTCCGATGCCCTGCGCGAGGCGGGCCGCCACCAGGACCTCCGGAGCGGTTGCCAGGCCGCCGACCAGACTCGAGGCGGAGAACAACAACAGCCCGGCGGCCAGCATCCGGCGCGGGCCGTACAGGTCGGCGGCGCGGCCACCCAGCAGCATCAAGCCGGCGAAGGTGAGCAGGTAGCCGTTCACCACCCAGGCCAGGCCGGTGGGTGTAAAGCCGAGGTCCTCGCGGACCGAGGGCAGGGCCACGTTCACGATGGACGAATCCAGGATCACCATGAACTGGCAGGCACACGCCAACGCCAGGACCAACCAGGCGGGCCCGGTGTGCGGCCTGGCCCGCTGCGTCTCGATGTTGGTCGTCATGACTCACTCCCGGCCAACCCGCCGCTCACACGGTCCGGGAGGCCGTAGCGGCCAGGGCTTCGCGGGCGTTCCCCTTGCCCGCGGCGGCATCAGTGACGCGCCCGCTTCCCAGCAGCCGGATTGTGATCCGGGCCAACCGCTGCCCCTGGTACCTGGCCGCTTCCAGCACCGCGGCGTCCGGGCCGTCTCCGGTCGGGCCGGTCACATGCGAGGTGCCATAGGGGTTGCCACCGGCGGCGTACACGGCCGGATCGGTGAATCCAGGCGGGACGATCAGCGCCCCCCAGTGGTAAAAGACGTTGCCCAGCGACAAGATGGTGGCCTCGCTGCCGCCGTGCCGGTTGAATGCCGAGGTGAAGGCCGTGACCGGCTTGTCGGCCAATCCGCCTTCGTGCCACAACCCGCCGGCCTGGTCGATGAACTGCTTGAGCTGCGCGGCAGGAGCGCCGAACCGCGTCGGCGTCCCGAACGCGAATGCATCGGCCCACGCCAGGTCATCGATCGAGGCCTCGGGGATCGACCCGGCGGCATTGGCGTGCTGCCGCCACAGCGGGTTCTGGTCAATCGCGCTGTCGGGAGCCAGCTCGGCGACCCGCCGCAGCCGCACCTCGGCCCCGGCCGAGGCGGCGCCCTCGGCGACGGCCTGCGCGAGCGCGTGCACGCTGCCTGTCGCGCTGTAGTAGATGACGGCGACCTTCACGGTCATGCCCGGCTCCTCATTGTCGAGTAAGATTGGTTACGTGCATAATAGTTATGTGCATAACCAATGTGTCAAGGAGAAGCCCATGGACTTCGAACACGCCGACGCCCTCAACCAGGCCATCCGCCTGTTGAGCCTGCGCCACCGGGCCAGGGCCGCATCACTGCTGGCCCCGCTCGGCCTGCACACCGGTCAGGAGGCGCTCCTGCTCCAGCTCGACCGGACCGGCCCGATGATCCAGGCACAGCTCAGCGAGGCGCTCGGTTGCGAGCCGCCCAGCGTCACGCTCATGACCCGCAAGCTCGAAGCCGGCGGCCACATCCGCCGCACACCCGCCCCCTCCGACAAGCGCGCCAGCATCGTCGAACTCACCGACAGCGGCAAAGCTCTGGCCGACCAGGTCAAGCAGCTTTGGTGCGCTCTGGCGGAGGAGACCGTGGGCGGCCTGCCCGCCGAAACGGTGGCAGAACTCCCCGGCATCCTCAAAACCTTGACCGACAACGTGGACACCAGGCGCCCCACCACCCAGGCGGCGCTGGCACGGTCTAGCGCCGTGCGCTCACCCAGCAAGGCTTCCTAGATAACCGTTGTTATCTGGCAAGATAGCGATCACGTACCAGGCACGAGCTGGACGGGCGCCGCCCGGCAGGCACGCTTCATTTCCCGGTTATCTGGCAACCTTGCGGATCAGGGAGGTCGACACGGTGGATCCGGTCATCGCCGAGCAACTCGGCCTCGCCCACCCGCTCGCCCGCCACCTCGACGACTTTTCACCGACCTGGCCAACGCTGGCGCCTCCGCGCACACCCGGCGCGCCTACCGCGGTGACCTGATCGCCTTCGCCGCCCACCACGGCGAGGACATCGCCGAGCTGACCGCCGCGCCGATCCGCACCTACCTGGCCGAGCTCGCCGACCTGTCGCCAGCCACCCGCAAGCGCAAGCGCGCCGCCGTCGCCTCCTTCGCCAAATGGGCCGTCCGCCACGACCTCCTGCACGGGGGCGGCCGGAATACGCCAGAAAGGGGCCGTGAGCTGCTGTAGTCGCAGTCAGCGGGTTCGGCAGTAGGCGCGACCGTCCCTGCAAGGTGGTCCAGGGTCAACGGGTTCGGCGACGTTGGGCGGGGTCTGCTTCGGCGGTGATGCGCGCAGAGGTCTCCTCGCCCAAGCGCACATAGCGGCCGAGGCTGGCCAGGTGCTGGTGGCGGGCTCTTGGCCTGCAACTCCGGGGCGGTACGCCCGGCCTGGGCGAGATGCTGCAGCGCACTGTGGCGAAGCTGATGCAACGTCCACCCCTGGCGGTGCGGGTCGAGCTTGGCGGAGGCGGTCTTGAACAGGTACTCGGCGCGTGGATAGGACAGCCGGCCCCGCCCGGTGAGGGGGCAGATGTCGGCGGCCGCGGGTGCGCGAGAGCCGGAGGCAGGGGCGCGCCGGTCGGCCAGGAACACCGGCCCGGCGGTGCCGCCGGCCAGCAGGCGGGGCAGGATGCGGGCGGTGGGGAGTGGCCCAGTGCACGTACTCGATGGCGTCCCCGTTGCTGGTGACGCGGGCGCGGCGGAACTCCAGGTCGAGGTCTTCGATGTTGAGGGTGAGGATTTCCTCGGCGCGGGCGGCGGTGTCGTACAGGAGCCGCCACAGGACTCTTTCGCGCAGCGCGTGGGCGGGGTCAGTGAAGAGTGTCTCCAGTCGGGTGCGCGGGATGGCGCGGTCGCCGCGGCGGGCGCTGTTGCGGCGCTCCAGGCGCCGGGCCGGGTTGGTGACGAGCAGTTCCTGGCGCTGGGCCCCAGGTGGTGAAGGAGACCAGGGTGGATAGATGCCGGTTCCAGGTGGCCGCGGTCGCGGTGTTCCAGCGGTCCATCACCGCGGCGTACTGCTCCGGGGTCAGTTCGGCGACGGGATGGCTCGGGCCGGTGATAGCGCTGAGGTGAGGGTCTCGGCGTAGCCGGCGCGGGTGGTGGCCGCGGTGCGGGACTCCAGGAAGCGCTCGACCGCTGCGGCGGTCGTTGAGCCGGTGGGGTCGGGTGGGCTGGGGAACGCCACGACGGGCACGGGCCGTCCTCCTGCACGTGGATGTGACACATAATGTTGCCGAGTCGCCCGCGGCGCGGCGGAGGCCGAGCTGGGGGGACAGAATCCGGCGGTCGCCGGTGTGACAGATAATTCATCTTCTGTGTCACATCTTCCGGCCCCCCGTTGCTCCTGCAGGGTGCACTCCGGCGAGCGCAAGGGTGAGCAGCCGGTCGGCCTGGGCCACGCCGTCGGGTTCCTGCTCAACGGCCAGGCAGATGGCGTTGACAAGTTTGAGCAGGTCCGTGATCGAGACATCGGGCCGTGCGGCGTTCGCCCGGCATGCGCGGGCCAGCAAGTCCGCCCCGGCATTGGTAATCATCGTGTGGCAGGTGGCGCCCAGGGTCGGATCGCCCTCGTGGGCTCCCCGCATCAGCGAGGCGGCCAGGCCCCGGTTGGACACGGCGTGCCTGGCGATGGCTCCCAGCCAGGTCGCCAGCGCCTGTCCGGGGTCGGGGTCGGCGGCCAGGTCGGCGGCAGTGGCGCACAGGGCCTCGACCTTGTCCCGGAAGACGGCCTCCAGCAGTCGCTGCCGGGAGGGGAAGTGGCGGTGCAGCGTGGCCGAGCCGACGCCCGCGCGCCGGGCGATCTCCTCCAGGGACGCCTCGGCTCCGTGCTCGGCGATGGCCTCGGCGGCTGCGGCCAGGATGCGGTCGTAGTTGCGGCGTGCGTCCGCGCGCATCGGACGCGTGGGCGAGGTCGTACGGCTGTCGGGCGGCATGTGTTCTCCGGCGGGCTTGCAAAAACGGGGTGGCCCTCCATATCGTACTCACCCAGAACCGGAGGGCCACCCCAGTTAAGCGGGTGGCCGCCGCATGCCTACGATCTGGAGACACATCGTGAAGACCATCGTGGTGGTGGGGGCGACCGGCCTGCAGGGCCGGGCCGTGACAGCACAACTGCTCGCCGACGGCTGGCAGGTACGGGCGGTGACGCGCGATCCGGACGCCGCAGCGGCGCGCGCGCTGGCGCAGGCGGGCGCCGAACTCGCCCGCGCCGAGATGGACAACCTCGCCTCACTCATCGCCGCCGCCGAAGGCGCCTACGGCCTGTTCAGCGTGCAACCCACCGTCGGCTCCCCGGGCACCCCGGCGGGCTTCACGGCCGAGGACGAGGTCCGCTGGGGCCGCAACGTCGCCGACGCGGCCCACGCCGCCGGCGTGCGCCACCTGGTCTACGCCTCGCTCGCCGGCGCCGGCCGCCACAACACCGAGAAACTGCCGAGCAACACCATCAACAAGTGGCGGATCGAACAGCACATCACCCGCCTGGGCCTGCCCGCGACCTTCCTGCGCCCGGTCTCCTTCATGGAGAACTACACCGGCTCCTACCACCTGCACGACGGCACCGTGGCCACCGCGTTCGCCGCCGACGTGCCCCAGCAGATCATGGCCGTCGACGACGTCGGCGCCTTCGCCGCGCTGGCCTTCGCCCAGCCGGGCGAGTGGATCGGCCGCGCGGTCGACCTGGCCGGGGACGAACTGACCCCACGCCAGATCGCCGCCGCCATCTCCGAGGGCGTCGGCCGGCCGCTGCCCTACGTCCAGATCCCGATCGAGGCGATCGCTCAGCTCGGCGCGGAATTCGCCTACGCCTACACCTGGCTCAACGAACGCGGCTACCGCGCCGACGTCGCCTTCACCCGCGCGCTGCACCCCGGCCTGATGGACCTGCGCACCTGGCTGCAGCGGACCGGAGCGGCCCAGATCGCCGGTTTCCTGGCCGCCCAGGACACTGCCGAGCAGGACCGATGAACGCGCTCGACCTCGGCCGGGTCGGCATCTGGGCGGGCGAGATGGACCGCTATCCCGCCCTCGCCTTGCGTCAGGCCGCCGCCGCCATCGACGACCTCGGCTATCCGGCCCTGTGGTTTCCCGAGACGACCGGCCGCGAGGCGATGACCCAGGCCGCCCTGCTGCTGTCGGCCACCCGGCAGACGGTCATCGCCACCGGCACCGCCAGCATCTACGCCCGCGACGCGGTCAGCGCCGCGGCTGCGCAGCGCACCCTTGCCGAGGCCTTCCCCGGGCGGTTCCTGCTCGGCCTCGGCGTCAGCCACCCCGCCCTGGTCACCGACGTGCGCGGCCATCGCTTCGGCCCGCCGGTGGCGACCATGCGCGCCTACCTGGACGCGATGGATGCCGCCCCGTTCGGCCCGCCGATCCCCGCACCGCCCAGCGTCCCGGCCGCTGGGCCCGAAGATGCTCCAGCTCGCCGCCGAACGCGCCTGCGGCGCCCACCCGCTGGGCATGCCGGTCGAGCACACTCGCCGGGCCAGAAGCCTGCTCGGGCCGCAAGCGCTGCTGGCGGTCACCCAGCTCGTCGTCCTGGACTCATCCCGCGCTCGCACGGCCGAGCTGGCCCGGGCCCACGCGGCGGCCGCCCTGCCCAACCGGCTCGCGCTGCTGCGTGACCTGGGACCGGCGGGCCCGAGGACATCGCTCCTGATCAACCCCGATCCAGGAACAGGCTAGGACGTGCCGGTCCGTCATCGTGCCCACATTTAGAACGGGGATCAGGCCAGAGCCGCTGCGAACAACACTCGTGGTTCCAGGTCCAACCGGGTGTTGGGAGTGTCCTCCGGAGGGCTGAGGTTGAGGGTCCAGTTCCCGAACCGGCGGACGGTGTGGGTGATGTAGGGGGAAACGGTCGCCAGGTCGCCCAGATCGACAGGTTGTCCCTCGGCGGCGATGTCGTTGGCGGCGTCGGTGATGTCCAGGGCTGTTGAGTACATGACGCAGTTGGCGAGCAACTCGTTGAATTTGATGACCTTCTCCTGGTAGTCGGGGTCGTTGTGGCCGATGAGCTTGCCGCCGAACATCAGCCAGTCGGCGAAACCGTGGAAGGCCTCGTTCCGGTTGGTGACCTTGGTGATTTGCTCCCGCAGCTGCGGCTCGGACAGATAGCGCAGCAGCGTAATGGTGCGGATCGCCCGGCCGAGCTCCCTGAATGCCCGGTACAGGCGGTTCTTGCGGGAGTGGTTGCCCAGCCGGCGCAGCAGCGTGACCGAGGACATCCTGTTCTCCCGGATGGAGATCGCGGTGCGCAGCAGGTCCGTCCAATGGGCTTCGATCAGGTCCCAGTCGACCGCCTCGTCCCCTAGAAGATCAGGTCGTGCCAGTTGCGGATGCGAGGGAGCAAGTCGAACCCCAGGAGCGCGGCCAGGCCGAAGACCGGCAGCGACTGGCCTTGGGTGTCGGCGCGGATGGTATCGGGCTGGACGTCGGAGGTATTCTTCAGCAGGCCCTCGATGATGTAGACCGCCTCCCACACCCCGCACGGGATGAAGTGGCTGAACAGGGCGACGTAGGTGTTAGAGATATGCCGGTAGGCGATGCCTCCGTAGCCCCCGTACCGGATGGACGTTTCCGCGAGGAGATTGTTCTCCCACGTGTCGATCTGCGAGCCGTCCGCGGCGACGGTCTTCCCGTCGCCCCACACGCCGGCCACGTCCAACTTGCTGAAGGCGTTGATGACCGTGGCCGACGCTTTCTCAATCTTGCCGGCGGTGGCGTGCTTGTTGCCTGCCAGTGAGACTGACCTTGCCGCGCATGTGTGCCGCGACCTGGGACGGGCCGAGGAGCGTACCATGCGCGAACACCGTCAGCACGTAGCGAGCCAAGGCCTCTTTGATCTTCGGATCCGAGCCGGAGGCCGGACCGAAGTGATGGTGCCAGCCCAGCAGATAGGCGGTGCGCGTGAGGATGTCCAGCAGCGCCCGCTGCGGCAGCCGGTCATGGACCGCAGCCTCCAACTCGAGCGCCTCCGGCCGACGCTCGACGCCCTTGCGACGCTTGAGCATCGGACAGACACCCTCCAGCACCAGATCGGTGTTGGAGGAATACCCGGCATCGACGCTCTGCGCGAGGGCGGCAAGCTTGTCGCGGAAGAAGGCGGTCAGCTGCGACGGCTCGGACGGGATCCCGGCCTCCTCGCAGAACCGGGTCACCAGCGGCTCACACTCCTGCCAGGACATCAGCTGTTCGTGCAGGTTGGCGTAGGACTCCGGCCCCGCCACCGCGATGTCCCCAGACCGCAGCTCCGCCGCCAGGTTCGAGAACACGCACCCCGGCTTGTGCTTGTCCCGCAGGATCTTCTTCCACATCGCCGAGGCGAAGCCGTCGATGTCGATCGACAGCGTCACCGTGACCGGTTGCCCGTCCGCGCCCACCCGCTCGACCATCAGCCGCTCCGGCACAAACCTTCGCGCCACGCAGCGCCCGCAGGAACTCCACGGCGTCAATGACGCTGCGGTCGGCGCTGGTCGACTCCAGCGTAATCGCGTTCACCAGCGTGAACAGCGCCGCACGGTGGGGCCCGTAGTACTGCTCCAGCAGCGGCAGGTAATTGTTGCCGTGATGGGCCGACACCGCCTCATGCGCCGCGGCCACCGTCTCTACCCCCCCTGCCTTCTCCAGCGTCTTGAGCACCCACCGGCCGGCCCGCTCCGCCACCTCACGCGTGTCCGGCGCTAGGCCCTCGACCGAGGCATCACCGTTGCTCTCGGCCGACGCCTCCTCCTCAGGGGCGGTGGCCTCGCGAACCATGGACAGGACGTCGCCGAAGACGCCCAACAGCCGCTCCGATTCGGCCCGATGCGCCTCCCGCAGGGCGTCCAGGCGCTCGCGCCCCTTCTTGTGGATCGCGGCCATCCGCTTGCAGAACATCGTCACCACGTCATCGCGGACACTGGTCCGGACCGCATGCACAAAACACACAATCAGCGTCAGCCGCTTTTCCTCATTGGTGATCTTCTTCATGTCGGCAACGTAGGTGACCCGCGCTTCCCCAGCGAAATGAGCGATCTTCCCTGGCGGTACGCCATCCAGCCACACCTCGGTCGGCCCGATCGCGTCGATCCCCTCCAGCAGCTCCAGGCGCTGCTTGAACTTGCCCAGCGACGCGGCCTGCGCCACATCCTTCAAACGGTCGAACTCACTGCGCCGACTGATCGGATCCACCACCAGCATCCGCGCCAGCCTGGCCTTGGCCCCAGCACCGAGCCGCCCAGCGACGCTCTGGTAGAAGCCGTTGTTGACCTCAGTGCGAATCGTCGAGGCCATCGCATCCAGCGTGGTGTAGCCCGGCAGCTCACAGCGCGCCCGAACCAACTCCTCCAACGCCACGTTGATCAAGTCGGCGGGATTGTCCTTCGTCAGGACCGCCCTGCGAATCGCCTCCTCGGCGACCTTCCGGACCCCAGCCCCGTCATAGACGACCTTCATCCGCTTGCGGACGAACTCCCGATGCCGCTTGGCCGACCGAACCGCCGCACGCTTCAGCGCTACGTCCTCGCCGAGTCCCAGAATGTCCCTTACATGCCGCACCACCAGCAGCGGCGCATCCTCAACCTTCGGGAAGTACCCCAGCCGCTGGTAGGACTTCAACCACACCACCAGGGCCAGCAGATGCTGCTGATCCTGCGTCTTGGTCCGCGCCCACTCCGCCTCGGCATCCGTAGGCGTGAACGCCTCAGATAGCTCCCGCCCCGACACCACGCGGCCAAATCGTGGATACGCCGTCCGATCGACCGAGGTCACAGCCAACCCCCGCAGACGCGGCCAACAAGACGCCGCCAACCCTAATGATCAGCCATCAACCCCGCGGCCCCTTTCCGGCGTATTCCGGCCGCCCCCGAACCTGCGCGTCCGGGTCAGCTACCTCTGGGAGAACTGATCCCGGCCCCGTGACGATGCGGGCGGTCCAAGGGGCCGCCCGCATCCGCGTGACTTCGGTGCTCCTACCGGCCATCGCCAACCTCGGGCAGGGCCACCGCCCTGCCTGATCGACGCGCTCAGCCCCGCACCTGGACACCCTCGTGATCGGACTGCACGCCAAGATCGACGACGCGGGCCGCCGGGATCTCCCGGCTGCCCTGACAGCCGCCCAAGCTCGGGAGGGACATGACACATCGCCCGCTTCCGCAGCATGTCGGCGAGATCAACGGCCGCTCGCCCAGGCTGAAGCGCGCCGGCCGCCACTGGCGACCTGAGTCTGCCCGTCCCCTTTCCGAAGCGTCCCCGCCGGCGACGACCGGGGCACCGGCCGGGGCACCTGCCGGGGCAGCTTCGGCGACGATCAGCTCTTCCAGCTTGCCGACCGACCCAAGCGACAAGCGCTCCACGGTCGTGGCGGTGAAGTTCCGCTCGAACATCGCCTCGGCCGCGCCCAGCACGCGTTCAATCCGGGTCGTCTTCGGCGGCTCGATCCTGTCTTCGCGACAGCGCGCCGGCAGCGCACCGCGCAGCCGATCCGGCGACATCTCCACCCGACAGACCTTGGTGGCCAGCCGGTCCACTGCCAGCCGCCAGCGCTCGCTGTCGCAGGTGGCCCCGCCCTGATCATGCGCGGTCAGGGCATCGACGACTTCATCGAGAGTGAAGCCGAGCTCTTGCAGCGCCACCGGCCTTCCACAGGCGTCGAAAAAGTGATATCACTTTGGTAGCAAGATGAAGTCATGGAGAAGGGACGGACGATGGCGAACACATCGGGCGAGGTCGCACTTGAGGCCGCCGTCGTGGACATGCCCGTACCGCACACGAGCGAGCGCCCGGTGCGGGCGGCCAACGGGTTGGTGATGCTGGGGGTGGCGACGGCGCTGGACCTGGCCGGGATCGCGCTGCTCGTCGTGGGGATCGTCATGCTCGCCTCGGGGGCCGGGCAAGGCGGCCTGTGGGTGGTCATCGTGAGCATCCTGATGATCCTGCTCGGATTCTTCACGTACTTCGGCCTCACCGCGGTGGCGCCGGGCGAGGCCAGGGTGGTGCAGCTGCTGGGCCGATACGTCGGCACCCTGCGCACCCCCGGCTTCCACTGGGTCAACCCGATCACGGTGCGCCGGCGGGTGTCCACGAGGATCCGCAACCACGAGACGGACGTGACGAAGGTCAACGACGCGGACGGCAACCCGATCCAGATCGCGACCGTGGTGGTCTGGCAGGTGCAGGACACCGCGCAGGCGGTCTTCGAGGTGGACGACTTCGTCGAGTTCGTGGCCATCCAGGCGGAGACAGCCGTGCGGCACATCGCGGGCAGCTATCCGTACGACGCGCACGGAGAGCCCAGGCTGTCCCTGCGAGACAACGCCGACGAGATCAACGAGCGGCTGTCCACGGAGCTCGCGGCCAGAGTGTCGTCCGCCGGGGTGAAGGTCATCGAGTCCCGCATCATCCATCTGGCGTACGCGCCCGAAATCGCCCACGCCATGCTGCGCCGCCAGCAGGCGGGCGCAGTGGTGGCGGCCCGGCAGCGGATCGTCGAGGGGGCGGTCGGCATGGTGGAGATGGCCCTGGCCAAGCTCGCCGAGCACGACGTGGTCGAGCTGGACGAGGAGCGCAAGGCGGCCATGGTGAGCAACCTGCTCGTGGTGCTGGTCGGTGACCGCGACACCCAGCCCGTGCTCAACACGGGCACGCTCTACCACTAGTCACCGTGGAGCGGAAGAAGATCCTGCTGCGGCTTGACCCGGTGGTTCACGACGCGCTGGCCAGGTGGGCGTCCGACGAGCTGCGCAGCACGAACTCCCAGATCGAGTTCCTGCTGCGCAGGGCCCTTTCCGAGGCCGGACGCCTGCCTGACGGGGTGGGGCGGATGCGCCCACGCGGACGGCCGAGGAAGGCGCCAGAGGACGGCACAGGGGACGACACAGATCAGGAAGAAGAGGAGCGGGCGGATGGAGACGCAAGTGGAGCAGGGTGAGTCACTCGCCCGATCGGCCTTCCTACTTGCCTTCGACCTGCGGAAGGAGAAGCTGACCCAGGGGGGCGAGCTGGGCTACCTGCTGCGCGCGGCCACCCTCGCCGAGCTTCTGCTGGCGGGCAATCTGGCGGACGAGTCGGGCAAGGCGCGAGCCCTCACCGCCCCGGCCGCCGAGCCGGGTTCCCTGCGGGCCGTGGTCTGGGAGCAGATCTCGAACTCGCCGCCCCGCTCGTGGCGGCGGTGGGTGCAGAAGGACAGCGGCAAGGCGGTCCGCATGGTACGCGACGAGCTGGCGGCCGCCCGGATGATCAGCGTGGAGCGGCGCCGGATCCTGCTGTTCTCGGTCGAGCGGATCACGCCGCGCAAGGCGTACCTGTCGCGCAGGCTGGCCGAGCGCGTCAGCCGGGCCATCCGCGGCGGCCAGCCGGTCGGACACCTGGATGAGGACGTCCGAATTCTGGCGGCGCTGGCCACGGCGGCCCGGCTCAAGACGGTGGTTCACTCCTGGCGGGAGACGCGTCTGCGCCGGAACCGGATCCAGCAGCTGTCCGCGCCCGTCGAGCCGATCGCGACCGCATTGCGTAAGAGCGTCGAGGCGGCCAAGTCGGCGTACGGAGAGGGCTGACACGACGAGTCACGGCGGCTCCCACCGCCGGCTTCTCGGAGGAGGTCACTTGACCACGTCATCGAAGCCCCGGACCTGGCCGGGGCGCGATCGCAGTTTGGCGGCTCATCGCACAGTTCTTACCCGGCGCCCCGACTGCCAGGGCGAACGGCTCGGAAGCCGCGATCGACCCATGATGAAGAAGAGGACCTGATGCTCGAGATCAGCGAGCTGCGCAAGCACTTCGCGGGCGGGCCCCGACGCTCCCGGCGGCAAGCTCGCCCTGGATGGGATCAGTTTCGTCCTACGCCCGGGCGAGATGTTCGGGTTCGTCGGCGCGAACGGCGCGGGCAAGTGCAGTCGCTCTCGCTGGGCAACCAGCAGCGTGTGCAGCCGGCGGTGGCGCTGGTGCACCGCCCCGAGGTGCTGGTGGACGAGCCGTTCTCGGGCCTCGACCCGATCGCGGTGGAGGCGCTGGCCGCGGTGTCGCAGGAGCGGCGCAGGGGAGGGGTGCCGGTGATCTTCTCCAGCCACCAGCTGGAGCTGGTCGAGCGGCAGTGCGACTCGGTCGGCATCCTCTCGGCCGGCCGGATGGTGGCCACGGGCGCGGTGGCCGAGCTGCGCTCGGCCGAGGGCAACACGGTCCGCGTGGTCGTCCGCGACGCCGCCCCTGGCTGGGCGGACGGTCTGCCGGGCACGGTCAGCGTGAACGGTGACCGGCACGTCCTGCGTACGACGGACGGCGATGATCAGGAGATCCTGCGTCGCGCCGTCAAAGCCGGACGCGTCGAGCACTTCGGCGTCGAGCAGCCGACCCTCACCGAGATCTTCAAGGAGGCCGTGGCGTGAACGGATTGATGCTGGTCGCCCGCCGCGAGGTCGTGACGCAGATCCGCACGAAGGCGGCGTCGCGGCCGAGGCGCTTCATCTCGTAGACGACAGCACGCGGCAGTGCGGGGCGTGGGCCTTGATCTCGCGGGCGAGGGTGAGCGCGGCCTCGAACTGGGGCGTACCCGGTCGGTGTCTGCGGGAATGCGGGTGCTGATCTTCTCGGAGAAGATCTTGTCGCGTGGGATGCCGTGCGCGCTGAGCGCGTCCAGCTGCGACCGGAGCTCCTGGATGAGGTGGCTGCAGCGGGCGTACCCGATGCGGATGTCCGCGCTGGGGGTGTCCGCATCGGGCGCGGCCGGCGGCGGGGTGCCGGCCCGCCAGGGCTGGCCGGGGCCGCGGTCGGCTGGGGTCGGCACCCGCAAGAGCTTGGCATGCCGGGCGACCTTCTTGAAGCGGCCGGTGTGGTAGATCCCCGCGACCGCACCCGAGCGGGATCGGCAGGGCGAGCCGGGCTGTACGCCGCAGCGCGGGCAGCGATCCTGCTCCGGAAAGGGTCGTTTCGAGAAGACGTGATCCTGGACGTCACGCGTTCGACGGCGCGGGGCGCATGCCTTCAAGCAGGGTGTCAAGGTAGCGGTGGGCGGTTTCGGTCTTGTCAGCGGGTGTGCCGCCGTGGACGTTCACGGCATGGGCGATGCCGCACATGAGCGCGACCAGGTCGCGGGCGGCGAGGTCGGGGCGGACGGCTCCGGCGTCACGAGCCCGGTCGAGGAGCGTGGTGCCGGCCGACGCGAGTGACTCTTTGAGTTCCGTGGTCCGCGGCAGGGCGTCCACGGCGGCGGCGGCGACCGGGGGCAGGGCGGCGTCGGTGAGCTGTGCTTCGACGACGCGGGACAGGAAACTCTCCAGCGCCCGCCAGGGGTCGGCGTCGGCCAGGGCCTGCTCGCCATCGCCGGCGAGGGCTTCGAGGCAGGGGGCGGCGACGGTCTCCAGCAGTGCCTCGGGGGTGGGGAAGTGCCGGTAGACGGTGGCGACCCCGAGGCCGGCCCGGCGTGCGACATCGTTGAGCTGCAGGGGGGCGCCCTGGTCGACCAGGTCGCGGGCGATCGCGACGATCCGCTCCCAGTTGCGGGCGGCGTCCTTGCGCAGCGGTGTGGTCGTCATGGGGAAGTGTCCAGGTTGCTGGTCTTGGTTCGCTGGCTGGTCGGGTGATCATAGCGCGGGCGTTCCCGGGCGGGCGGCTGCGGGCGGTGGGTGGGCTGCCCGGCCCGCCCACCGCCCGGGTCAGCGAGCGTCGTTCTGCTTGGCGAGGAAGCCGGTGATGGTCTCCAGCCACTGGTTCGGCTGTTCCAGGAAGGGCAGGCCCGGTGGCGAGCTCGGCGATCTGCGCGCCCGGGATGGCGGTGGCCAGTTCGTACTGGAGTGCGGCCGGTATCAGGGGGTCGGCGGTGGTCACGACGACGAGGGTCGGCGCGGTGATGGCGGCGAGGTCGTCGCGGACGTCGGTCCGGCGGACCAGGTCGACCTGGTCCGAGGTGCCGGGAGGGAGTTGGGAGGCGGTCTGCTCGGCGGCCGCGCGCACCTGGGCGGGCGTGAGGGAGTTCAGCACCGGGGCGCTGATGGTCAGCTGTGCCAGGTACTGGGCGAGGATGAGGTGCTGTCCGGCGTCGTAGAGCTGCTGCCAGATCGCGGCGGCCAGCTCGGTGCGGGTGTCCAGGCGGGCGAAGGCCGCGCTCAGCACGAGCGCGGTGATCCGCTGCGGGTGGCGCGCGGCGACCCGCAGGGCGACCGCGCCGCCCAGCGAATACCCGCAGACGGCGAAGGTGTCGAGCCCTTCCGCGTCCGCCGTGGCGACGAGCTGGTCCGCCAGGTCGTCGAGCTCCAGGGGCGCGGCAGGGGCCGGGGTGGTGCCCGATCCGGGGTAGTCGACGCCGACGACGGTGTGCCGCGCGGCGAGACCGTCCATGATCGGCCCGAAGTTGGCCGCGCTGCCGCCGCCTGCGCCATGGGCGAGGAGGAGGCCGGGGCCGGAGCCGTGCACGGTGCGGGCGTAGGGGGCCGGGACTGCGGTGGTCATGATGGTGTCCTCACGGGGAAGGGGTGAATGGGCGGCGGTGGCGGTGGGTCGGCGCTGGTCGTGCGGCCGGCGTCGGGCCCTGGGGTCATCTGCGGTGCTCATGTGTTCTCTCGGGCGGCCACGGGTGCGTGGGTCTGGCTGAGCAGGCGCACGGCGTCGGCGACGCGAGGGTCGGTCGCGGCGCGGAACGGGGCGACGGGATCGGCCTGGGGGCCGATGACGAGGCCGGTCCGGCCGGTCAGCGCGGCGTCGGTGGCGGCGGTGATCGAGGGCCGGGCGGCCACGGATGCGGGGCCGGACGTGGAGCGTTCGAACCGGCGGCGCACCAGCGGCCACAACAGCCGCAGCGGCGGGGAGACGATCTTCGGGTCGGTCAGGGTGCCGTTGGTCATGTCGGTCGCGGCGCCACCAGGATCTGCGGCGAAGACCGACACGCCCGTTCCCTCCAGCCGCCTCGCCAGGTCGAGCGTGTAGGCGAGGTTGGCTAGCTTGGCACGCCCGTACCAGTGGAAGCCGTAGTAGCCGCCCGGCGGCTCGACGGCGTCGAACACCCGCCTGGCGACGCCGACCGCGCCCGAGGTCACGTTCACGACCCGGCTGGGCGCCCCGGCCGTGAGCGTGGGCAGCAGCAGCTCAGTCAGCAGGTACGGCGACAGGTGATTGACCACGAACGACGCCTCGACGCCGTCGATGTGCTGCCGCCGGGCGAACATCGCCCCCACGTTGTTGACCAGCACCGTCAACGGTTCACCCGACGCCACGCGCTCGGCGGCGATCGTGTCGGCCAGCGCGCGGACCTGGTCGAGCGAGGCCAGGTCAGCAGAAAGGAACCGGCCGGGGTGCGCGGGTTGCTCCGCGTTGATCCGATCGACCGCCCTGGCTCCCCGGTCGGCGTCGCGACCGACCACGGTGACGGCGAATCCCGCAGCGGCCAGACCCAGCGCCGTCTCCAGACCGATGCCTCCTGTGCCGGCCGTGACCACGGCTGTCTTCGTCATGAGCCCCTCCACTCAAATAATCGGATAGATAATCCGTTTGAGTGGGACGATAGCACAACCGGATGGACTATCCGGTCGTGCGCGAGGCGCACGTGCGAGTGGTCGGAGAGTGGTCGGCGAGTGCCTCGCCGACCGGCTGCCCAACCGCGGCTTCGCCGTCCCGCCCTTCTCCGACGGCCGCTGGCAGGAGATCGCGGAAACCCGCTGGACCATCGAACCGGTCGTGCTGCGCATGTCCATCGAGCGCGGCGACGTCGACTAGGAGGCCTGTGTACGAGCGGCCCACCACCGTCTGGCCCGCACCCCTGGCGTACGTGCCGGAGGAGGGCGAGTACTACAGCGGCGCTTGGTCCGAAGCCCACCGGGTCTTCCACCGCACCCTGCTGGAGAGGCCGCCGGCCCGCGACGCCGGGTCGAGCGGTTGGTGGCGATTTCCCGGCCCTCGCGGATCGCGCCCCACAGCCGGGCCGAGGCCAAGGGGCCCCACACCAGCACACCGAGCCCGCACTGCTCGGTCACGGGCAGTACGTGGGTCTGGATCCCACGCTGCAGGATCGAGTAACCGGGCTGCTCGGTGACGGGACGACTCAGGTGGTGGTCTCGGCCCCGGTGGTTCAGCGCTGGTTGCCTGCGCGCAGCCACGCGATGTAGTCGGCGGCGGCTCGCTCTGTGCCGTATTCGGGCTGGTAGCCGGTGTCCTGCTGGAGACGGGTGATGTCCAGGACCGGATGGTGGGCCTCGCCCCCGGCGGGCAGGGTGATCCGGGCGTCGGGAACGGTCTTCTTGATCGCTTCGATGATGTCGGCGTTGGTCGTGGCGTGGCCGGAGCCGACGTTGTAGGTGCGGTGGTTCAACCTGTCCGCGAGCTGGAGCAGGGCGATCGCCCGTACGGTGTCTTTGACGTAGGTGAGGTCGAGCCCGTCTTCTGCGAAGGCCGGCCGCATGAGGGTGGACAGGTCGGGGGTGGTGCCGCGGGCGGCGGCGTGGATGAGGGCGGGCGCGGCGAAGAACGGGTCGGGGTGGCCGAGCGGTCCCCAGGTGCCAGAGATGCGGTAGTGGACGATGTCGAGGCCGGTGGTGTCGGCGAGGAAGCCGCCCAGCAGTTCGCCGACCTTCTTGAAGGTGGGGATCGAGACGGACGCGGTCATCGGCAGCGCTGCATCCTCACGGAGCGGCGACCTGGTGTCGGTACCGAGGTAGACGCCGATCGTGCTGGCGATGCCCAGGCGCCGCACTCCCCACTCATGCGCGGCCTGCACGATGTTCAGCAGTCCGCCGACCGCCTGCCGGGTCGCCTCGACCGGCGCATCGGGGACAGGTGGCCAGGGATAGGAGCCGGCCAGGTGCACGATCCCTGTGATCTTGTGGCGGTCGCCGATCGCCAGCAGGGTGTCGCGATCGGCGATATCCGCCCGCACCACCTCTACCCGCGTCTGGGCGAGGAGGGACGGGAGTTGGCGGGAGCCGCGCTGGACCACCACACAGTCTTCTCCCACGTCGGCCAGCGCCCGGACGGTGTGGGTGCCGATGAAGCCGAAGCCTCCGGTGACGAGGATCATCACGAATCCTTTCTGGCGTCGGTCTACTTGCTCTGCAGCTTCCCGAGCGGGGCGGAGGCTTCGGCCAGCGAGGCGGCGGCCGTTCGCCAGGCCGTGTCATCCTCGTCGAGGGCGCTGCGCAGGAACGCCGTGGTCAGCCGCTGGATCAGGGCGACGCGCTCGGGGTCCTCATCGGTTGTCTCGGCGATCTCGTGACCGGCGACGCCGCCGAGCGAGTGCTCGGCCCCGAACAGGGTGAGCAGGCTCTTGCTGCCCGGGCTGCGGTGGTAGGGATCGGTGAACCAGTCCGGTCCGCGCGAGGACAGCGGGGACTGGTCGTGGTCACCGGCGACGATGAGCGCCGGGGCCTTCATGCCGTCGAAGGACGGCCTCATGAAGGGGAAGTGCTCGGCGGCGAACGGGGTCAGGTCATCGCCCAGGCCGGTCAGCGCGAGCAGCACCCCCGCCTTGACGCGGGGGTCGGACAGGTCCTCGCCGGGAACACCGCCGTCGTCCAGGACGCGCGCGCCCAGCAGTGTGCTCGCCGTCTGTGCTCCCCAGGAGTGGCCCGCCACGGCGATCCGGCCGCGGTCGATGCGGCCGCCCAATCCCGGCACGGACGCCTCCAGCACGTCGAGCCCGTCCAGGACGCGGGTGAGGTCCTCGACGCGCAGCCGCCAGATCCGCGGCGTGCGGGGATCATCGGCCCGCAGGCCGAGCGTCCGTGAGTCGAGGTGGGTCGGCTGGACGACGACGAAACCCTCGGCGGCCCAGAAGTCCGTCAGCGGGGCGTAGCCGTCCATCGACCAGCCGAAGCCGTGCGAGAAGACGACGACGGGAAGATCGCCGCCGGTCGCGGGGGCCGACACGCGGACCTGGAGATCGTCACCGCGCCCCGGGGCGGGCAGGACCACCGGCTTGGCGGAGATCATCAGGGTGGGCGTCTGAGTTTCGGACATGGAAATGCCTTCCTTCGGGGTTGTCTTCCGGGCATCGGCCGGCGTCTGACATCATGAAAAGCGGAACGGTGTTCCGCGCCAAACAATACGGAACACCGTTCCGCTTTGCAACCGGGCGGAAGGAAACGTCGCGATGAACGACAGCGACCGGCGTACGGCAAGCATGGCCGGGTCCAAGCGGAAGGACGCCCGGCGCAACCAGCAAGCCCTGCTGGACGCTGCCGCCACGATCTTCGTCGCCTCCGGCGTGGAAGCCCCGGTACGCGACATCGCGGCCAAGGCCGGCGTCGGGATCGGCACGATCTACCGCCACTTCCCCACCCGGGCGGAGCTGATCATCGCCGTCTACCGCCACCAGGTCGACGCCTGCGCCGAAGCCGGGCCCGCCCTGCTGGCCGCAAGCCCGACACCGCACGCCGCCCTCGCCCAGTGGGTCGATCTGTTCGTCGACTTCCTGGTCACCAAGCACGGCCTCGCCGCCGCGATGCGAAGCGACAGCGCCGGATTTGAGACGCTGCACGCCTACTTCCTCGACCGCCTCCTGCCGGTGTGCACCCAACTCCTCGACGCCGCCACCACCTCCGGCGAGATCCACCCCGGCCTCGAGGCCTACCAGCTCATGCGCGGCATCGGAAACCTCTGCATCGGCGCCGATGCCGACCCCCGCTACGACGCGCGCCGAATGGTCGCTCTCCTCGTCGCCGGACTACGCCAACCGCACTGACCATGACGCCCGCGAAGGACTGGACTCACGTTCAACGGTCCTTGCCTGTGATCTTCGGAGGATGACGGCAGGGTTCCTTCGCCTGTCAGGTGGCAGTGCCGGGTGCGTGCCGGGCCGCCCGCGACCTCCATCGACGCCCACTCCCGCGCGGCTTCCCAGGCCGCCTCGGCCAGGTCGGTGAAGTCGATCGGGGGCAGGTCGGGGTCGGGGTGGGGGTCGAAGTCGTCGGGGCGCCGTCGTTGCCGAAGCGCAGCCAGGCGGAGAAGCCGTTGAAGCCCTGCGGTCGGGCTAAGGAGCGCCGGACCGCTTCGGGTGCCGCCGGGCGAGGTCTATGCAGCGATCCTTATGACCCCTTAACATCTGTAACCCTAAAGTACTATAAGCCTAGATAAAGGGGTAAAGCGGTGATCGAGTTCCACCTGGACGGCAGGTCGGGTGTGTCTCCGTACCTGCAACTGGTCCAGCAGGTACGGCACGCGCTACGGCTCGGCGTACTGCGCGAGGGCGACCAGTTGCCGACCGTCAAGGAGGTCGTGGCGCACCTGGCGATCAATGCCAACACCGTGCTCAAGGCTTACCGGGAACTCGAGCACGAGGGCCTGATCGCCGCCCGGCCAGGGGTGGGGACGTTCGTGACGGCGACGCTCACCGACACCTCGCTGGCCGCGCACGGCCCGCTGCGGCTGGAGCTGCAGCGTTGGCTGGCCAAGGCCCGCCGGGCCGGCCTCGACGAGGAAAGCATCGAGGCCCTCTTCATGACCACCTTTCGGACCACCGCTCAGGAGGACATAGCGTGACTTCTTCCGTCCTAGAAGCCCAGGGGCTGGGCAAGAAGTACGGCAAACGCTGGGCGCTGCGCGAGTGCACCATCGACATCCCGGCGGGCCACGTCGTCGGGCTGGTCGGCCCCAACGGCGCCGGCAAGACCACACTGCTGAAACTGGCCAGCGGCCAGCTCGAACCGACGGCGGGCAGCATCACGGTGCTCGGCGGCCGACCCGCCGGCGGGCCGGCGCAGCTGGCCAGGGTCGGGTTCGTCGCCCAGGGCACCCCCGTCTACGCAGGGCTGAGCATCGCCGATCACCTGCGGCTGGGGGCACGCCTCAACCCCCGCTGGGACGACGCCAGGGCGCGGGAGCGGATCGCGCAACTCGGTCTCACCTTCGACCGCCGTGCGGGCAAGCTGTCGGGCGGCCAGCGCGCCCAGGTCGCCCTCACCCTGGGCCTGGCCAAGCGGCCCGAGCTGCTGATCCTGGACGAGCCGGTCGCCTCGCTCGACCCGCTGGCCCGCCGGGAGTTCCTGCGAGGGCTGATGGAGGCCACCGTCGAGCACCAGCTCAGCGTGGTGCTCTCCTCCCACCTGGTCTCCGACCTGGAAAGGACGTGTGACTACCTGATCGTGCTCGTCGACTCGCGCGTCCAGGTGGCGGGCGAGGTCGACAAGCTGCTGGCCACCCATCACCGGCTCACCGGGCCGCGCCGTGATGCCGACCGGCTCCCCGCCGACCAGCACGTGATCTCCGCCAGCCACACCGACCGGCAGAGCACGTTCGTGGTCCGTACCGATGCCCCGATCCACGACCCCGCCTGGACGGTCACCCAGCTCGGCATGGAGGACCTCGTCCTGGCCTACATGGACAAGTCCACCGCCGAGTGCCGGCGAGCCGCCCTGGAGATGCAGCGATGATCTGGCTGACCTGGCGGCAGTTCCGCGGCTCGGCCGCGATGATGGCCGCCGTACTCGGCGTACTCGCCGTCGCCCTGGCCGTGACCGGCCCCGGACTGGCCTCCGCCTACTCGGCGGGGATCGCCGACTGCACCACGGACGACACCTGCGCCGGCTTCTACAACCGCTTCTTCGGCGAGTACGACCTCCCGTTCCTGGCCCTGACCCTTGGCGTGCTGATCCTGCCCGCCCTCATCGGGCTCTTCTGGGGAGCACCGTTGATCACCCGCGAGCTGGAGGCGGGCACGCACCTGCTGGTCTGGAACCAGAGCATCACCCGCGGCCGCTGGCTGGCGGTCAAGCTCGGGCTCACCGGACTGGTCGCCGTGGCCGCCGTCGGCCTGTGCGGCCTCATGGTGACCTGGTGGTCCGACCCCCTGGACAAGTCGGCCGCCGAGGGCATGGCCCTGATGGCACCCCTGGTGTTCAGCGCCCGCGGCATCGCCCCGATGGGCTACGCGGCCTTCGCCTTCGTGCTCGGTGTGACCGTGGGCATGGTGGTGCGCCGCACGCTGCCCGCCATGGCCCTCACGCTGGCCGTCTTCGCCGCGATCCAGCTCACTCTGCCGACGATGGTCCGTCCCCATCTGGTGGCCCCGGTGACCGCGACCTTCGAGCTCGGCATGGAGAACATGGAGAGCCTCAGCATCCCCCGGGAGGGAGGCGAATCCCCGCGGCTGTTCCTGAGGGAGGCTGTCCCCGGCCACCCGGGTTCCTGGGTCCTGGCCAACGAACTGCTCGCCCCATCCGGACAGGTGATCTCCGGCGGCGACGGCGGCACCGGAGCCGTCATCAACGTCTCCTCGACGTCGGGGCCCTGCGCACCGAGGAATGCGGCGCCGGGCGCCGGGGACGGCTGCCTGGGCGAGGTCAACCGTCTCGGCTACCGGCAGCAGGTTACCTACCAGCCCCTTGAGCGCTTCTGGATCTTCCAGTGGATCGAGACCGGGATCTACGCCCTGCTCACTGTGGGCCTCGCGTGGTTGTCGTTCTGGTGGATCCGGAGGCGCCTGTCATGACCGTGATCAGGGCCGTGACCGCCGGGCTCGCCCTCCTGCTGGCGGCGGCCTGTACGGCGCCGACGGCGCCGCGCAGCGAGACGAGTCCGGCGGCCGGCACGGTCTGCGCACGGCCCAAGGGCCGCCTCCCGGCGCAGACACCCACCACGATCGAGGTCGTCGAGCAGGCGTACTTCTGCATCCTCGGCAACTACTACAGCGGCGCCACGATGGACGCCCGCTTGCTGCTGACCGCCGGGTTCATCGCGTTGACGCGGGAACTCAACCTCAACGGGCGTGATGTCTCCGAGGCGACCATGCCGGCGCTGACCGGCGACCGGGAGGCCGACTGGACCGCTTTCGAGGCCGTCTATCGGAAGGTCGCCGATCAGGTCCCGGACGTGCGTGACAAGCTGGCCGTCGTCACCCTGGAGGCCATCGTGGCCGGCCTCGATGACAATCACGCCAGGTGGGTGCGCGACGTCGGAAAGGCGCCCCCCGGCTACCACGACGGTGACGGTTACGGCCTGGGCCTTGCGGCGAGCGTCAACGGACCTCAGGTGAACGGCAACCCCGGCGCCGCGCTTCCCCCGTTGTTCGTCACCACCGTGGAGGGCGGCGCGGCGCAGGCCGCTGGAGTTCGTCCGGGCGACATCATCGAATCGATCGACGGATCGGCGCCCTTCATCGACGGGAAGCCCACCCCCGCGATCGCCGCCCTCTACCCGCGATACCCGGAAGTCGACCCGGTCGAGCTGCAGCTGCTGCGGCAGAGCACCGGACGCCGCTGGAGCGTGACGCTCAAGCCCGCCGTTTACGAGCGGGATCTGGCCGCCCTGCAAGGGGTGACGCCGAAGCTGCTGGAAGACGGCATCGCCTATGTGCGGGTGCGCGGGTTCACTCCCGACGCCGGGGACAGGGTGTTCAAGGCGATCTCCCGGCTGCGCACCGGCCGGACGCTCACTGGCGTCGTGCTGGACCTGCGGGGCAACGGCGGCGGCCGCGCCCCTGAAGCGATCCGGCTGGTGAGCGCGTTCGTCCACGGCAAGGTCACCGCCTACCTGTGCACCGTGGACGCCAAGTGCGAAGCCTTGCGGACCGACGACACCGTCGAGCTGCTCAACCTGCCGCTTGCGGTGCTCACCGACCGCAGTTGCGCCTCGGCGTGCGAGCACTTCAGCTCCGCGGTCAAGGACCTGGGCATCGGCAAGTTGGTCGGCACCAGGACCGCCGGTGCCGTCTCCGGCCCCTCGGAGCCATTCCAGCTCAGCAACAACACCATGCTGGCCTTCCCCACCAGACACCACCTGGGGCCGAACCGCGAGACGCTCGACCGGATCGGCGTGCCGCCCGACCACTACGTGCCCCTGACCCCGAAGGACGCGGCCGCCGGGCGCGACCCCGCCCTGGCCAAGGCCCTGACCCTGCTGCACAAGTGAAGGGACTCTCGATGAGACTCCTCCTGGCAGCCGCTGCCGGACTGGCCGTCCTGGCCGCGTCCGCCTGCTCCGCGCCCGCGCCGCCCCGGTCGGCTACCAGGCCGTCGGCCACGCCCACCGGCCCGGCCGTCCTGCCCGCGCCCACCGGCGACCACCCGGTCGGCACCACCATCCTGTACGTGAACGACACCTCCCGCCCCGATCCCTGGAACCTCGACGTCGGCGCCAGGGAGCTCAAGGTCACCCTGTGGTACCCGACCGAGCGAAAGGAGGGGGAGCGGGCCCCGTACATGACGCCGAAGGAGTCGGAGCTCTTCCTGAGGGGCTCCGCGATCGCGGGCGTGCCGTCCGACACGCTGAGCAAGACGCGGACGAACGCCATCAAAGACGCCGAACCCGCGGGGGAGAAGCTTCCGCTGGTGGTGCTCTCTCCCGGCTTCACCAAGCCGATGAGCTCACTCACGGCCCTGGCCGAGGACCTGGCCAGCCGGGGGTACGTCGTGGCCGGGATCGACCACACCCACGAGAGCTACGTCACGACCTTGTCCGATGGGCGGATCGCCGACTGCATCGCGTGCGACAGCGACACCGATCCGGGCTTCGGCGCGCGGGTGGTGCAGGGCCGGGCGGCCGACGTCTCCTTCGTGCTCGACCAGTTGCCGGCGAAGTGGGACGGTTCCGGCCTGATCGACCGCTCCAGAATCGCGATGGTCGGCCAGTCGATGGGCGGGGCCAGCGCGATGGCGGCCATGCTGGAGGACTCCCGCGTACGCGCCGGCATCGACATGGACGGCAGCACCTACGCCCGGATTCCCAAGAGCGGATTCTCCCGGCCGTTCATGTTCATCGGTTCGGAGCAGCATGTCCCCGGTGGCGGCGATGCTTCGTGGGACCGTGACTGGAAGCTGCTGACCGGGTGGAAGCGCTGGATCGCGGTGACGGGTACGGACCACCAGGCGTTCACCGACATTCCGCTGGTGGGGCCCTCCCTCGGCATCGAGCCCGTACACGGTGTCCTGCCCGCGGAGCGCGGCGCCGAGATCGCCCGCACGTACGTGGCGGCCTTCCTCGACCGGCACCTGAAGTCGCAGCGGCAGCCCATCCTGGACAAACCGTCATCGCGCTACCCCGAGGCCAAGTTGTGCCCTGAGGACTGCGGTCAATCATGAATCCCCACGCGCCGTGGAGCTCCCGAGGGCTGCCGACCGTAACCCGCCCGGCAGCGCCGCCGACCCGACGCTCGGTCAGGAGCGCTCCCGCAGGAGCATCAGGGCGGCCGTCGCGCTGGCCACAGTCGCATTGGCCGGCACGGCCTGCGGAGGTGACCAGCACCCTGGCGGGACCAATGTGTCCTTCGCGCCGCAGGGCGATGGCCGGGTCCAGCCGAGATGCCGGCAAAACCGGCCATGAGTCGATCTTGAGAACGTTGGGCATCCCGCTGCGGGTCCGGGTTGGTGGGGTACCCGGGCCGGAGCACAGGGCTCTCCGCGAGGGTTGGCGCGTGATCTCGGAAGTCGACCGTCGGGGACGGCGGGGAGCCTGGCTCTAGTTTGTGCGTTTCTGTTACCCGCGGTTCAAGCGGACCATCTCCGAGCGCGAACTGCGCGAGGCGTACTCGCCGAGCCTGGCGGAGATGGACTGGGCGCGGGAGATGACCGACAGCGAGCAGACCCGTCGTCGCTGATGGTGTGGCTGAAGGCCCGGCTGAGGCTGGACGGCGATCAGGCCGCTGCGCGCAAGCTGGCCGAGCAGGCGATCCGGCAGGCGGCCACGACCAAGGACCACCCGGCCGATCTGATCAACGTGGCGCTGGAGGACCTGGCCAAGCACAGCTGCGAGTTCCCGGCCTTCTCCACTCTGGATGACCTGGCCTCTTCTGTGTGCGCGGAGGTCAACGGCGCCATCTTCACCCTGGCCTACGGCCGGATGAGCTCAGCTGGGAGGACTGCCAGCCGCACCTGGCCGTCGCCAACGGCTGTCCACAGGTTCTTCAACCCCGATCTACCCGGCGGTGCCCAGCTACGCCGACACGCTCGTCCGCTTCACCACGCTCGCCGGGGACCGGGCCGCCGCCACGCTCACGCCCGAGGACTACGCCGCGGTGATGGACAAGTGGAACAGTGCGGCCGCCGCAACCTGGAACCGACACCTGTCCGCGCTGACCTCGTTCACCGCCTGGGCCTGACGGCAGGAGATCCTCGCCACCAACCCGGCCCGCCGATTGGAGCGGCGCAAGCCCGCCCGCCGCGGTGATCGCTCGATTCCGCGCGCCCGCCTGGACAAGCTGTTCACCGACAACCAGCACGGCCTGCGCGAACGCGTTCTCTGGCGAATGCTGTACGAGACCGCCGCCCGCGCCGAAGAGATCCTCTCCCTCAACATCGAGGACCTGGACTTGGAATTCCGGCGCCGCCGCGTCACCTCCAACGGCGGCGCCACCGAGTACGTGCACTGGGCCACCGGCACAGCCCGCCTCCTGCCCCGCCTGCTACGCGGCTGCACCACCGGGCCGGTCTTTCTTGCCGACCGGCGCGTACCCGCCTCGGGGCCACGTGCCCCGCAGCTGCCGACAACCCCGCTGACCCTTTCAGGGACCGACCTCGCGGTGGACGACCATCCCTTCGGGCCAGGGGTGCGAACGCGAGTCGCCAGGTATTGCCTGAGGCGTTCATCCCAGAGAGCGCCTGCACGCCGGAATCACCGACCGGAGCGACCTAAGAATCACGATGGCCCATTCTGACTACTTTGTGGCCAGGGTTGGATTTGGGCGTGGGTGACTGTCTGCGTCGTGGGGTCATGGCGGATGGGTGGAGATCGTCTCCCGGGGGGCGCGCAAGTCGTCGGCACTCCAGCGTTCGGCGCTCTCGTCGTCCGAGGGGAAGAACGCCTCGATGCGGAGTTCCTGTGCCGTGACGTCGACCGGTGTGCCGATGGTGTCGATGCGGAGTTCCTGTGCCGTGACGTCGACCGGTGTGCCGATGGTGGAGACGACCGAGAAGAACCGCACGACTCCGCCGCCGAGCCGGAAGTGCACGTCGACGATCGGGATCGGCGCCGGTGTGGTCCGTGGCGCCGCGATGAGCGCCTCGACCTCCGTGCGCGACCGGAGCTCCCGCACCAGCTCGGCGGTGACCAGGTCGAGCACCCCGCCCAC
>NZ_QNFZ01000104.1 GCF_003313395.1 Nonomuraea lactucae | reverse complement strand
CGGGGCCCAGCACCGCCTCGCGGAGGCCGTCGCCGCCGCCCACGCCCAGGCCCGCGCCAAGAGCGCGCGCGCCGAGGAAGCCCGCGCCAAGAACGCCCGCGCTGAGGAAGCCCGCGCCGAGGAAGCCCGCGCGCCCAGGAAGGACGTGACACTGTGATCGCATCGGTGACCGGCCGGGTCACGGCCGTCGCCCCCGACGGCGCGGTGATCGAGGTCGGCGGGGTCGGCATCCTCACCCACTGCACCCCCGGCACGCTGGCCCGGCTCAAGGTGGGCGAGGAGGCGCGCCTGGCCACGTCGCTGGTGGTGCGGGAGGAGTCACTCACCCTGTACGGCTTCGCCACCGACGACGAGCGGGCCGTCTTCGAGCTGCTCCAGACCGCCAGCGGCGTCGGCCCCAAGCTCGCCCTGGCCATGCTCGCCGTCCACGCCCCCAACGCGCTGCGCGTCGCCGTGGCCGCGGCCGACCTCAAGGCCCTCACCCAGGTGCCCGGCATCGGCCAGAAGGGCGCCCAGCGCATCGTTCTGGAGCTCAAGGACCGGCTCGGCACCCCCGACGAGGCCGTCAACGCCGCGCTCAACGGCGGCCGCAAGGCGGCGGTCTGGCGCGAGCAGGTGCACTCGGGCCTCGTGGGCCTCGGCTACTCCAGCAAGGACGCCGACGAGGCCGTCCTCGCGGTGGAGCCCGAAGCCGACGCCGCGCAGGCCGCCGGCCGCGCCCCCCAGGTGGCCGTCCTCCTCAAGTCCGCCCTGCGGGCCCTGAGCATCCGATGACCACCACCGTTCGGCGGCCGTCCGGCGCGCTCGGCCCCCGCCCGTGGCCGCCGTTCTCCCGGTTGTGCCGTACGCTCGCAGGGCCCGCGCGATGTCGCGGCGAGGCGGCCGGCGCCAGGGGGGAGGGGACGTGAGCCTGGAGCGCGATCTCGTGTCGCCCGACGCCGAGGGCGACGAGCTGCAGATCGAGGCGGCGCTGCGCCCCAAGAAGCTCGGCGAGTTCATCGGCCAGGGCCGGGTCCGTGAGCAGCTGTCGCTGGTGCTCGAGAGCGCGATGCGGCGCAACAGGCCGCCCGACCACGTGCTGATGAGCGGATCGCCGGGCTTGGGCAAGACCACGCTGGCCATGATCGTCGCGGCGGAGCTCGGTGCCCCGCTGCGCATCACGTCCGGGCCGGCCCTGGAGCGGGCGGGCGACCTCGCGGCCATCCTGTCGACGCTGGCCGAGGGCGAGGTGCTGTTCATCGACGAGATCCACCGGATGGCGCGGCCCGCCGAGGAGATGCTCTACCTCGCCATGGAGGACTTCCGGGTCGACATCGTCGTCGGCAAGGGGCCGGGCGCCACCGCCATCCCGCTCGACATCGCGCCGTTCACGCTGGTCGGGGCCACGACCCGGGCCGGGCTGCTGCCCGCGCCGCTGCGCGACCGGTTCGGGTTCACCGCCCACATGGACTTCTACGAGGTGGCGGAGCTCGAGCAGGTGCTGAACCGGTCGGCGCGGCTGCTCGGGGTGACGCTCCCCGGCGAGGGCGCGCACGAGATCGCCCGGCGCTCGCGCGGCACGCCCCGCATCGCCAACCGGCTGCTGCGCCGGGTGCGCGACTTCGCCGACGTGCGCGCCGGCGGAGCGATCGACCGCGACATCGCCTCCGCGGCGCTCGACCTGTACGAGGTGGACGCCGAAGGGCTCGACCGGCTCGACCGGGCCGTGCTCGGCGTGCTGCTGCGCAGGTTCGGCGGCGGGCCGGTGGGCCTGTCGACGCTCGCGGTGGCCGTGGGGGAGGAGCCGGAGACGGTCGAGGTGGTGGCCGAGCCGTTCCTCGTACGGCAGGGACTGCTGGCCAGGACCCCGCGCGGCAGGGTCGCCACCGCCGCCGCCTGGCACCACCTGGGGATGACACCTCCACCTGACGCGTTCGGAGCCACGCTTTTCGACTGATTACAGAACGGTTGCAACCGTTTCGAATCGGGAACTTCTCCGCGCGCCGAAACGCTGCCTCGTTGCCGCGTTTCGCAACAACCGCCTACACTCCGTGCCTTGGCTGGCTGTGTAGGCTGACGGGCTGAGCGGCGCGGTCCGACGCTACGCACGGAATTTCCGGTGCGGGGCCGGTGTCAACCTCTTGTACGACAATGGAAGGTCGCCTCTTATGGAACAACTCGGAAGTATCCTGCCGCTGATTCTTCTGGTAGTGGTGTTCTACTTCCTGCTGATTCGCCCGCAGCGCAAGCGCCAGCAGGAGGCGGTCCGGATGCAGAACAGCCTTACTCCCGGTGCGCGGGTGATGACCACGACGGGCCTGTTCGGCACCGTGGTCACGGTGGACAATGAGGACGTGGTCCTTGAGGTCGCCCCCGGGATCGAGACCCGTTGGGTGAAGGCCGCCATCGGCCGTGTGGTGACGCCCGGCGAGCCCACCGCGGACGACGCCGCGGACGACGCCGCGACCGGTGATGCCGCGACCGGCGACACGGGCGAGGCAGGCACCGGTGAGAGCAAGGCCGGTGAGACCGGTGGCAAGGACGGCAGCACCCCTGACGACACCGCGGACCGCAACAACGGACAGGACTCCAGCACCAACAAGTCCTGACTAGGCTCTGCGACAAACCTCTATCCGAAAGAACTGACTACCAGTGGCCCGACCGACCAGCAGCCACAGCAAGCCGGGGCGGACGCTCCTGCTGCTCCTGGCGCTCATCCTCGCCCTGGGCGGGACGATGTTCCTGCAGAAGGCGTTCACGCCGAAGCTCGGACTCGACCTCGCCGGCGGCACGACCGTGACCCTCTCACCGGTGACTCAGAACGGTGCGGCCCCACCGGAGGAGATCCTGGACCGCGCGGTCAACATCATCCGCGACCGGGTCAACGGCACCGGCATCTCCGACGCGGAGGTCGCCAAGTCAGGCGACAACATCATCATCTCGATCCCGGGCGTCGGGCAGAGCGAGGCCATCAAGCTGGTCGCGACCACCGCGGAGCTGCGTTTCCGCCAGGTGCTCGCCATGGAGGCGACGCAGCTTCCGCAGCAGCTCGCCACCGAGGCGCCCAAGCCCGGCGGCTCCCCGTCGGGCAACCCCTCCGCCGACCCGTCGGCCAAGCCGACGTCCAGCGGGTCGCAGCCGGCCAAGCCCGAGCCGACCGGCTCCCGGCCCGCCGGCGCCACGACGCCGAAGGCGTCCCCGACCGGCAAGGCCTTGTCGTCGGCCCTGACCTCGCCGGCGCCCAACCCGTCTCCGACGGCCACCGCCACCCAGCAGGGCCGCCAGAACGACCCGAAGAAGGGGCAGGACAAGAAGGGCGACGACAAGAAGGCCACCCCGACGCCGACCCAGCCGCCGCAGCAGCAGCAGAACCCCGGCGTCAACCCCCAGGGCATCGACCCGGCGGTCCTCAAGCAGTACGCGACCCTCGACTGCGCCAACCCCAAGAACCGCGGCCAGGGCGTCCAGGACGACCCGAACAAGCAGTACGCCGCCTGCGAGAGCGACGGCAGCTTCAAGTACGTCCTCGACGTGGCCAAGGTGGTGGGCACCGACATCGACACCGCGTCGGCGGGTGTCCGTCAGGGCAGCACCGAGTGGGTCGTCCAGCTCGACTTCAAGAGCAAGGGCGCCGGTGAGTGGAGCAAGCTCACCTCGGCGGCCTACAACTCGCAGGATCCGCGCAACAAGGTCGCCGTCGTCCTCGACGGCGTCGTGATCACCGCCCCCAACATCATCAGCCCGATCCCGGGCGGCCGGGCCGAGATCACCGGCCAGTTCAACCAGAAGAGCGCCACCGAGCTCGCCGAGCAGCTCAAGTACGGCGCGCTGCCGCTGAAGTTCCAGCGCAGCTCGATCGACACCGTCTCCTCCACCCTGGGCCAGGACCAGCTCAGGGGCGGCCTGATCGCCGGCGTCATCGGCCTGGCCCTGGTGGTGCTCTACTGCCTGCTCTACTACCGCGGCCTGGGCATCGTGGCCGTGCTGAGCCTCGTCGTCGCCTCGATCCTCACCTACACGGCGGTCGTGGTGCTCGGCCACAACGCCAACTTCCGGCTGTCGCTGCCGCACATCATCGGCCTGGTGGTCTCGATCGGCATCACCGCCGACTCCTTCATCGTCTACTTCGAACGCATCCGCGACGAGATGAAGGAGGGGCGGCGGACGCTCCGCGCGGCCGTCGAGGTGGCCTGGGTCCGCGCCAGGCGCACGATCCTGATCGCCGACGCCGTGATGTTCATCGCCGCGGTGGTGCTCTACGCGCTGGCCGTGGGCGGCGTGGCCGGGTTCGCGTTCGCGATGGGCCTGACCACGCTGATCGACATCGTGGTGGTGTTCATGTTCACCAAGCCGTTCATCGCGCTGCTCGCGCGGCTCAAGTTCTTCGCCAAGGGGCATCCGCTGTCCGGACTCGACTCCGAACGCATGAGCGCCGAACCGGCGGGCACGAGCCGCCGTACGACCACCCCGCAGGAGGCCTGAGATGGGACTGGGGCGTCGCCTCTACCGAGGCGAGATCGACGTTGACTTCGTCGGCAAGTGGAAGCTCTGGTACAGCCTGTCCGGCTTTCTGCTGATCGTCTCCATCGCCGGCCTGCTCATCAACGGGCTCAACCTGGGCGTCGAGTTCAAGGGCGGCTCGGTCTTCTCCTTCAGCGCGCCCAGCGCCACCATCGAGCAGGTGCGCGAGGGCTTCCGGGAGCAGGGCGTGCACCAGCCGATCGTGCAGACGGCCGGTGACCGCTGGCGGGTGACGACCGAGACGTTGCCCGAGAACACCATGCTCCAGGTCCAGAACTCGATCTCCAAGGACTACAGCGTCCCGGTCAACCAGGTCAACGTCCAGTCGATCGGCGCCTCCTGGGGCGGTGAGGTGTCGCAGAAGGCCTGGATGGGCCTGGCCGTCTTCATGCTCGCGATCATCCTGTACCTGTCGATGGCGTTCGAGCCGAAGATGGCGCTGGCCGCCATCGTGGCGCTCGTGCACGACCTCGTCATCACCGCGGGCATCTACGCCTGGTCGGGCTTCGAGGTGACCCCGGCGACCCTGCTGGGCTTCCTGACGATCCTCGGCTACTCGCTCTACGACGCGGTCGTGGTGTTCGACATGATCAAGGAGGTCACGGCCAAGCTGGGCACCACGTCCAAGCAGACCTACTCGATGGCGGCCAACAACGCGCTCAACCACACGCTGATCCGGTCGCTCAACACGTCGCTGGTCGCGATCCTGCCGGTGGCGGCGATCCTGTTCATCGGCACCACGGTGCTCGGCGCGGGCACGCTGAAGGACCTGTCGCTGGCCCTGTTCGTCGGCATGATCGTCGGCACCTACTCCTCGCTGTGCGTGGCCACGCCGCTGCTGGTCACCCTGAAGGAGCGGGAGCCGAAATACCAGGCCATCGCCAGGCGCCTGGCCTCCCAGGCCGGCAAGGGGGCCAAGGGCTCCAAGAGCGCGGCCACGGCCAAGGGCTGACGCGCTCACGCGGGGGCGGTCCGGCGTGCCGGACCGCCTGCGCGCGCATCATCATGGAGGCCGTCAGCCACGGGTGGGACCGTCCGAAGGAGTGCCGTGAAGAGCGATGACCTGAGCACGTTGATCCTCGATCGCATCAGGGACGTGCCCGACTATCCCCAGCCCGGCGTGCTGTTCAAGGACATCAGCCCGCTGCTGGCGGACCACGCGGCGTTCTCGGCCGTGGTGGACGAGCTGGCCGGCACGGAGCCCGTGGACAAGATCGTCGGGATCGAGGCCAGGGGTTTCATCCTGGCCGCCCCGGTGGCGTACCGGGTGGGGGCCGGATTCGTGCCCGTACGAAAAAAGGGCAAACTGCCCTCCGAAACGCTTGAAGAGTCCTACGATCTGGAATACGGCTCCGCGACCATCGAGGTCCACCGCGACGCCTTCGCCAAGGGCGACCGCGTCCTCATCGTCGACGACGTGCTCGCCACCGGCGGCACGGCGGAGGCGGCCGTGGAGCTCGTCCGGAGGGCCGGAGCCGAGGTGGTCGGCGTCGCCATCCTCATGGAGCTGGCCTTCCTCAACGGGCGCGAGCGCCTCACGGGAGTGGGCGTCCGCTCCCTGGTGATCGTCTGAGCAGGCCCACGGCTGGCCAGGTTTCGTGCCTGGATACACTGGGGGACCTGGACTCGAACATGAGGAGTCTGTGTGCCCCGTGATGTGGTCGTGCCCGACGTAACCGACGCAGGAGGTGCCGAGCCTGCCGGCGGCGCTCCTGCGGTGCGTCGACGGCGGTTTGGGGGTGGGGCCATGAATCCGGTGCTGGAGCCGCTGTTCAGGACGGTCCGCGCCACCCATCCCAAGGCCGACCTGCGCCTCGTCGAGCGCGCCTACGATGTCGCCGCGCACCACCACCGCGACCAGAAGCGCAAGTCGGGCGACCCGTACATCACGCACCCGCTGGCCGTGGCGACGATCCTGGCCGAGCTCGGCACCGACGACGAGACGCTCTGCGCCGCGCTGCTGCACGACACGGTCGAGGACACCGCCTACAGCCTCGACGAGCTCCGCGGCGACTTCGGCGACACGATCGGGTCGCTGGTCGACGGCGTCACCAAGCTCGACAAGGTGAAGTTCGGCGACGCCGCGCAGGCCGAGACCGTCCGCAAGATGGTCGTGGCGATGTCGCGCGACATCCGCGTACTGATCATCAAGCTGGCCGACCGGCTGCACAACATGCGCACGATGCGCTACTTGCCCGAGCACAAGCGCCACCAGAAGTCCCGCGAGACGCTGGAGATCTTCGCCCCGCTCGCCCACCGCCTGGGCATGAACACCATCAAGTGGGAGCTGGAGGACCTCGCGTTCGCCATGCTCTACCCCAAGCGCTACGACGAGATCGCGCGCATGGTGTCGGAGCGGGCGCCGCGCAGGGACCTGTTCCTGCAGGAGGTCATCGAGAAGGTCTCCGGCGACCTGCGCGACGCCAAGATCCGCGCCGTCGTCAAGGGCCGGCCGAAGCACTACTACTCGGTCTACCAGAAGATGATCGCCCGCGACGTGGCCTTCGACGACATCTACGACCTGGTGGGCATCCGGGTCCTCGTCGACAGCGTGCGCGACTGCTATGCGGCCCTCGGAACGATCCACGCGCGATGGAACCCGGTGCCCGGCCGGTTCAAGGACTACATCGCGATGCCCAAGTTCAACATGTACCAGTCGCTGCACACGACGGTGATCGGCCCCGAGGGCAAGCCGGTCGAGCTGCAGATCCGCACGCACGCCATGCACCATCGGGCCGAGTACGGCGTGGCCGCCCACTGGAAGTACAAGGAGGAGGTCGGCGGCGTCCCCGGCCCCACCGGCAAGGTCAAGCCGGGCAGCGACATGGCCTGGCTGCGGCAGCTGCTCGACTGGCAGAAGGAGACCTCCGACCCGGGCGAGTTCCTGGAGTCGCTCCGCTTCGACCTGTCGGTGTCCGAGGTCTACGTCTTCACCCCGCGCGGCCAGGTGGTGGCGCTGCCCGAGGGCGCGACGCCGGTCGACTTCGCCTACGCCGTCCACACCGAGGTGGGCCACCGCTGCATCGGCGCGCGCGTGAACGGCCGCCTGGTGCCGCTGGAGTCGCGGCTGGGCAACGGCGACACGGTCGAGATCTTCACCTCCAAGTCGCCCGACGCCGGCCCTTCGCGCGACTGGCTCAAGTTCGTCAAGTCGGGCCGCGCCCGCAACAAGATCCGCCAGTGGTTCTCCAAGGAGCGCCGCGAGACCGCGATCGAGGCGGGCAAGGAGGCCATCGGCCGGGCCATGCGCAAGCAGGGCCTGCCGCTGCAGCGGCTGATGTCCGGAGAGGCGCTGCTGGCCCTGGCCAGAGACCTGCGCTACCCCGACGTGTCAGCCCTCTACGCGGCCGTCGGCGAGGGCCACGTAGCCGCGCAGACGGTCGTGCAGAAGCTCGTGGCCTCCGTCGGCGGCGTCGACGGCGCCGAGGAGGACATCGCCGAGACGTCGCTCCCGACGCGCCTGCGCGGCCGTCCCCGCGGCGGAGGCGGCGCCGGCGTGGTCGTCGCGGGCGACTCCGACGTGTGGGTGCGCCTGTCGAAGTGCTGCACGCCGGTGCCGGGCGACGAGATCGTCGGCTTCGTCACACGCGGCCACGGCGTCTCGGTGCACCGCGCCGACTGCACCAACGTCCAGCAGCTCAAGTCGCAGCCCGACCGGCTGGTCGAGGTGAGCTGGTCGCCCGGCGACGACTCGGTGTTCCTCGTCGCGATCCAGGTGGAGGCCCTCGACCGGCCGCGCCTGCTCTCCGACGTCACCCGCACGCTGTCCGACCAGCACGTGAACATCCTGAGCGCGTCGGTCACCACCTCGCGCGACCGGGTCGCGATCAGCAAGTTCACCTTCGAGATGGGCGACCCCAAGCACCTGGGCCATGTGCTCAAGGCCGTGCGCAGCATCCAGGGCGTCTTCGACGTCTACCGCGTCAGCGGCGCCACCTGAGGGGCGCCCTCCGCGGGAAGCGGGGAGGCCGCTCCGCCCGCCCGCGGGACCAGCGGACGTCAGCTGAACCCGGCGGACGTCAGCTGAACTCGGCGAGCGTGCGCTCGGCCTCCTCCAGCCACGAGCGGCGGGCCGTCAGCGCCTCCTCCGCCTCCTTGACGTCCTTGGCGCGGCCCGCGGCCTGCGCCTTGGCCAGGCGCTGCTCCAGCTGCCCGATCGAGGTGCGCAGCTGGTCGACCGTGCTCTGCGCCCGGGCGCGCGCCTCGGGGTTGGAGCGCTTCCACTCGGCCTCCTCGGCCTTGCGGACGGCGTCGTCGACCCTGCGCAGCCCCCCCTCCAGCCGGTCGCGCTGCTCGCGCGGCACCGGCCCGGCGGCCTCCCACCGCTCCACGAGGTGGCGCAGCGCCGCCCTGGCGGTGCGCACGTCCGTGACCGGCAGGATCTTCTCGGCCTCGGTGAGGAGCAGCTCCTTGACCTCGGCGTTGGCCGCGAGCGAGGCGTCGCGCTCGGCGAACACCGCCGAACGGGCCTGGAAGAAGCGGTCCTGCGCGCCCTTGAAACGGGCCCACAGCTCGTCCTCCGCCTCGCGTGAGGCCCGGCCGGCGCTCTTCCAGCGCTGCATCAGCTCGCGGTAGGCGGCGGCCGTCGCGCCCCAGTCGGTCGAGTCGGCGATGGCCTCGGCCTCGGCGACGATGCGCTCCTTGGCGGCGCGCACCCCCTCACGCTGCTCGTCCAGGCCCGCGAAGTAGACCTTGCGCCGCTTGGCGAACGCGGTGCGCGCGGCCGACAGCCGCTTCCACAGGGCGGCCTCGGTCACCCTGTCGATGCGGTCGGCCGCCTTCCACTCCTCGACGAGCTGGCGCAGCCGCTCGCCGCCCGACTTCCAGTGGGTCGTCTCGTCGGCGATGCGCTCGGCCTCGGCGACGATGCGCTCCTTGACCGCCCTGGCCTCGGCCCGCGCGTGCTCCCTGGCGGCCTTCACCTCCTCACGGCGGTGCGCGACCTCCTCCGACAGGCCGTCGAGGCGGGAGGTCAGCGCGGCCAGGTCACCGATGGCGTGGGCGTCGGCGACGGCCTCGCGCAGCTTGACGATGCTCGCCTCGGCCTGCGCCGGGGCCAGGTCGGTGCCCCTGACCCGCTGCTCCAGCAGCTGGACCTGGCCGGCCAGCTCGTCGTACTTGCGATGGAAGTATGCCAGTGCCTCATCGGGCTCACCGGCCTGCCAGGAGCCGACGGCCCGCTCTCCCTCAGCCGTACGCACGTAGACGGTGCCGTCGTCGTCTACCCGGCCCCACGGGTCGGTGCTCACCGTGTCCTCCTGCACTTTCCATCAGACCCTTCGGGACTACTCGTCCCTAGTTTGTATTACGTCAGCTCTTGCCAGCGAATGTCACGTCTTTGATTTCGACCGCTTCCTTCGGAGCGCCCGTGCCGTCGCCGCCCCCGCCCAGAACTCCGGCCTTGTTCACCTTGTCCAGAATGTCGAGCCCCTTCGTGATCGTACCCACCGGGGTGTAGTCAGGGGTGAGCCCGATGTCGCCGTACACCAGGAAGAACTGGCTCCCGGTGCTGCCCGGCCGCTGGGTCTTGGCCATCGCCATCACGCCGCGCTTGTACGTCGCGCCCTTGAGGTTCTCCTCGGCCATCACGTAGCCGGGGCCGCCCTGGCCGTCGGTCGCGTTCTTGCCGTCGGCCTTGGCCGTCGGGTCGCCGCACTGCAGCATCGGGAACTGGTCGCTCCCCAGACGGTGGCACTTGCTCCCGTCGTAGTAGCCCTTGCCGGCCAGGAACTCCAGCGAGTTGACCGTGCACGGCGCCTTGGCGTTGTCGAGCGTGACCACGATGTCGCCCTGGTTGGTCTTGAGCGTCATCGTCTTCGTGGCGGGCTTGAGGCTCACCTTGGCCGGCGGCATGCCCACGTCCTTGACGGTGCCGCCCCCCGTGTCGGCCACGTATCCGCAGGTGCCGGTCTTGGCGTCGTACGGCTTGGGCTGGGCCGCGGCCGGTGAGGCCGAGGCGCTGCTCTGGGCGGACGCCGACGCGCTCGGCGACGCCGCGGCGTTGGGCTTCGAGCCGCCGCCGAGCAGCGCGACCGCGGCCACGATGCCGCCCACCACGACCACGACCCCCACCGTGGAGCCGATGATCGCAGTGCGCCTGGTCCGCTGCTCGCGCTCGATGCGGCGCTGCATCTGCCGCTCGTAGTGCTCGCGCGCCAGCTGCTTCTGCCGGTCCTTCCCCGTGGCCACCGCTTTGCCTCCCATAGTCAATCAACTGAGGTGGGCGAATCGTATCGGCCAACGGGTAATGATTCGCAGCCCGGCGACCCGCACCGGTACCCTTCGGTTACATTCCCATTGGCATTTTTGACGAGATCAGCTGAGGCAGATGCTCATCGCCGGCTTCCCCGCAGGGGCCTTCCAGACCAATTGTTACGTCATCGCGCCCGCCGCGGGCGAGGAGTGCGTGATCGTCGACCCTGGTCAGGACGCCGTGGCCGGGATCGACGAGCTGCTGCGCGAGCACCGGCTCAAGCCCGTCGCCGTCCTGCTCACCCACGGCCACCTCGACCACGTCTGGTCGGTGGCGCCCGTGTGCGGCGCGCGCGACGTGCCCGCGTGGATCCACCCCGACGACCGCCACCTGCTGTCCGACCCCGCCGCCGGCTGGTCGCCGAGCAGCGCCGGGCTGTTCGGCGGCCTCACGCTCAGCGAGCCCGACGACGTCAGGGAGCTGGCCGACGGGGCGCGGCTGCCGCTCGCCGGTCTCGAGTTCACGGTCGACCACACTCCCGGCCATACCAGGGGGTCGGTGAGCTTCCGGCTGCCCGGAGACGAGATCATGTTCTCGGGCGACCTGCTGTTCGCCGGCTCCATCGGCCGCACCGACCTGCCGGGCGGCGACTACCCGACGATCCTGCGCAGCCTGGCCTCCAAGTGCCTGCCGCTGCCTGACGATACGGTCGTCCTGCCGGGCCACGGACCACAGACCACGATCGGCCACGAGCGCGCCGCCAATCCTTACCTCAAGGAGGCCGCGCCGCACGCCGGTCCCGAACGAGGCATGTAACAGGAAACCAATGAGCTTCCAAGCACCCAAGGGCACCTTCGACTGGCTGCCGCCCCGCTCAGAGCAGATCCTCGCCGTCCGCGAGGCCCTCGTCGCCCCGGTGCGGCGGGCGGGCTACGGCTACGTCGAGACGCCCGTCTTCGAGGACACCCAGCTGTTCGCCAGGGGCGTCGGCGAGTCGACCGACATCGTCTCCAAGGAGATGTACACCTTCCCCGACAAGGCGGGCCGCTCGCTCACCCTGCGCCCCGAGGGCACGGCCTCCGTGGTGCGCGCCGTCCTCCAGCACGGCCTGCACAACGGCCAGCTCCCCGTGAAGCTGTGGTACTCCGGCAGCCAGTTCCGCTACGAGCGGGCCCAGAAGGGCCGCTACCGCCACTTCTGGCAGGTCGGGGCCGAGGCCCTCGGCGCCGAGGACCCGGCCCTCGACGCGGAGCTGGTCGTGCTGGGCGCCGAGGGCTTCGCCGAGCTCGGCCTGACCGGCGTGAGGCTGCTGCTCAACTCCCTGGGCGACAAGGTCTGCCGGCCCGCCTACCGGGCCGCCCTGCAGGAGTTCCTGCGCGGCCTCGACCTCGACGACGACACCAGGGCCCGCATCGACATCAACCCGCTGCGGGTGCTCGACGACAAGCGGCCCGAGGTGCGGGCCCAGCTCGCCGGGGCGCCGCTCGTCGTCGACCACCTGTGCGCGGCCTGCAAGGCCTACCACGAGGAGGTCCGCTCCCTGCTGACGGCGGCGGGCGTGGCGTACGAGGACGACCCGCGCCTGGTGCGCGGCCTCGACTACTACACGCGCACCACGTTCGAGTTCGTCCACGACGGGCTCGGCTCGCAGTCGGCCGTCGGCGGCGGCGGGCGCTACGACGGGCTCAGCGAGATGCTCGGCGGGCCGCCGCTGCCCAGCGTCGGCTGGGCGCTCGGCGTCGACCGCACGTTCCTCGCCATGGAGGCCGAGGGGCTGCTCTCCGGCGACGAGCAGGGCCGGGCGCCAGGCCTGGTCCAGGTGTACGGTGTCGCGCTGGGCGACGACGCCCGCCGCCGGATGTTCCTGCTCGTCGACGAGCTGCGCAGGGCGGGCGTCAGCGCCGACATGGCCTTCGGCGGCAAGGGGCTCAAGGGCGCGATGAAGGGCGCCGACCGCTCGGGTGCCCGGTTCGCCCTGATCCTCGGCGAGCGTGACCTGGCCGCGCAGGCCGTCCAAGTGAAAGACCTGACCACCGCTGAGCAGACCGAGGTGCCGCTGGCCCAGGTCGTCGACGTTCTGAAAGGGAAAGTGCAGTGATTCGCACGCATACGGCCGGGTCGCTCCGCGAGGAGCACGCCGGGCAGCAGGTGACGCTCGCGGGATGGGTGGCCCGGCGCCGTGATCACGGTGGGGTGGTCTTCATCGACCTGCGCGACGCCTCCGGCTCGGCGCAGGTGGTCTTCCGCGAGGAGGACCACGCCCACGACCTGCGCGCCGAATACTGCGTGAAGGTGGTCGGCGAGGTCCGGGTGCGCCCGGAGGGCAACGCCAACCCCGACCTGCCCACCGGCGCCATCGAGGTCGTCGCCGCCGAGGTCGAGGTGCTCAGCGAGTCGGCGCCGCTGCCGTTCCCGATCGAGGGCAACGTGGGCGTCTCCGAGGAGGCCCGGCTCAAGTACCGCTACCTCGACATCCGCCGCCAGCAGGTGGCCCAGGCGATGCGCGTCCGCTCCAAGGCCACCTACCTCGCCAACGAGGTGATGAACGAGCTCGGCTTCGTCTACGTCGAGACCCCGACGCTGACCCGCTCCACGCCCGAGGGCGCCCGCGACTTCCTCGTGCCCGTCCGGCTGCAGCCCGGCAGCTGGTACGCCCTGCCCCAGTCGCCTCAGCTGTTCAAGCAGCTGCTGCAGGTCGGCGGGCTGGAGCGCTACTACCAGCTGGCCAAGTGCTACCGTGACGAGGACCTGCGGGCCGACCGGCAGCCGGAGTTCACCCAGATCGACATCGAGATGTCCTTCGTCGACCAGGAGGACGTCATCGCGGTCGGCGAGAAGCTGGTCGGGCGGCTCTGGCGCGAGATCCTCGGTCACGAGATCCCGATGCCGCTGCCGCGCATGACCTACGCCGAGGCGATGGCCCGCTACGGCTCCGACAAGCCCGACCTGCGCTTCGGCCAGGAGCTCGTCGAGATGACCGGCTACTTCGCCGGCACCTCGTTCCGGGTGTTCCAGGCCGACTACGTGGGCGCGGTCGTCATGCCCGGCGGGGCCTCGCAGACGCGCAAGGAGCTCGACGGCTGGCAGGAGTGGGCCCGCTCGCGCGGCGCCAAGGGCCTGGCCTACGTGCTCGTCCAGGCCGACGGCACCCTCGGCGGCCCGGTCGCCAAGAACCTGTCGGAGCAGGAGCTGTCCGGGCTGGCCGCGTTCGCGGGGGCCCAGCCGGGCGACGCGATCTTCTTCGCCGCGGGGGGGCGCAGCGCGGCCCGCGACCTGCTGGGCGCCGCCCGGCTGGAGATCGGCCGCCGCTGCGGGCTGATCGACGAGTCGCGGTGGTCGTTCCTCTGGGTCGTCGACGCGCCCATGTTCGAGGAGGACGGGGAGGGGGGCTGGACGGCCGTGCACCACCCGTTCACCGGCCCCAAGCCGGAGTGGGCCGACACCTTCCAGGACAACCCGGGCGAGGCCCTGGCCTACGCCTACGACATGGTGTGCAACGGCATGGAGATCGGCGGGGGCTCCATCCGAATCCACCGGGCCGAGATGCAGCAGCGCGTCTTCGACGTGCTCGGCATCTCCAAGGAGGAGGCCGAGAGCAAGTTCGGCTTCCTGCTGGAGGCGTTCAAGTACGGCCCGCCCCCGCACGGCGGCATCGCCTACGGCTGGGACCGCATCTGCATGCTGCTGTCCGGCGGCGAGTCGATCCGCGACGTCATCGCCTTCCCGAAGACGGCCTCCGGCTTCGACCCGCTCACCGCCGCGCCCACGCCGATCACCGCCGAGCAGCGCAAGGAGGCGGGCGTCGACGCCCAGCCCAAGGCGTAGCCCCGCTCGCGCACTGACGGCCCTCCAGGAGCTCCTGGAGGGCCGTCGCGTTCAGTTCGTGGGCGTCGCTCAGGACAGCGTGACCTTCTTGATGATGATGGGGTTCTTCGGCGCGGTGGTGCCCCCGGTGTCCATGGCATCCCCCTTGTTGACGAGGACGCCCTCCTTGGCCACCTTGTCGATGATCTCCAGACCGGAGCGGACCATGCCGATCACCGAGTACGGGTCCTGGATCTGGGCGTTCTCGTCCGACAGCGAGATGGCGAACTGGCTGCTGTTCTCGCCGCTCGAACCCACCGGCTGGGTCAGGAACACCGCCCCCCGGTTGTAGGGCACGACGCCGACGTTCTCGTCGGGGAAGACGTAGCCGGCGGTGCCCTGGCCGTCGGTCGGGTTCTTGCCGTCGGCCTTGGCCTTCGGGTCGCCGCACTGCAGCATGTAGACGCCCTCCGTCTCGGGCATCGCCAGGCGGTGGCACTTGGTGTTGTCGTAGAACTTCTTCTTGGCCAGGAACGCCATCGAGTTGACCGAGCACGGGGTGGCGTTCGGGTCGACGTCGATGACGATGTCGCCGTGGTTGGTGGTGATGGTCCACGTCGACAGCTTCAGGTTGGGCTTGCGCCCCGGCATGCCCACGTACTTCATCGGCACGTCGGCCTTGCTCCGCTTGTAGGTGCAGGTCACCGGCCCCGTCTTCTTCTGGGGCGTCTCGGTCGGCAGCACGGCCGACGGCGTCGTGGAGGCGGACGCGGAGGGCGAGCTCGTGGCCGCCACGGGCTTGCCCGAACCCCTGTCGGCCAGAGCGGTGGCGGCGTAGATGCCGCCCGCCACGACGACGACGGCCACGCCCGCGCCGATGAAGGTGTTGCGCCTCGCCTTGGCGGACTGTTCGGCCGCGCGCCGCGCCTGCCGCTCCTTGTGCTCCCGCGCCAGCTGGCTCTGGCGGTCGTCGCCGCTCACCGGTATGTCCTCCACTTTGCCGACACATGACCCAACAACTCCGCGAATGCTACCGGCACTGGAATGTGATCGAGGTAAGTGACGGGAATGACCCAGTGTTGCGGGACGGACCGAGAACCTTATCGTGCTGAGACTCGTAGTTGAAATGAGAACTAAGGAGTCCTGACATGTTCGACCAGATCATGGGGCTGCCCGCGCACCCGCTGATGGTGCACTTCGCCGTCGTGCTGACGCCGCTGCTCGCCCTGCTCACCGTGGCGTACGCCCTGCTGCCGGGCCGCCGCCCGCTGCTGGCCTGGGCCGTGGTGCTGCTCTCTCTGGCCAGCCCGGCGGCGCTGTTCGCGGCCAAGCAGAGCGGCGAGCTGCTCAAGGAGGCCCGCTTCGCCACGGCGGAAGGTGAGCTGGGCCAGGCCATCGCCACCCACGAGAGCTTCGCCAGCCCGCTGCTCCTGTCGGCCGTCGGCCTCGGCGCCACCGCGCTGCTGCTCGTCTACGTCACCACCCCCGCCCGCGCGGGCTCTCGGAAGGCCGCCACCGGGGTCACCGTCCCCGCTGACGCGCGGTCCGGTGACGCGGGCCCTGAAGGGACCGAGGCGGGGAGGACGACCGGCGACAGGTTCGGCCGCGCGGTCACCATCGGCCTGTCGGCCCTGGCCGTGGTGCTCGCGGCGGTCGTCGCCTACTACGTCTTCCAGGCCGGGGACTCGGGAGCGCGGGCCGTCTGGGGCCTGGGCGCATAGCCCGGGGCGTGATCGCACAGGCCATTGAGCGCATGGCCCGGGGGCTTGGGCGCGCAGGTCGAGGGCTTGGCGGCAATGCCCGCGACCCGCGGCGGGACCGCCGAACGCGGCCAGCGTGTAATCTCGCGTTGTGGAGAGTCTGTTCGATTCGGCGGCTGAGGAGGCCACACCGCAGCCCCTCGCCGTCCGGATGCGCCCCCGCACCCTCGACGAGGTGATCGGCCAGCGGCACCTGCTCGGCCCGGGCACGCCGCTGCGGCGCCTGGTCGAGAGCGACGCGCCGATGTCGCTCTTCCTGTGGGGGCCGCCGGGCACGGGCAAGACCACGCTCGCGTACGTCGTCTCCAACGCCACCAAGCGCCGCTTCATCGAGCTCTCCGCCGTCTCGGCCGGCGTCAAGGACGTCCGCGCCGCCATCGACAACGCCCGGCGGGAGCTGGGCATGACCGGCCGGCAGACCGTGCTCTTCGTCGACGAGGTGCACCGCTTCAACAAGGCGCAGCAGGACGCGCTGCTGCCCGCGGTCGAGAACCGCTGGGTCACCTTCATCGGCGCCACCACCGAAAACCCGTTCTTCTCGGTCATCTCGCCGTTGCTGTCGCGCTCGCTGCTGCTCACGCTGGAGTCGCTGTCCGACGACGACGTGCGCGCGGTCCTGGAGCGCGCGGTCGCCGACGAGCGCGGGCTGGGCGGCCGCGCCGGCCTGGCCCAGCAGGCCCTCGACCATCTCGTACGGCTCGCGGGCGGCGACGCGCGCCGCTCCCTGACCTACCTCGAGGCCGCCGCGCTGCTGGCCGACGACATCACGGTCGAGGTCGTGGAGAAGGCCGTCGACAAGGCGGCCGTCCGCTACGACCGGCAGGGCGACCAGCACTATGACGTGATCAGCGCGTTCATCAAGTCCATGCGCGGCTCCGACGCCGACGCGGCGCTCCACTACCTCGCCCGCATGATCGAGGCCGGCGAGGACCCTCGCTTCATCGCCCGACGCATCGTCATCTTCGCCTCCGAGGACGTGGGCATGGCCGACCCTGCCTGCCTGCAGACGGCGGTCGCCGTCGCCCAGGCGGTGCAGCTGATCGGCCTGCCCGAGGCCCAGATCAACCTCGCCCACGCGGTGATCCACTGCGCGCTGGCGCCCAAGTCCAACGCCGTGGTCAAGGCGATCGGCGCCGCCGCCGCCGACGTGCGCCGCGGCCTCATCGGCCAGGTCCCCGGGCACCTGCGCGACGCCCACTACCCCGGCGCGGCCAAGCTCGGCCACGGCGAGGACTACAGATACCCGCACGACTTCGACCACGGCCTGGTGCGCCAGGACTACGCGCCCGAGCAGGTACGCGAGCGCCGCTACTACGAGCCGACCACACATGGGGCCGAGGCCGCGGTCGCCGACCGCTGGGCCAGGATCCGCGACTTCCTGCGCGGGACCTGACCTGTCGACGCGTCCACGGGGTCGGCGCGGTGTGCCGGGCCGCCACACCCTTCCGAAGGCGATCGTCGCACCCTGGCGTTTCCTCGACCGTCGCCACTCGGGCCGCCACGCACGCCATTCCGCCCGCCACGCACGCCATTCCGCCCGCCACGCACGCCATTCCGCCCGCCCGGTACGCCATTCCGCCCGCCCGGACCGGCGGGCCGTACGGCGGCGTTCACAGGAGCTGTGCGGCGGGCGCGGCGACCTCGCCTTTCACTCGCCTTCACTCGCCTTCACTCGCCTTTCGGCGGTCGGCCGGGCGGCGCGGTACGCTTCGGGCGCGGCGACCCGGGCTCGTCACACCCGGCCGTGGAAGGGTCGGCCGCCGACGTGGCGGCCTGATCAAGATCTTCGTCCCCGCTAACCTGGGTCCCTGGACACGATAGGGTTCATGCCGTTCCGGCGCAGCGTACGAGGGAGATGAGCGGATGCTTACCGCTGGAGAGGTCGCCGGGCTGATCGCGGCCACGGGCTGGATAGTCCTGGTCTGCGTGCTCGCCATGGTGCTCGTCAAGCTCACGCGGCTGCTCACCGAGACCACCAAGGCGGTCTCCGACCTGAGCAGCCGCATCGCCCCCCTGCTCGACGACATGAGCGTCACGGTCAACGAGACCAACAGGCAGCTCGTCGCGGCCGAGGCCATCGCCAAGGACGTCAAGCAGATCAGCGGCCACGCCGCCAAGCTCAGCGCGGTGACCCAGACCTTCCTCACCGGCCCGCTGATCAAGGTGTCCTCCCTCGGCTACGGCGTGCGCCGGGCCATCGAGGCCCGCAGGCCGCGCAGGCCGCGCCGGGCCGGGCGGCGGCCATGATCCGGCGGCTGTTCTACCTCTCGCTCGGCGCGCTCATCACCCTGTGGGTGATGCGCAGGTTGCAGGCCCTGCACCCGAGCCACGTGGCCCGCAGGACGGCCAGTGGCGCGGCGGGCATGCTCGCGCAGGTGAGAGACTTTACTTCCGACGCGCTCGGCGAGGCAGCCGATCGCGAAACCGAGTTGCGAGCCCGGTTCGGGCTCGACGACTCTGACCACATCGACTGACTAACGCAAAGGATGGCCACAATGGAGTCGGCAGAGATCGCCCGCCGCTTCCTGCGCTTCTTCGAGGAGCGTGGGCACACGATAGTGCCCTCGGCCAGCCTGATCGCTGAGGACCCGACGCTTCTCCTGGTCAACGCAGGTATGGTGCCGTTCAAGCCGTACTTCCTGGGGCAGCGCAAGCCTCCGGCGTCACGGCTGGCCACCGCGCAGAAGTGCGTCCGCACCCCCGACATCGACGAGGTGGGCAAGACCACCCGCCACGCCACGTTCTTCCAGATGCTCGGCAATTTCTCCTTCGGCGACTACTTCAAGGCCGAAGTGATCCCCTACGCCTGGGAGCTGCTCACCAGGTCCGAGGCCGACGGCGGCTTCGGCTTCCCCGAGGAGCGGCTCTGGGCGACGGTCTACATGGAGGACGACGAGGCGTTCGACATCTGGCACAACAAGGTCGGCCTGCCCGCCGAGCGCATCCAGCGCCGCGGCCTGGAGGACAACTACTGGCACATGGGCGTGCCCGGCCCCGGCGGCCCCTGCTCGGAGATCTACTACGACCGCGGCCCCGAGTACGGCCGCGAGGGCGGCCCGGTCGCCGACGAGGACCGCTACCTCGAGGTGTGGAACCTCGTGTTCATGCAGTACCAGCTGAGCCAGGTCCGCAGCAAGGTCGACTTCGACGTCTCGGGCGAGCTACCGAACAAGAACATCGACACCGGCATGGGCCTGGAGCGCATGGCGGCCATCCTCCAGGGCGTCGACAACATCTACGAGATCGACACCACCTACAAGATCCTCGACCGGGCCGCGGAGCTCACCAAGTCGCGCTACGGCCGCGACCCGCGGGCCGACGTCAGCCTGCGCGTCATCGCCGACCACGTGCGCACCGGCACCATGCTGGTCTCCGACGGCGTCATCCCGGGCAACGAGGGCCGCGGCTACGTCCTGCGCCGCATCCTGCGTCGCAGCGTGCGCAACCTGCGCCTGCTCGGCTCCGGCGACGAGCGCTACATGCACGAGCTCACCCGCGTCGCGATCGACGTCATGGGCGAGCAGTATCCCCAGCTGAAGGCCGACGCGCCGCAGATCCACGGGGTCATCGACGCCGAGGAGGCGTCGTTCCTCGGCACGCTCCGCACCGGCACCGCGATCTTCGACGTGGCGGTCGAGGAGACCAAGCGCAAGTCCGGCTCCACCATCTCCGGCGACCAGGCGTTCCAGCTCCACGACACCTACGGCTTCCCGATCGACCTCACCCTGGAGATGGCCGGCGAGCACGGTCTCAAGGTCGACGAGGAGGGCTTCCGCCGCCTGATGAAGGAGCAGCGGGAGCGCGCCAAGGCCGACGCGGCGGCGAAGAAGACCGGCAACGCCGACATCTCCGTCTTCGGGGAGCTGCTGGAGAAGGCGGGCAAGGTCGAGTTCCTCGGCTACGACGAGACCGAGGCCGACACCACAGTGGTCGGCATCCTCGTCGACGGCGTCCCCGTCCCGGCGGCGGGCGCGGGCTCGACGGTCGAGATCGTGCTCGGCCGCACCCCGTTCTACGCCGAGGGCGGCGGCCAGCTGGCCGACCAGGGCGTGATCCGCGCCGGCGGCGCCGAGGTGGAGGTCCACGACGTGCAGTCGCCCATCGCGGGCCTGGTCGTCCACCGCGGCAAGGTGCGCGCGGGCGAGCTCAAGGTCGGCGACGAGGCGCACGCGGAGATCGACCTCGAGCGCCGCCGCGCGATCTCGCGCAGCCACAGCGCCACCCACCTCGTCCACCGCGGGTTCAAGAACGCGCTCGGCGAGTCCGCCGCCCAGGCCGGCTCGGAAAACTCTCCCGGCCGCTTCCGCTTCGACTTCACCGCGGCCGGCGCCGTCCCGCCGAGCGTGCTGCGCGACGTCGAGGACGAGGTCAACGCCGTGCTCATCAACGATCTCAAGGTCAACGCCTTCTACACCTCCCAGGCGGAGGCCAGGGCGATGGGCGCGCTGGCCATGTTCGGCGAGAAATACGGCGACGAGGTCCGCGTCGTCGAGATCGGCGACTACTCCCGCGAGCTGTGCGGCGGCACCCACGTCCACAGCTCCGGCCAGCTCGGCCTGGTCAAGGTGCTCGGCGAGCAGTCGGTCGGCGCCGGCGTGCGCCGCGTAGAGGCGCTCGTCGGCATCGACGCCTTCCGCTTCCTGGCGCGCGAGAGCGTGCTGGTCTCCCAGCTCACCGAGCAGCTCAAGGCTCGCCGCGAGGAGCTGCCCGAGCGCATCGAGGGCATCGTCACCCGCCTGCGGGCCGCCGAGAAGGACCTGGAGAGGCTCCGCTCCGCCCAGGTGCTCCAGGTGGCCGGCGAGCTGGCGTCCCAGGCGCGTGACCAGCAGGGAGTCTCCGTGGTGACACACCGCGCGCCTGATGGCACCGGAGCCGACGACCTGCGTAAGCTCGCCCTGGATGTGCGTGGCAGGTTCCCGGCCGACCGGCCTGCGGTCATCGTGATCGCCGGCGTCCCCTCCGACCGACCAGTGGTCGTTGCCGCGGTCAACGATGCGGGACGTGAGCGGGGGCTCAAGGCCGGGAGACTGGTCGGCGTCGCCGCCAAGGCGCTTGGGGGTGGCGGTGGCGGCAAGGACGACGTCGCGCAGGGCGGCGGCACCCGCCCGGAGGCGATCGGCGACGCGCTGCGTCTCGTCGATCAGGCCATCGAGGGACAGCTCGGCTGACATGCGGTTCGGCTCACGGATCGGCGTGGACGTCGGCTCCGTACGCATCGGCGTGGCCCGCAGCGACCCCTCGGGACTGCTGGCCACGCCGGTCGAGACCGTCCGGCGGGGCAAGGGCGACCTCGACCGCATCGCCGCCATCGTCGCCGAGCACGAGGCGATCGAGGTCGTGGTGGGGCTGCCCACCTCCCTGTCGGGCCGCGAGGGCCAGGCCGCCGCGCTGGCCCGCGACTTCGCCGCCGCGCTGGCCGGGCGGCTC
>NZ_QNFZ01000101.1 GCF_003313395.1 Nonomuraea lactucae | reverse complement strand
GGTTCGCGGCGGCCATGGCGAGCGCGGCGGCCAGGACGGGCCACTGCGTGCCGGCCGGGTCGGCCGTGCCGCCCGGCGTCCCCCCACGGGAGGCGAGGGCGTCGCCGTGCTCGTCCAGGAAGCCGACATGGGTGTCGCCCGCCCGGAACGCCTCATGCTCAAGGATGCCGACGAGCAGGTCACGGTTGGTGGTGACGCCGTGGAGCCGGGCGCGGCGCAGGGCCGCCGCCAGCTTCCTGATCGCCTCGCCGCGGCTGGCCCCGTGCGCGACCACCTTGGCCAGCATGGCGTCGTAGTGCGGGGACACCACCGACCCGGACTCCACCCCGGAGTCCACCCTGACGTCACCCTCGATCTCGAACCGCCCCAGCACCCCGGTCTGCGGCAGGTAGTCGCGATCCTCCGCGTACAGCCGGGCCTCGACGGCGTGCCCGCTCGCGGGCGGCGGCGCGCCCTCCAGGGCCGCGCCCTCGGCGACCTCCAGCTGGAGCCGGACCAGGTCGACCCCGTGGACCAGCTCGGTCACCGGGTGCTCGACCTGCAGGCGGGTGTTCATCTCCAGGAACGCCACCCGCTCGCCCTTGACCAGGAACTCGACGGTCCCGGCCCCCACGTAGCCGATCTTCGTGGCGGCCCGTGCCGCCGCCTCCCTCAGCCGGGCGCGGGTCCCGTCGCCGATCCCAGGAGAGGGGCACTCCTCGACCACCTTCTGGTGCCGCCGCTGCACGCTGCACTCGCGCTCGCCGAGCGCCCACACGGTGCCGTGCCGGTCGGCGAGGATCTGCACCTCGACGTGCCTGGCCCGGTCGAGCATCGGCTCCAGGAACAGCGTGCCGTCGCCGAACGCCGCGCGCGCCTCCCGCCGCGCGGAGGCGGCCTCCCGCGCGAGGTCCTC
>NZ_QNFZ01000108.1 GCF_003313395.1 Nonomuraea lactucae | reverse complement strand
CGGTGTTGGGTGAGCATCCCGGGGTGCGGGATGTGGTGGTGGCGGCGCGTGGGGATGGTCGGGGTGGCAAGCGTCTGGTCGGCTACGTCGTCCCCGGGAGTGACGAGGACGGCGCCGGCACGGACCCGTCCGCGGCGGTGGACGCGGCCGGGCTGCGCGCGTTCATGCGCGAGCGGGTGCCGGACTACATGGTGCCGTCGACCTTCGTGACACTGGATGCCCTCCCGCTGACCGCCAACGGCAAGATCGACCGCAAGGCCCTGCCCGAGCCGGACGCCGCTCCCGCGACCGCGGTCGAATACGCGCCTGCAGATCGTGGCGCGGGCTCGGGCGGCTGGGTTGGAGTTGGACATCGCGGATGTGTTCGCGCGTCAGAGTGTGGGTGAGCTGGCCGCGTCGGTGCGTGAGTCGGCGTCTGTGGTGCTGGCTGATCAGGGTGTGGTGAGTGGGCGGGTGCCGTTGACGCCTATCCAGCACTGGTTCGTCGATCAGGACATGGCTGATCGTGATCATTGGAACTGGTCGGGCATGTTCGAGCTGGCGCCGGGTGCGGATGCGCAGGCGTTGGGCCGGGCGGTGGATGCTGTGGTGGCGCATCATGACGCGCTGCGGATGCGGTTCGTCCATGACCCTGCGCAGGAGGAGTGGGTCCAGCGCAACGCGGCTGGTGAGGAGGCTGAGGTCTTCTCCGTCGTGGACGCGGCAGGGGTGGACGAGGCGTGGGTCGTTGAGCGGATGACGCGCGCGCAGAGGTCGCTGAGTCTGGTTGATGGGCCGTTGGTCCGGGTGGTCTTCTTTGATCGGGGCGAGGAGCCGGGTTGGT
>NZ_QNFZ01000100.1 GCF_003313395.1 Nonomuraea lactucae | reverse complement strand
ACCAACCCGGCTCCTCGCCCCGATCAAAGAAGACCACCCGGACCAACGGCCCATCAACCAGACTCAGCGACCTCTGCACGCGCGTCATCCGCTCAACGACCCACGCCTCGTCCACCCCTGCCGCGTCAACGACGGAGAACAGCTGAGCGCCTTCGCTCGGCACGATGTGCTGGACCCACGCCCCTTGCTCGGTGTCGAAGGCGAACCGGACCCGCAGCGCGTCATGATGCGCCACCACGGCGTCGACCGCGCGCGCCAGCGCGCCCGCATCGGCACCCGGCGCCAGCTCGAACATGCCCGACCAGTTCCAATGATCACGATCGGCGATGTCCTCGGCGGCGAACCGCCGCTGGATCGGAGTCAGCGGCACGGGGCCGCTCACCACCCCCTGCTCGGCCAGCACCGGCGTAGCCGTGTCGCGCACCGAGGCGGCCAGCTCGCCCACGTTCTGGGAGGCGAACACATCGGCCACATCCAGCCGCAGACCCGCCGCCCGAGCGCGCGCCACGATCTGCAGGCTCAGGATCGAATCGCCACCCAGCTCGAAGAAGTTGTCGTGCAACCCGACCCGCTCCACACCCAGCACCTGCGCCCAGATCCCGGCCAGCGTGACCTCGGCGGGGGTACGCGGCGGCACGAACTCCGTCCGCACGGTGGTCCCCAGATCCGGCTCCGGGAGGGCGCGCCGGTCCACCTTGCCGTTGGGGGTCAGCGGCAGCGCCTCCATCGGTACGAACGCCGCCGGGACCATGTATTCGGGCAGCCGCTCGCGCATGAACGCCCGCAACTCCCCGACATCCACTGACGTCTCGGGGACGACGTAGCCGATCAGACGCTTGCCACCCCGACCATCCCCACGCGCCGCCACCACCACATCCCGCACCCCGGGATGCTCACCCAACACCG
>NZ_QNFZ01000103.1 GCF_003313395.1 Nonomuraea lactucae | reverse complement strand
GAACCCACCCGCCCCCGGCGACAGACAATGCTCCACCAACGCCCGCAACGCCCGCACATAGCTCTCCGCGACCCGCTGGATGGTCTCCGGCCGGTGCACGTTCGTGGAGAAGTACCACTCGAACGCCATCTCACCATCAGCGGTCTGCGACACCTCCACCTGCAACAGATGCGAGCGAGTCTGCTCCTGGCCCTCACTCGGGCCATACAGCTCAGGAGACAACTCCCGAGCCAACAGACCCACCTCGTCATCCCCGGCGGCATCGAACGCGCCACCGTAGTTGAACAGCACCTGCGGACTCGCCACCTGACCCAGCTCACCCGTCAGATAACGCAGCGCCCCATAACCCACACCACGGTCAGGACTGCTCCGCAACTGCTCCTTGACCGACTTGAGAACCCTGCCCGGCTCGCTGAGATCATCGCTCGACAACGTCACCGGATAGATCGAGGTAAACCAGCCGAGCGTCCGTGACAGATCGACCTCTTCGGCGATGGCCTCCCGGCCGTGACTCTCCAGATCGATCGTCACCGCATCGGTGCCCGCCCACTCACCCAGCGCCTGCAACAGCCCGGCCAGCAGCACATCGTTGATCTGCGTCCGATACGCCTTGTGCGCGCGGGTCAGCAGCGCCGAAGTCGTCTCGGCGTCCAAGGTTGCCCGGACGATCTCGCTGGAGGCTTCGGTGTTGGCACCGGCCGCATCATCAACGGGCACCATGAAGGTGGAATCAAGCTGCTGAGTCCAGTAAGGGAGCTGCTCGCGCACGCGCTCTGTGCCGGCGAAGGCGTGCAGTCGCTCGGCCCACTGCTGGAAGGACGTCGTCTTGGCAGGCAGCGACTCGCCTCGGTAAGCGCTGTCGAGGTCCTCCAGCAGGACGTTCCAGGACACCCCGTCCATCACCAGGTGATGAACGGTGATCCCCAGCCAGCCCGGCTCCTCGCCCCGATCGAAGTGGACCACCCGGATCAGCGGTCCATCGGCCAGGCTTAACGACGTCTGCGCGACGGTCATCCGCTCGGCGACCTGGGCCTCACCCATCCCGACCGCATCCACGACCGAGAAGACCTCGCCCTCCTCAGCCGGGGCATTGTGCTGCACCCACGCCTGCCGTGCGGGATCGTAGGCGAAGCGGATCCGCAGCGCGTCATGGTGCCTGATCACAGCATCCACCGCGCGCGCCAACGCCGAGGCATCGGCCCCCTGCGCGAGCTCGAACATGCCCGACCAGTTCCAATGATCCCGATCGGCGATGTCCTGCTCGACGAACCAATGCTGGATCGGCGTCAACAACACCGACCCCGACACCGTCCCCTGCTCGGCCAGCACCGGCGTGGCCGTAAGCCGCACCGCCGCGGCCAGCTCACCCACACTCTGCCGCGCGAACACATCCGCCACATCCAGCCGCAGCCCCGCCGCCCTGGCCCGAGCCACGATCTGCAAGCTCAGGATCGAATCGCCGCCCAACTCGAAGAAGTTGTCGTGCAACCCGACCCGCTCCACCCCCAGCACCTGCGACCAGATCCCCGCCAGCACGACCTCGTTGGCCGTGCGTGGCGGCACATACTCCACCCCCGCCGCCGTCACCGGGTCAGGTTCGGGCAGCGCCTTGCGATCCACCTTGCCGTTGGCGGTCAACGGCAGACCATCCACCGTCATGAACACCGCCGGCACCATGTAATCGGGCAGCCGCCCCCGCATGAACGAACGCAACTCGGCGGCGTCGACAGGCCCTTCCGGGACCACATAGCCGATCAGCCGCTTACCACCACC
>NZ_QNFZ01000096.1 GCF_003313395.1 Nonomuraea lactucae | reverse complement strand
GGATGCGGTGGCCGCCGGGGCGCGGGTGGCGGATGTGTATCCGTTGACCTCGGTCCAGCAGGGAATCCTCTTCCACGTCCTGGAGGCTCCGGCCGACGGTGCCGGCGTCTACACGGCGCAGGGACTGTACGAGTTCGCCGGTGAAGTCGATGTGGCCGCGCTGCGGCGGGCGTGGGCACTGGTCGTCGAGCGCCACACGGCACTGCGCACCGGGCTGGTCTGGGAGGGTGTGCCGGAGCCGCTGCAGGTCGTCCACGAGCAGGTGGAGCTTCCCTTCGAGGTCCTCGACTGGTCGGGCGTCGCCGACGCTCACGCGGAGCTGGCCGAGTTCCTCCGGGAGGACCGCGACCGCGGCTTCGATCTGGCGCGTCCCCCGTTGATGAGGGTGCGTCTCATCGCGCGCGGCGAAGAGCGTTTCTGGCTCGTCCTGACGTTCCATCACATCTGCACGGACGGGTGGAGCCTGCCCATCCTGATGGACGAGGTGTCGCGGGCGTACGAGGTGCTGCGCCGTGGTGAGCAGCCGGTGCTGCCGGCGGTGCGGCCGTACCGGGACTTCATCGCGTGGTTGCGGGAGCGGGAGCCGGGTGAGGCGGAGGAGTTCTGGCGGGGATACCTGGCTGGGTTCGAGGCGCCGACCGCGTTGCCGGTGGATCGGCAGGCGACCGCGCATTGGGCGCAGGATCGGCGCCGGTTCGAGCTGTCGGCTGAGGTCACCGCAGGTCTGGTGGGGCTGGCGCGGCGGGCGCGGGTGACGCTGGGCACGGTCGTTCAGGCTGGGTGGGCGCTGCTGCTGTCGCGTTACAGCGGTGAGTCCGACGTGGTGTTCGGTCTGACGGTGTCGGGTCGTCCGGCGGAGTTGGCCGGGATGGAGTCGATCGTCGGGTTGTTCATCAACACG
>NZ_QNFZ01000118.1 GCF_003313395.1 Nonomuraea lactucae | reverse complement strand
GCGGCGCAACATGCCGTTGAGCTGGGTGAAGATGTCGTCTTCTTGCCAGCGGGCGAAGTAGCCGTAGACGGTCTGCCTGTCAGTTACTTGGAATCAGACCTATCGGGCGATCATGTTCGGTACGGTCTCGCGGGTAGCTGAGGAGATCCGATGGGAACCGTTCTCGAGGAGAAGTGGCCGATCCTGGTTCGGCATGATCTGGCCGCGGGGTGGCTGCGGATCTGGGCTGATCTGGGGAGAGCGCCGCGGACGATCGACGCGTACGCGCGAGGACTGGCTGAGTACCTGGAGGTCTGCGAACGAGAGGGCGTCGACCCGGCGACCGCGAACCGGGCTCACGTGGCGGTGTTCGTCCGCGAGCTCACCAGCAGGCCGAGCCATCGCGGGCCGAACGTGGTCGCGATCGATTCCGGAGCGGGATTGTCGAACGCCACGATCCAGCAGCGGCTGGTCCCGGTCAGGCTCTTCTACGACCACCTGATCGAGGAAGGCCTGCGCGGCTCCAATCCGGTGGGGCGTGGAAAGTACACGCCCGGGCGGCGGTTCGGCGGGCAGGAACGGGGCCTGGTCCCACGGTTGACCAAACTGCCGTGGATTCCGGACGAGCGGCAGTGGTTCCAGGTCCTGGGGGTCGCTGCTGCGGAGCCGATCCGCAACCGGCTGATGCTCGCCCTGGCCTACGACGCGGCGCTGCGGCGCGAGGAGCTCTGCTTCCTGCGCACCGAGGATCTCGACCCCGGCCAGCGCACGCTGCGGGTTCAGGCGGAGCACACCAAGAATCGGTTGGAACGGGTGGTGCCCTACTCGGCCTCGACCGGTGTGCTGCTCTCGAACTACCTGACCCACCGCGCTCGGATCAGCCGGGGCCGGGGCCTGCTGTTCCTCTCGGAGTCTCGCCGGAACTACGGTCAGCCGATCACCTTGTGGACCTGGTCGAAGGTCGTCCGCAGGGTCGCCGACGCGGCCGGGGTCCCGCGGTTCTCCACGCACACCACCCGGCACCTGTGTCTGACCGACCTGGCACGGATGGGCTGGGAACTCCATGCGATCTCCACCTTCGCCGGCCACAGGGCCACCGAGTCGACGCTCCGATACATCCATCTGTCCGGCCGGGACCTGTCGGCGAAGCTCAACCAGTCGATGGAGCACATCCATGCGTGGCGCATCGACATGTTGACCAGGCTCTGCGCCACAACGGCAGCCACCACATCATGACCGCTCCGCTACCAAAGGCCGCCCGGCAGCTGGCCGCATCTGAAGCGTGGGTGTGGCCCATCGACACCACGCGCTACAACCAGCAGTGCCGCCTGAGCGACGTCGAGCTGGACGGGCTGCATGCGCTCAGAGAAGTGCTCCTGCTTCGCCGGAAGCGGGGTCAGCGCATCGAGATCAGTCCACGCATTCGCGAGACGATCAGTCGGCTGATCCGGCCGCTCGATGATGCCCAGACGCTCCTCTGCTGGGATAAAGGACCGCACGATAGAGACAAGTTCGCGACTGATGCGGCCATCCTGGTGCTGATTCACTGTGCTGACCGAGGAACCTCGTTATGGGGTTGGTCGGAACAGGACTGGGTCGAGCTCATTGAGGTCAGCAGCAAGAAGTTTCGGCAGGCCTGGCCCGGACGGATCGGGTCCAACGCCCGCCCCTTCGTCATTTTCTTCGCCTACCTACTCGGCGGCTTCACCCGCTTCGATCGGATCGGCCGTTTTCAACGGCCGGGCCTCGCGCGAAAGGTCTTTGGCAAGGAGCGTGTGGACGACGCCATCCGGCAGATCCATGCTGTCCTGGCTGGCTGGGGATATGACGGCCGAGAGCAGTATCTAACGTGGCTCATCTGCACATTGCTGCTGCTCAACCGCAGTCCGAGGATCGAGGAACTGTCAAGCGAAGTTCTGGCGCTCCTGAACGCCGATCCGGTCTTGGGCAGCGATCAGCGGCTGACGGTCCATGGTGTTCATCGTGCCCTCCACGGCCTGGGCCTTGTCGGTCCACCGCCCCCACTCAACTACGGCAAGGGGCAGGTGGCGATCGAGGGCACGGCACCCGAGTGGGCGGCCTGGGTGGAACGCTGGCATGCCACCTCCACCCTCACCCCGAAGGTCCGCGCCGCCTACCGGAGCGTGCTTTCCAAGGTCGGCCGATGGCTCGCTGCGGAACATCCATCCCTCACCGAGCCTGGACAATGGACGCGCGCCACCTGCGCGGCATGGGTCGCGGCCGTGGACCGAATGTCCGTCGGAGACCACGTCCAATGGATCGACGGGATGAAGGCGCGCGCAGGTCAGCCACTGGCTCCCGAGACCAAATCGAGCTACCTAAAGATGACTCGAGCCTTTTTCCGCGACTGCCAGGAATGGGAATGGATCCCACGACGGTTCGACACCGCGACTGCACTGAGTACACCTCGAACCGTCTCATCCCTGCTCGGCCCGGACCCCCGGATCATCGCCGACGATGTCTGGGCCAAGCTCCTATGGGCCGGTCTCAACCTCGCCCCGGAGGATCTTCCGACCCAAGATTCGCGCAGCCATCCCATGAAGCTGATCAAGGCGATCACGCTCACCTGGCTGTTCAGCGGCCAACGCAGCGATGAGATCGCGCGGCTCCGCGTGGGCTGCGTCCGCTGGCAGCACGACGGAATGCCAATACCCGGGGATTCCAGCGAGGTTCTCGCCCGGGATGCCGTCTGTCTTCTGGATGTTCCGACCCACAAGACCGGCACCGCGTTCACCAAACCGGTCGATCCGCTGCTCGGCCAGGCCGTCGAGGCCTGGCAACGAGTCCGGCCCACTCAGCCCAAGATGGTCGACCGCAAGACCTCCGAGCAGGTCGACTTTCTGTTTGCGTTCCGAGCTCGTCGTGTCGCCAACGAGTACATCAACAACGCCATCATTCCGATGCTTTGCCGCAAAGCAGGCGTTCCGGACGCCGACGTTCGCGGCAACATCACTAGCCACCGAGCCCGGTCCACCATCGCCTCGCAGCTCTACAACGCCAAGGAGCCGATGACCCTGTTCGAGCTGCAGGCCTGGCTCGGGCACCAGGAACTCAGCTCCACCCAGCACTACGCGAAGATCACCCCGAATACCCTCTCCAAGGCCTACCGAGACGCCGGCTACTTCGAACGCAACGTCCGCACCATCGAGATCCTCATCGACCGAGACGCCGTCACCTCGGGCGCCGCCGCTACCGGCGAGCCCTGGCAGTACTACGACCTCGGCCACGGATTCTGCACCTACACCTTCTTTGAGCAGTGCGCCCACCGCATGGCCTGCGCCAAGTGCGACTTCTACACCCCCAAGGGCAGCTCGAAAGCCCAGCTACTCGAGGCCAAGGACAACCTGCAGCGCATGCTCACCGCCATCCCCCTCACCGACGACGAACGCGCCGCGGTCGACGACGGACAAGCCGCCCTCGACCAACTCCTGAACCGGCTCGCCGACACCCCCACCCCCGCCGGGCCCACGCCCCGGCAAATCAGTGCCCCGGCCCAGGCGACCCTGCTGCCGGTCGTCGAGAGTTCCTGGCCGAGGAACGATTCGAGCCGCTCATCGGCGTCGGACCACGCTGGTGTCTGCTCGACATACTCCCAGCCACTGATCGCAGCCGTGGTGTCGACGGTGTTCCAGCTGATCGACAGCTCATCAAACTTCCAGTGGCAGATCTCCACCTGGACGCCGTCAAAGTCCAAGACGACAGGGCAATCAGCAAACCAGTCCCCGTCCTCGACAAAACGCACGAGCGCGAACCCCGTCAGACGTCGGCCGCCAAGCGCGGCCAGGCCAGGCTCGTGTTTCTCGCGAACGGCTTCAAGTCCGACGAGAAAGGTCGGCTCAAAGCCGGAGATACCCATCACGAAAGCGATTGTCCAGGTTCGTCATGGAACCAGCCAGCCGATATTCACCACCGAGCCGTAGTACCACGCTTGACACCTTGGCCTCAGATTCCACATAAAGGGTGGGTACTCGTGCGGCAGGTAACGCCAGGGGATGCCGGTGCGGTCGACGTAGAGGATGGCGTTCATGATGGTGCGCAGGTCGTGCTCGCATGGGCGGCCGATGTCCAAGCCCCGCCCCCGGCGCTCGGCGCGCCAGGCGCTGAGCACGGGCTCGATGAGGTGCCATCGGGCATCGGACAGGTCGCTGGGGTAGGGCCGTTGCTCGCTCATACTTCCGGCGTACCGCAGGCGGCTTCGCCTGCCCAGCCCTCTGTGTCACGTCGCAGCTACTTTCAGCGACACGGCGGGCATCATGGGATGAGACAGGATTTTCCAGGATGAGACCGGCACCAAGAGGCCATCCGGCCCGGCTCACCGCACCGAAATCCCCCTAAAACGCATAAACGAGACGCCCTGGTTGTGGCGACTTATCGGAAGCTATGCCGCCTCACAGGACCAAACGCCCACTCAGAAGTGGTCTCATAGCCATGTGTCGATCGCGGCGATGTGGACGGTGGCTTCATTCGAAGCGATCGTGGCGGCCCCGCACCAGACCTGACCAGTCGCGCAGATCGACCACAGGGCCCTCCTCTTCGGCGACCTCTCCGCGAGGCAGAACGATAGAGGAACGTGTGATCTCGTGCAGGCGTCGTCAACAGACTGTCCCGAGCGTGAGCGGTGCCATTCCGAACGCAGAGGAAGAGCGGGCCCGCTGGTCCACCGTCACCGGCCGACCCACTGCCGGTGACGGGCCCGCTGGTGATCGGTGTGCCCGGGATCTCGCGGGGCCACGGGGGCTGGCTCGTCAGGCGGCTCTGGCCTGTCGGCGGTAGCTGCCGGGGGCGATGCCGTACTCGCGCTTGAACGCCCTGGCCAGGGCGAACTCCGTGCTGTAGCCCGTCTGGGCGGCGACGCTGGTCAGGGGGACGTCGGAGTCGCGCAGGAGCTTGGCCGCGACCGTCAGGCGCCAGCGGGTCAGGTAGGCCATGGGCGGCTCGCCGACCAGGGCGGTGAACCTGCGGGCGAAGGCGGCGCGGGAGAGCCCGGAGCGTGCGGCCAGCGACTCGACCGTCCACGGGCCGGAGGGGGATTCGTGGACGGCCGCCAGCGCCGGGGCGACCGCGGGATCGCGGAGCGCGGCGGACCAGCCCTCGCCTCCTGCGGGCAGCTCGTCCAGCCAGGCGCGCATGATGTACAGCAGCAGCGAGTCGATCAGCGCGGGCACGATGCCTTCCGAGCCGATCCGCGGATTCTCCAGCTCCGCGCTGAGCAGCTGGACTCCGGCGTTCAGCTCGGCGTGGCGGCCGTGCCGGGTGGGCAGGTGGATCACCTCGGGGAGCTGCCGGACCAGCGGATGGGGCCGGGCCATGTCGAGGTGGTAGTTGCCGCACAGCAGGCTGGTGCGCGGTCCGCTGCCGCCGAGCACGACGGAGCCGATCGGCGGCGCCTTGGTGTAGCGATCGGGCCCCGGCACCTCGCCCGGAGTGCTGGGGTGGTCGGCCAGGACGTAGTCGGTGCCGCTGCGCAGGAACACCACGTCGCCGGCGCTCAGCGGCAGCGGCTCCAGGTGCGGTACGCCCACCGGGACGAGCCAGCAGGAGCCGTACAGAACGACGTGGAAGCCGGCGCCCGCGACGGACGGCAAGCGCAACCCCCACGGCGCGTGGCCGTCGGTGCGGACCGAGGTGGGGTGCCCGGTCCGCATCGACTCCAGTGCCTCGGTGAGGATGTCCATGTCGTGCTTTATACCGTCAGTACAAGCTTTCCCCGGACCTGGCCGGCCTCCAGCACCTCGTGTGCCTTCCCGGCCTCCTCCAGCGGGAAGGTCTGCTCGACGTGCGGGCGGATCGCGCCCTCGTCGACCAGCGCGGCGATCGCCTCCAGCGCCGCGTAGTCGGGCTCGACCGACACTCCCGCGAAGCGGCGCCCCGCGGCCTCCACCCGTGCGGCCAGCTCGGCGTTCCCCTGTTCCAGGATGCTGACGAGCACCCCGCCGGGCTTGAGCACGGACAGCGAGGCGTCACCCTGCGCGTTGGAGTCGAAGACGACGTCCACGTCGTGGACCGCCTCGGTGAAGTCTGCCTTCTGGTAGTCGATCACCTCGTCGGCGCCGAGAGAACGGACGAACTCGTGCTTGCCCGCGCTGGCGAGCGCGATCACGTACGCGCCGTGGGCCTTGGCGATCTGCACCGCCAGGTGCCCGACCCCGCCCGCGGCCCGGTGGATCAGGACCCGGTCACCCGCCCCGACCTTGGCCGCGTCCACCAGGCCCTGCCACGCGGTGAGCCCGGCCAGCGGAAGGGCCGCGGCGTGGACGTGGTCGAGGGAGGCGGGCTTGCGGGCCACCTGGCGGGAGGGCGTGGCGACGTATTCGGCGTAGCCGGTGGCGGCGCGCGGGAAGAACGGCATGCCGTAGACCTCCTCGCCCACCCTGTACCTGGCTCCGGGAGCCGTCTCTTCCACGACGCCGGAAATGTCCCAGCCGACCCCGAACGGCGGCTCACCGAGCAGCGGGAAGGCGCCGGACCGCACGGCGGCGTCGACGGGGTTCAGCGCGGTGGCCCGCACCCGGATCACCACCTCGCCGGACAGCGGCCTGGGCCGCTCGGCCTCGACGACCCGCAGGACTTCGGGTCCGCCGAAGGAATTCTGGACGACAGCGCGCATCGTGGACGCTCCTTCATGCATGGTTCGGTTGTGCCGGGTTCGAACCTAGGAACATCGGGCGTTCGGCAGAATGGCCGGCCGTCTTCGCCGCATACCCCAGCGTCTCGCCCCGCCAGATCCTTCGGGCAGCGCCGCTACGTCTCCGGGCAGCTCCGCACAGCGCCGCTACGTCTCCGGGCAGCTCCGCAGGTCTTCGGTCAGCGCCGCTACGTCTCCGGGCAGCTCCGCAGGTCTTCGGTCAGCGCCGCTACGTCTCCGGGCAGCTCCGCAGGTCTTCGGTCAGCGCCGCTACGCCTCCGGGCAGCTCCGCAGGCCTCCGGTCAGCGCCGCAGAGCCTCCGGTCAGCGCCGCGCCTCCGGTCAGCGCAGGCGCAGGTGCGGGCCGTCGAAGGGGATCAGCTCGCCGATGACCGGCGCGCCCGGGATCTCGCCCGCCACCAGCAGGCCGCCCGAGGTCTGCGCGTCGGCGAGCAGGAGCAGCTCGTCCTCGCCGCAGCCGCCCGCGTCGAGCCGGGGCCGCACCCAGTCGAGGTTGCGGCGGGTGCCGCCGCTCACGTAGCCATCGCGCAGCGCCTCCCGGGCCCCTTCCAGGTACGGCACCGCCGCCACGTCCACCACCGCGGTGACACCGCTCGCCCGCGCCAGTTTGTAGAGATGGCCGAGCAGCCCGAACCCGGTCACGTCGGTGGCGCACTCCACCCCCGCGGCCAGCGCGGCACGGGAGGCGTCGCGGTTCAGCGTGGTCATCGCGGCGACCGCCTGCGCGAACACCTCGCCCGTCGCCTTGTGCCGCGCGTTGAGCACCCCGGTGCCGAGCGGCTTGGTCAGCGAGATCGGCAGCCCAGGGCGGGCGGCGTCGAGGCGTAGCAACCGGTCCGGGTCGGCCAGTCCGGTGACCGCCATGCCGTACTTCGGCTCCGGGTCGTCCACGCTGTGCCCGCCCGACACGTGGCAGGACGCCTCGCGCGCCACGTCCAGACCGCCGCGCAGCACCTCCACCGCCAGCTCAAGGGGCAGCCGATCGCGGGGCCAGCCGAGCAGGTTCACCGCCACGAGGGGGTCCCCGCCGACCGCGTACACGTCGGACAGGGCGTTGGCCGCCGCGACGCGCCCCCAGTCGTACGGGTCGTCCACCACGGGCGTGAAGAAGTCGGCGGTGACCACGACAGCCCGGGCGCCGTCGATCCGCACCACGGCGGCGTCGTCCCCGTCGTCCAGTCCCACGACCAGCTCCCCGCCCCGCGTGCCGGTCGTGGTGGGGCTGGGCATGGGGAGGAGGCCGGCGACGATGGTCTCCAGCTCGCCCGGCGGGATCTTGCAGGCGCAGCCGCCCCCGTGGGCGTACCGCGTAAGCCGGACCGGCCCGTTCTCCATCAGGCATCGCCCTCCTCACCCCGGGTCGCGTGTGCCGCCAGGGCATCTACCCCGCGGCGGGTAGGTTCTCCCATTGGAGGCGTCTGGGCGCCTGGTGGCCCCCGCGGTCTTCAAAACCGACGAGGCCGAGGTCCTCGGCCTGGCGGGTTCGATTCCCGTCCGCCTCCGCTCTATGTTCGAACTGTGGACCGACGAAGGCGCGTGCCTCGCACCGACGCCGTGCTCGCCGACCCGCGGCTGGTCGCGGCGGGCGGGCGGCTGGGACGTGCGGTCGTCAAGGACGCCGTGGCGCTGGCCCAGCAGCGGGTGCGCGAGGGCGAGATCAGCCCGGAGGAGGTCGCCGACGCCGCCGTGGCGGCGCTCCCGTCGCGGGCGACGAGCATGCGGGCGGTGATCAACGCCACCGGCGTGCTGATCCACACGAACCTCGGCCGGGCTCCCCTCTCCGCCGCCGCCGTCGAGGCGACGGCAGCCGCGGCCGGCCCCGCCGACGTGGAGTTCGACCTGGCGGCCGGAGCCCGGGCCAGGCGGGGCAGGGGAGCGCTGGACGCCCTGGCCGGAGCCGTGCCCGCGGCCGAGGACGTGCACGTCGTCAACAACAACGCCGCCGCGCTCGTCCTGGTGGCCACCGCGCTCGCCGCCGGGCGCGAGATCCTGATCAGCCGCGGCGAGCTCGTGGAGATCGGCGACGGGTTCCGCATCCCCGACCTGCTCGTCTCCACCGGGGCGCGGCTGCGGGAGGTCGGCACCACCAACCGCACCTCCTACCGCGACTACGCCGACGCCGTGGGGCCGGAGACGGGGTTCGTGCTCAAGGTGCACCCGTCCAACTTCCGGATCGAGGGCTTCACCGGCTCCGTCGAGGTCGCGCAGCTCGCGCAGCTCGCGGAGCTCGCTGAGCTTGCCGGGGTGGGCGTGCCCGTGGTCGTGGACATCGGCTCCGGCCTGCTCCGGCGTGAGCCGCTGCTCCCCGCCGAGCCCGACGCGGCCACCGTGCTGAAGGCGGGGGCCGACCTGGTGACCGCGAGCGGCGACAAGCTGCTCGGCGGGCCGCAGGCGGGGCTCCTCCTCGGCCGCCGCGACCTGGTCGAGCGGTGCAGGCGGCACCCGCTGGCCCGTGCCCTGCGGGTCGACAAGCTGACGCTGGCCGCGCTGGAGGCCACGCTCCGCGGTCCCGCCCCGCCCGTCCACCAGGCGCTGCACGCGGACCCGGCGGTGCTCGCCGGTCGCGCGTCGAAGCTCGCCGACGGGCTCGCCGGTGCGGGGGTGGACGCGCGCGCGGTGCCCAGCGAGGCGGCC
>NZ_QNFZ01000122.1 GCF_003313395.1 Nonomuraea lactucae | reverse complement strand
CGATCGCCGCGGCCTGCGCCTGGCGCCTGGCCGGCAAGCCGCCTCACGCCGGCCCGGCGCGCAAGGGCCAGGCGTACGCGGGCACGGATCGACAGTGTCGTGGCCGCCTGCTCGCGGTGCTGCGGTCGGCTCACGGTCCGGTGCCCAAGGCGGCGCTCGACGCCGTGTGGGACGACGCGGCCCAGCGCGAGCGCGCGCTCGACGGCCTGGTCGCCGACGGCCTGGCGGAGCACCTCGACGACGGCACGTACCGGCTGCCGCATGCCTGACCGGAGCAGGCGGGCGGCTGCGAGGCCCATGGGGGCGCCGGTTTATTCGCATGAGGAATAGCACTCTTACGAATAAGGTGCGAAACCCAACAATCTTCGCGAAACACCCTTGATACCGCCGGTAAAGTCGCACAGCGGTGTGCGCCCTGGCATGCCTTTGACTGGAGTGAGGGTGGAGATGGGCGAGATGGCGGCCGGCGGCGCGCGTCCGGCGGCGCGTGACAAGACCGGGCGCGGCGTGAGCAGGGCCCAGGAGCCGGAGCTGCGCCAGCTCCTCGCCGGGCTGACCGCGGTCCGCGACGGCGACTTCGGCACGAGGCTGCCCGACGACGCGGGCGGGCTGCTCGGCGAGATCGCCCAGGTGTTCAACGGCATGGTGGACCAGCTGTCACTGTTCACCTCCGAGGTGACCAGGGTGGCCAGGGAGGTGGGCACCGAGGGCCGGCTGGGCGGCCAGGCCGAGGTGCCCGGCGTCTCCGGCACCTGGAAGGACCTCACGGAGTCGGTCAACGCCATGGCCGGAAACCTCACCAGCCAGGTGCGGAGCATCGCCGAGGTCACCACGGCCGTCGCCAAGGGCGACCTGTCGCAGAAGATCACCGTTGACGCCCGGGGCGAGATCCTGGAGCTGAAGAACACCGTCAACACGATGGTCGACCCTGAAGAACACCGTCAACACGATGGTCGACCAGCTCTCCTCGTTCGCCGCCGAGGTCACCCGCGTCGCCCGCGAGGTCGGCACCGAAGGCCAGCTCGGCGGCCAGGCCGACGTCAAGGGCGTGGCCGGCACGTGGCGCGACCTCACCGACTCCGTCAACTACATGGCCGGCAACCTGACGGCCCAGGTGCGCAACATCTCCCAGGTGGCCACGGCGGTCGCCAAGGGCGACCTGTCACAGAAGATCACCGTCTCGGCGCGCGGCGAGATCCTGGAGCTGAAGAACACGCTGAACACGATGGTCGACCAGCTCTCGTCGTTCGCCGACGAGGTCACCCGCGTCGCCCGCGAGGTCGGCACCGAAGGCCAGCTCGGCGGCCAGGCCACGGTGCGCGGGGTGTCCGGCACCTGGAAGGACCTGACGGACAACGTCAACTTCATGGCCTCCAACCTCACCGGCCAGGTGCGCTCCATCGCGCAGGTGGCGACGGCGGTGGCCAAGGGCGACCTGTCGCAGAAGATCATGATCGAGGCCAAGGGCGAGGTCGCCGCGCTGGCCCAGACGATCAACACGATGGTCGACACCCTGTCCGCGTTCGCCGACGAGGTCACCCGCGTCGCCCGCGAGGTCGGCACCGAAGGCCAGCTCGGCGGCCAGGCCCGGGTGCCGAACGTGGCCGGCACGTGGAAGGACCTCACCGACAACGTCAACTCGATGGCCGACAACCTGACCAACCAGGTGCGCTCCATCGCGCAGGTGACCACGGCGGTGGCAAAGGGCGACCTGACCAGGAAGATCGACGTGGACGCCCGCGGCGAGATCCTCGAACTCAAGACGACCATCAACACCATGGTCGACCAGCTCTCCTCGTTCGCCGCCGAGGTCACCAGGGTGGCCCGCGAGGTCGGCAGCGAAGGCCGCCTGGGCGGCCAGGCCGAGGTCGAGGGCGTCTCCGGCACCTGGAAGCGGCTGACCGAGAACGTCAACGAGCTGGCCGGAAACCTCACCCGCCAGGTGCGCGCCATCGCCGAGGTGACCAGCGCGGTCACCTCGGGCGACCTGACCCGCTCCATCACGGTGGACGCCGAAGGCGAGCTGGCCGACCTGAAGGACAACATCAACTCCATGGTCGGCTCGCTCCGTGAGACGACGCGGGCCAACCAGGAGCAGGACTGGCTCAAGACCAACCTGGCCCGCGTCTCCGGCCTCATGCAGGGCCACCGCGACCTCGCCTCCGTGGCCGAGCTGGTCATGAACGAGCTCGCCCCGCTGGTGTCGGCCCAGTATGGAGCGTTCTTCCTCGCCGAGGACGCCCCCGGCGGCACCGAGCTGCACCTCATCAGCGCGTACGGCTACGCCGACGACGCCGCCCGGCCCACCCGCTTCAAGCTGGGCCAGTCACTGGTCGGCCAGGCCGCCCGGTCCCGCCGCACGATCGCGATGGACGACGTGCCCGCCGACTACATCAGGATCTCCTCGGCCCTCGGCCACACCACGCCCGCCTCCGTGATCGTGCTGCCGATCGTGGTGGAGGAGCAGGTGCTCGGCGTCATCGAGCTGGGGTCGGTCTACGCGTTCACCGCGGTGCACTGGACCTTCCTCGACCAGCTGATGGAGACCATCGGCGTCAACGTCAACACGATCATCGCCAATGCCCGTACCGACGAGTTGCTGGTGGAGTCGCAGCGGCTCACCGCCGAGCTACAGGCCCGCTCGGAGGAGCTGCAGAACCAGCAGGTGGAGTTGCAGCGCTCCAACGCCGAGCTGGAGGAGAAGGCGGCGCTGCTGGCCACCCAGAACCGCGACATCGAGACCAAGAACCTGGAGATCGAGCAGGCGCGCCAGGAGCTGGAGGCGCGCGCCAAGCAGCTCACCCTTGCCTCGAAGTACAAGAGCGAGTTCCTGGCCAACATGAGCCACGAGCTGCGCACCCCGCTCAACAGCCTGCTGATCCTCGCCCAGCTGCTGGCCCAGAACCACACGCGCAACCTCACTCCCAAGCAGGTCGAGTACGCCAGCATCATCCACTCGGCCGGCTCGGACCTGCTGCAGCTGATCAACGACATCCTCGACCTGTCCAAGGTCGAGGCGGGCAAGATGGACATCGCACCCGAGCGGGTGCCGCTGCGGCAGCTCCTCGACGACATCGAGGCCACGTTCCGGCCGTTGACCACGCAGAAGAGCCTCGACTTCGTCGTCGCGACGGCCGCGGGCGTCCCGGTCGACGTGCTGACCGACGACGCCAGGCTCCGCCAGATCCTGCGCAACCTGCTGTCCAACGCCGTCAAGTTCACCGAGGCGGGCAGCGTCGAGCTGCACATCGAGCCGGCCGGACCGAGCGAAGTGCCCGCCCCGGTCCGCGTACACGGCACGGCCATCGCCTTCCGCATCAAGGACACCGGCATCGGCATCGCCGAGCAGCAAGTCGAAGCCATCTTCGGCGCCTTCCAGCAGGCGGACGGCACCACCAGCCGCAAGTACGGCGGCACCGGGCTGGGCCTGTCGATCAGCCGCGAGATCGCCCACCTGCTCGGCGGTGCGATCACGGCGCAGAGCGCGCCGGGCAAGGGCAGCGTGTTCACCCTCTACCTGCCCGTGGCGCGCCCCGACTTCGCGGAGCTGCCGCCGGGCGCGTTCGCGCGGGAGCGGACCGAACGGCCGGAGCACGGCGAGACGGTGCCCGACTCCCCGCCGCCCGCCCCGCGGTCCCACCAGAAGGCGCAGCAGAAGCCACAGCAGCAGCGGCGGTTGATGGTGGTCGAGGAGCGCGACCGCGGGCTGCTGTCGCTGGTGTCCGAGAGCGCGGTGGCCGACCTGGCCAACAACCGCGACCTCGGGGACCCGCGCGGCCCCATCGAGGTCGTCAGTGCCGTCGGGGTGCAGGAGGCGGCCGCCGCGCTCGCCGCGCAGGCGTACCACTGCATCGTGCTGGAGCTCGACATGGCAGACGGCGCGGCGCTGCGCTTCCTGGAGGACATGGACGGCGACTCGGCCCTGCACGGCGTCCCGGTTCTCGCCTACAACAACTGGCGGCTGGACCCCAGGCAGGAGTCCGACCTCCAGGCGCGGACCGGCACCCAGCCGCTGGAGCTGCTGTCCAGCCTCGACGAGTTGCGCGAGCGCATCGCGCTGCACCTGTCCGCCGACGGCCCCGGCGACGTGCTTCCGCTGGTCAGGCACGAGGAGGTGCACAGGCCGGTCGCGCGCACGGTGGACGACTCGCTGGCCGGCCGTACCGTGCTGGTCGTCGACGACGACGCGCGCAACCTCTACGCCCTCACCGGCATCCTGGAGATCCACGGCATGCAGGTCCTGCACGCGGAGAACGGGCGCAAGGGCATCGAGGTGCTCACCTCGAACCCCGAGGTCGACATCGTGCTGATGGACGTGATGATGCCGGAGATGGACGGCTACGCGGCCACGGCCGCCATCAGGCAGATGCCCGAGTACGCCGACCTGCCCATCATCGCGGTGACGGCCAAGGCGATGCCCGGCGACCAGGAGAAGAGCCTCGCGTCCGGCGCGAGCGACTACGTGACCAAGCCGGTCGACGCGACGGACCTGCTCGCCCGGATCCAGCACCGGCTGGCCACGTAGGCCCCGGAGAACCCGGCCCGCCCGCGCACCGGAAGTGGCCGCGTGGGCCGGGAACAGTCCGCGCCCCAGCACATCCACCGTCGAGGAGCAGCACGTGCAAGAGCCCCAACAGCCCACCGGTCGGGGTGCCGGCCTCGGGCGGCTGGCCGCCACCGTCGAGCGGCTCCGCCGCGAGGTGCGCGACGCCCACGCCGCCGCCGACGGCCGCGCCCTGATCGAGCTGGCCAAGGGCATCCTGGTGGAGAGGCTGCGCTGCAACCCCGCGGAGGCGGCCCGGCAACTCGCCGTGCTCGCCGAACGGGCTCAGCTCTCACAGCTGGAGCTGGCCGCCGACATCGTCAACCAGGCGGCCCAGGACCACCTGACCGAGGCCGCCAACCAGTTCCTGCTCTCGGCCACCGGCCGCGGCACCACGAGCCACGCGCTCGCCGGAGGCGACGCACCGACGGAGAGCGACGCGCGGGCAGAGGGCGACACGCAGGCGGGGGACGACACGCGGGCAGAGGGCGACACACGTGCGGGGGACGACACGCGGGCGGGGGACGACACGCGGGCGGGGGACGACACGCGGGCAGAGGGCGACACACGTGCGGGGGACGACACGCGGGCGGGGGACGACACGCGGGCGGGGGACGACACCTCTTCCGTCGCCGTACGGCTGCGCACCGCGGAGAGCGGCGTCCTGGCGGCACGCGACACCCAGGCGGTCAGCGAGTCCCTTCTCCAGCACGCGGTGACCCCGCTGGGCGCCACCGCGGTAGCCGTGTGGGCGGCGGGCACAGACGGCTCGCTGACCCTGGCCGGCTCTGCCGGTTTCGCCACCGGCCAGGCCATGCGCTGGCGCTACGTGCCCCCCGGAGTGGCCACCCCGGCCCGGCAGGCGCTCGTGGAACGACGGACGGTCTGGTTCGGCGACCTTTCGGAGGCGGGCCTGCCGTCCATCGGCCATCACCCGGGCGAGCAGGCCGGCCGGGTCGCCGTGCCCGCCGGCACCGGCGGCCGCATCCTCGGCGTCCTCGAGATCAGCTGGCCGTGCCCCCTGGAGCCGCAGCCCCCGCAGATCCAGCGGCAGGTGGAGGCGCTGGCCGAGCTCGTCGCCCATACGCTCGAAACCCATCCGGCCATCGCGCCGCAGCGGCCCGACTCCGAGCTGGTGGACCTCGTCAACGGCATGCACGACCCCGTCCTGATCCTGCGCCCGCACCTCGACGCCGACGGCGACCTGGCGGACTTCCGCATCCAGCACACCAACACCAACTTCGTCGACTTCGCCGGCCGCGCCCGCAGCGCCGTCAACGGCGCCCTCCTTCTTGAGGCCTATCCGCTGGCCGCCGGTGACGGCGGGCTGTACGAGAAGGTGGAGCACGTCCACGCCACCGGCGAGCCGTTCCGCGCCGAGCGGATGCCGCTCAACGCGCTCATCGACCAGGTGCCGCTGACCGCCGTCGCCGACGTCAGCATCAGCCGCCTCGGCGACAGCGTCCTGCTGGTCTGGCGCGTCCTGGACGAGGCGGCGCGGGTGGCCGGGCTGCTCCAGCACGCGCAGCGCCTCGGCCGCATCGGCGGTTTCGAGGAGTACCTCGCCACCGGCAAGATCACCTGGAACGGCCAGCTCTACTCACTGCTCGGCCTGCCGCCCTCCGCCGGCCCGATCTCCCTGCTAGAGCTGCCGCAGCACGCCCATCCGGACGACGCCGTCGCCATCGGCCGGTTTCTGCGCACGCTGCTGCACCATCACCTGCCCGCGGCCTCGGCCTTCCGGTTCCAGCGCTCCGACGGGGTATCGCGGCACATCCGCGTCGTCGCCGAACCGGTCCTGGACGCCCACGGCAGGCTCCTCAGCGTGCGCGGCGCGTACCAGGACATATCCGCACAGCACTGGACGGAAGTCGCACTGGCCGCCACACGCGACCAGCTCGCCCACTCCGAGCAGCAGGCCGCCGCGCGCAACCGCCTCGCGCTGCAGCTTCAGCACGCCATCATGCCGCCCGCGCACGGCCCGATCGAGGCGTTCGACCTGAGGATCGCCGTCCGCTACCGCCCCGCGGAAGAGGAGCACCTCGTCGGCGGCGACTGGTACGACTGCGTGGTGCTGCCGTCCAAGCAAGTGCTGCTGTCGGTCGGCGACGTGGCCGGCCACGGCATCGACGCGGCCACCGGCATGGTCGTCCTGCGCAACGCGCTGCGCGGGCTCGCCACCACCGGGGCCGGGCCCGCGCAACTGCTGACCTGGCTCAACCTCGTCGCCCACCACCTGACCGAACAGGTCACCGCGACGGCTGTGTGCGCCCTGTTCGACCCGGAGACCCGTACTCTCCGCTGGGCCAGGGCCGGCCACTTCCCGCCGATCATGCTCCGCTCGCAAGAGGCGTCCGAGCTGCCGCTGATCGACGGTGTCCTGCTCGGCGCCCTCGCCGAGGCGCACTACGAGGAGGGCAGCCTCCAACTGGAGAAGGAGGACGTCCTGCTCATGTACACCGACGGGCTCATCGAGCGGAAGGACCGCAGCCTGGAGCACTCGCAGCAGCAGCTCCTGAGCGTGGCCACGGCCGCCGTGGCCACGCTGGAGCAGCGGCTCGACCACCTGCTCACCTACAGCAAGTCCGACACCGACGACGACACCTGCGTCATCGGCGTCCAGCTCCGCTGAACAGGCTCACCAGGCCACGGCCCCGGTGCCGCTCAGGCGATCCGCGGCGGCACACGCTGGTCGCGCTCCCATCGCAGTCCGCGGCGGCATCACTACCGTGTCATCGGTTTCGGCGGCACGCTCAGCAGAACGCAAGAACGGCTTCCCGGGCGACGCCCACGAGAACGCGCCAAGGTGGACTCTCGTGAGACGCACCACCTACGCCTGCCGCTGGCGCCGGGACGGATCCGGCGGCGGCCGTCAGCGCGTGCACCAGAAGCACGGCCACTCCGGCCACGCCTCCCTTCTGGGTAACCACTCGGACGCGCGGCCATGAAGGTGCATGCCGGGACAGGCAGTCGGCGAGGTGACGCCCGCGCGGCGTTGGCCGGTCAGGCGGCGAGTTGCAGGCCCAGGCCCGTGAGGTTGGTGCGGGCCCAGTCGAGCTCCTGGGCCAGGACGGACACCAGGGCGCCGGGGCCCTTGGCGCGGCCCGGGACGGCCAGGTTGTGCGTCTCCACCTCGATGTGGGCGTTGCCGCTCACCGCGCCCGACAGCATGGCCGTGAGCGTGTCGTGCAGAACGGCGCCCGTGCTGCTGGGCGTCTCACCGGTGTGGTTGTGGACGTGGCCGAGCTTGACCACCGGCGCGCCGGCGGCGGCCAGGCCGCGCAGGGCCTCGCCCGCCTGCTCGGAGCCGCAGGCGAGGTGGCAGGCGTCGAGGCAGACGCCCAGGTGCTCGGAGTCGATCCCGCAGACTCGCTCCAACGCCTGCTCCGTGGTTTCGAGGACGCAGCCGGGCCACGGCTCGAACCCGACGCGGATGGTCTTGCCGGTGACGCTGTAGATGCCGCGCAGCTCTCTCGCCAGGCGTTCCAGGCGGCGCGTGGCGATCGAGTGGAGGTCGGCCGGCCAGTCGCGGCGCCAGCCGATCGGGATGGTGGAGATGCTGCCGAACCTGACGTCGTCGGGCAGCAGGAACGCCAGGATCCTGGCCAGCGCCATGGTGTAGCGGTAGCGCTCCGGCTTGGCCCAGTCGGGCCCGGGGACCTCCTGGTTGCGCCCGCCCGTGCCGTTCAGGCTGACGACCTCCAGGCCGCGCTCGTCCAGCGAGCGGCCCAGCCGTACGAGCTCGATGCGGTCGGCCGTGAGGTGGTCGGCCACGCTGGGCGAGAGCCACAGACCTATGCCCATCCGATCGACCCCGAGCCGCTTGCGCACCGGCACCGCGTAGCGGGTGAGGTGGGCGATCAGGTTCTCCAGGTCTTCGGCGGGGTGAACGCCCGCGTTGTAGGCGAGGTGAACGAGCGTTCCGTCGTCGTGACGCAGGCGCATCGGTTTCCTCCACGGCTTGAACCGGTAGTCCCAGCGCCCGTTGTGGGGTTCGCGCGGGGACCCTGTCGAGCATGCCCGCCCCAGGCGAGGCACGCGTCCACCCTGGGTTGATCGCTGCCTACTCCTCAGGGAGCAGTCCCACCCCAGGCAAGCGGTCTTGTGGCTTACCTGGAACAGGTTCGGCGGCGCTCTACGCAGTGTAGTACTACTCCGCGTCGCGGCACACCTTCCCTGCCAACAATTCGGCAACGCGACTTGTTGGCCGCAGGTCGTCACAGAGGTCGCCACCAGTCGCCACCAAAGGCGAAGCCCCCGTGTGAGCATTCACACGGGGGCTTCGGACGAACCTGTGGCCCTCAGCCGTCAGGTCTTGATCGAGCCGGCGATCGCGGCGGCCGAGTCGGGGACGTGGGTGGCGGCGTCTTCACCGGTGAAGATGAACTTCGCGTTGTCCCCCTCGCCCTCGGTCACGACCTTGATGATCTGCCCCGGACGGAGCTCGCCGTAGAGGATCTTCTCCGACAGCGCGTCCTCCAGCTCACGCTGGATGGTGCGCCGCAGCGGACGGGCGCCCATGACCGGGTCGTAGCCGCGGTCGGCCAGCAGCTGCTTGGCCTCGGGCGAGACGTCGAGCCCCATGTCGCGGTCCTTGAGGCGGGCGTCGACCTGGGTGAGCATCAGATCCACGATCTTGATGATCTCGGCCGGCGTCAGCTGGTGGAAGACCACGATGTCGTCGACACGGTTGAGGAACTCGGGCCGGAAGTGCTGCTTGAGCTCCTCCTGGACCTTGGACTTCATCCGGTCGTAGTTGGACTCGGCGTCGTTGGACCTCGCGAACCCGACCCCGATGCCCTTGGAGATGTCACGGGTGCCGAGGTTGGTGGTCATGATGATGACCGTGTTCTTGAAGTCGACCACGCGGCCCTGGGCGTCGGTCAGGCGACCGTCTTCCAGGATCTGCAGCAGCGAGTTGAAGATGTCGGGGTGGGCCTTCTCGATCTCGTCGAAGAGGACCACGGAGAACGGCTTGCGCCGCACCTTCTCGGTGAGCTGGCCGCCCTCCTCGTAGCCGACGTAGCCGGGAGGCGAGCCGAACAGCCTGGAGACGGTGTGCTTCTCCATGAACTCCGACATGTCGAGGCTGATCAGAGCGTCCTCGTCGCCGAAGAGGAACTCCGCCAGCGCCTTGGACAGCTCGGTCTTGCCGACGCCGGACGGGCCGGCGAAGATGAACGAGCCACCCGGACGGCGCGGGTCCTTCAGGCCCGCACGGGTGCGGCGGATCGACCGGGACAGACCCTTGATGGCGTCGTCCTGACCGATGATCCGCTTGTGCAGCTCGTCCTCCATGCGGAGCAGGCGCTGCGACTCCTCCTCGGTCAGCTTGAAGACCGGGATGCCGGTGGCCGTCGCAAGGACCTCGGCGATGAGCTCCTCGGTGACCTCGGCCACGACGTCCATGTCGCCGGCCTTCCACTCCTTCTCACGCCGCTCGCGCTTGAGCTGGAGCTGCTTCTCCTGGTCGCGGAGGGCGGCCGCCTTCTCGAAGTCCTGCGCGTCTATCGCGGACTCCTTGTCGCGGCGGACGTTGGCGATCTTCTCGTCGTACTCGCGCAGGTCCGGCGGAGCGGTCATCCTGCGGATGCGCATCCGGGAGCCGGCCTCGTCGATGAGGTCGATCGCCTTGTCGGGAAGGTAGCGGTCGCTGATGTAGCGGTCGGCCAGCTGCGCGGCGGCGACCAGCGCGCCGTCGGTGATGGACACCCGGTGGTGCGCCTCGTAGCGGTCGCGCAGACCCTTGAGGATCTCGATCGTGTGGCTGAGGGAGGGCTCGGCCACCTGGATCGGCTGGAACCGGCGCTCCAGGGCCGCGTCCTTCTCCAGGTATTTGCGGTATTCGTCAAGCGTCGTGGCGCCGATGGTCTGCAGCTCGCCACGGGCCAGCATCGGCTTGAGGATGCTGGCGGCGTCGATCGCGCCCTCGGCGGCGCCCGCACCCACGAGCGTGTGCAGCTCGTCGATGAACAGGATGATGTCGCCGCGCGTGCGGATCTCCTTGAGCACCTTCTTCAGGCGCTCCTCGAAGTCACCGCGGTAGCGCGAGCCGGCGACCAGAGCGCCGAGGTCAAGCGTGTAGAGCTGCTTGTCCTTCAGCGTCTCGGGCACCTCGCCCCTGACGATCTTCTGTGACAGGCCCTCGACGACGGCGGTCTTGCCGACGCCGGGCTCGCCGATGAGAACGGGGTTGTTCTTGGTCCTCCGGGAGAGGACCTGCATGACCCGCTCGATCTCCTTCTCGCGGCCGATGACCGGATCCAGCTTGCCCTCGCGGGCGGCCTGAGTCAGGTTTCGGCCGAACTGGTCGAGCACCAGGGAGGTCGACGGGGCCGACTCCTGCGGGCCGCCGGCGGCGGCCGGCTCCTTGCCCTGGTAGCCGTGGAGCAACTGGATGACCTGCTGCCTGACACGGTTGAGATCTGCTCCAAGCTTGACCAGCACCTGGGCCGCCACACCCTCACCCTCGCGGATGAGCCCGAGCAGGATGTGCTCGGTGCCGATGTAGTTGTGCCCCAGCTGCAGTGCCTCACGGAGCGACAGCTCAAGAACCTTCTTGGCCCGCGGGGTGAACGGAATGTGCCCCGACGGAGCCGACTGGCCCTGGCCGATGATCTCCTCGACCTGCTGGCGCACTCCTTCAAGGCTGATGCCGAGGCTCTCCAGAGCCTTGGCGGCTACGCCCTCTCCTTCGTGGATCAAACCAAGAAGAATGTGCTCAGTGCCGATGTAGTTGTGGTTGAGCATCCTGGCCTCTTCTTGGGCCAAGACGACAACCCGCCTCGCTCGGTCGGTGAACCTCTCGAACATCTCGTCGCTCCTCACAGAGCGGTCAGTCAGGCCGGTCAATCCGTCCCGTCATCCCGCATGCTAGCCCTGGCTCGGCGAACCGTGCCCACTGCCGCTGACGCGCTCTATAGCAGAGACGTTCCCCGAGAGCAGGGCGTTCACCCTCTATCCAACTACCGTTCGGGCGTGACGTGTTCCCGATACGCCGCAAGCGAACGATGTTTAGGGGGCCTCGGGGAAGCGCCCGCAATTCGGCGCCTCGGCACAGGCAGATCAACACGGATCGCCATCGGACGCTTGAGCGAGCCGGCCCAGGGCGGCCCGCGCCCGCGCATCTCCGATGCCGCGTCCGTAACCCATACGCGAACATGCTACGTCCTCGCTGCTAAGGCTCGCCAATCCGATCGTGGTACGCCCCGAACAACGCCGCCATTCCGCCTTCATGGCCCGCCTTCAAGAGCCCGCCTTCACGGGGCTGTCTTCCCGGGGCTGTCTTCACGAGCCGCCTTCACCGGACGGGCGTCCGCTCCCCTCCTTCTGAGGTCGCGCGCCTTCTCTCCGCTCTCTGAGCGGCCCTCTGGGCGGCGCGCCGTCGGGCCGACCGTCACACTTAGGTCACACCTACTTGCTCTGTCGAACGACGGTTGCTCTGACGAACGGCGGTTGCTCTGTCGAACGGCGGCCACGCGGAGCGTGGCGGGCTGAGGGCACACGGAAGGCCCGAACGTCGCGGCTGGTCGGCGACGAAGACCCCGCACGAACGTGTACGCCGTCGCGCCCAGGGCGCGCGACCCCGACCGCCGCGTACGGGCGGACCCGCGGAACGGGCCACGGCGAAGAAACATCATTGGCCGCGGGCCGGTGCAATGGGGCTTGCGCCGGCGGCATTCGGCGGCGGGAAGGAGAACGGCCGGCGGGCCCAAAAGCCCACATATGGGGGCACACAAAGATCAACTAACCGCCGGGCCGTCCAGCATTCGAGAACGGCGACCGAAAATGATCATGCGCTTATGGCGTTCGCCGGGGTCCTAGGCGAACGGCATAAGCGCATGGTCAGGAGCGCGGGCTCTCAGTGAGCCGCTTCGTACTTCTCGACGACGGTGGAGGCGATACGGCCCCGCTCGCTTACGGGCAGGCCGTGAGCCTTCGCCCACTGACGGATCTCCGAGCTCTTCTCGCGGCTCATCGCACGCTGCCCGCCGCGCCCCTTCTTCCGCGCCGACACGGCGCCGGAGCGGCGCGCGTGCGAGACGAAAGGTGTGAGGGCGTCCCTGAGCTTCTTGGCGTTAAGGTCGCTGAGGTCAATCTCATAGGAGGAGCCGTCAATAGCGAAGCTGACCGTCTCATTGGCCTCGCCGCCATCGAGGTCATCGATGAGAATCTCCTGGATCTGCTTGGCCATCTACGCAATCCTTTCCCGGAGCATTGTTTCATTCGCTGGCCCAAACATATACCCGAAAAGGCGCGGAGACAATTCAACGCTACAAGGATTCTGCTGAGTCGCCGATCAGTTGCCGTTCTCGGCCTGATCCCGGCGGTTTGGGCGCCGCCCGGGGCCCTCCGCGCGGAACAACTTCACCACGCCGAAGATGAAGGCTCCCCCGACGACCGCCGGCGGGATGAGGGCTGACAATACTTCTGTTACGGCCTGCATTCGTCCTCGCCTCCAGAGCGGACGGGGTTTCAGGGACGCCCTTTATGCGCACGCGGCGCGGTGGGCATGAGCGGCCCTCATGCGGGCCCCCTCATGCGGGGCGGGGCGACAACCGCCCGTGCCCGACCATCGCGGCAGCCGGGTGCGCTGCACGCGGCAGGGGCGCCGACATCCGGCGACCGGATGCCCCATAGCCTAATGCCAGTCTCTCCAGGCTCCTTACCGGATCAAGCGAAAATTTTGCGGAAAGGCGTCCGCGCTCCCGGCCGGAGCTCACCGAAGATCTTTGACCACCAGCGTTCCCGCCAGCCGGTCATGGGGTCCACGCTGCAGCGGCCTGTCGATCAAGATGAGCATCCCGACCGCGAACACGAAGATTCCGGCCAGCACATTGACCACCGGAATGCCCATCAGCATGGCAGGTCCGGGATACACGAGGGCACGTTTCAGCAGAGCTCGCCGAGGCAGGTCGTCCGGGACCACGCGAATCTTCATGATCGCCTTGCCGAAGGTACGGCCTCGCCCGGAATGCGCCGCCCAGTCATAGCCGGCATAACCCACCCCGGCCAGCAACCAGGCGAAGACGCCGGGCAACCGCCCGTCGAACACCTCCAGCACCCCTACAGTCCGGAAGACGCCCCACAGCGCGATGAACAGAATGTAATAGAACACCCCGAAGACGAGGCCTTCAATGAGCCGCGCGGCGAGCCGTTCCCACCATTCCGCGGGCACCACGCCCGTCCGCATCCCGCCCATAACCCAACCTTGGCCCATCCGCGATCCGGCCGTCGCCCTTTTCGGGTACGGGCCGGGACACAAACGGGTACGGCCCGGGTACACAAACAGAGGCCGGCCTGGCGCCGACCTCTGTTCGCGTTCGCGCGGAGCGAGCTACTTGATCTTCACCACCACGGTCCTGACCGCCTTGTCGGCGTACGTCTGCTGCAACGGCTTGTCCCAGAGCTGCGAGGCCGCGTTCACGCCCACGGCCGCCCAGGCGAGCAGCCAACCCAGCACCGGGATCACATTCAGGATGTAGCCGCCCCACGTCACGCCGGCCCGCTTCAGTGCCACGTCACTGGGGAGGCCCCCCTGCGGCACGGGCCCGCCGACCGGGGCGATCTTGATACCCATGATCATCTTGCCCACGGTCTGCGCCTTGGCCTTGGTGAGGAAGTACTCGTAGCCGATATAGACGGCGGCGATCAGCGTGTACAGGATGAACTGATACAGGAAACCGCTGAGGCCCCACGTCGCGCCGGTGTTCCAGTTGAAGACGGCGGCGAAGAGCAACGAGAAGATCACCGTCAGCACGACGGTGGCCACGCCGAAGATGGCCCCGTCGATGAGCCTGGCAACCAGCCGCTGCCACCACTCCGCGAGCGGAGCCGGGGCGCCGGGAGGCTGGACCCCGACCGGCTGCCCGTAGGCCTGGCCGTAGCCGGGCTGGCCATAACCCGGCTGGTTGTAGGCGGCCTGGCCGTAACCCTGCTGCTGCCCGTAACCCTGCTCGCCGTAGCCCTGCTGGCCGTAACCCTGCTCGTAACCCTGCTGCGGCTGACCGTACTGCCCCTGCTGGCCGTAGCCGGGCTGGCCGTACTGCTGGCCGGAGGACGCCTGCTGCCCGTACTGCTGACCGGAGGCGGCCTGCTGCCCGTACTGACCCTGACCGTAGTCGGGCTGCGACTGGCCCTGCTGACCGTAGCCCGGCTGGCCGGGCTGGCCGTACTGGCCCTGGCCGTAGCCCGGCTGCGAGGACTGCTGCTGGCCGTAGCCCGGCTGGGTGTACTGCTGGCCCGAGGGGTCCTGCTGGCCATAGCCGGACTGGGGCTGCGACTGGCCCTGCTGGCCGTACTGCGACTGCTGGCCGTAGCCCGGCTGGCCGTACTGGCCGGAGGACGCCTGCTGCCCGTACTGCTGACCGGAGGCGGCCTGCTGCCCGTACTGACCCTGACCGTAGTCGGGCTGCGACTGGCCCTGCTGACCGTAGCCCGGCTGGCCGGGCTGGCCGTACTGCGACTGCTGGCCGTAACCCTGCTGGCCGTAACCCTGCTGGCCGTACTGGCCGGAGGACGCCTGCTGGCCGTACTGCTGGCCCGACGAGCCCTGCTGGCCGTAGTCGGGCTGCGACTGGCCCTGTTGGGCGTAGCCGGGCTGCTGCCCGTACTGGCCCTGCTGGCCGTACTGGCCCTGGCCGTAGTCGGGCTGCGACTGGCCCTGCTGGCCGTAGCCCGGCTGGCCGGGCTGGCCGTACTGCGACTGCTGGCCCTGCTGGCCCTGCTGGGCGTAGCCGGGCTGCCCGTACTGCGGCTGGCCGTAGTCTTCCGCCCGGTAGCCGACGATGGTCGCGTCGGGGTCGGCCTCACCGTGGGGGCGGCCTGTGTTCGGATGACCGTATTCGGGAGACCCGGCAGCGTTCTCGCCGGATTCGTCCTGTGGATACGGCGGCTGTCCGGTGCTCACCGTGTCACCTCGCTTCGAGTGCGCATGTGGCACGTGTCAGGACACATGCCTGTGCTGCCCAACGTATCGACATAGGTATCAACAATCACCTTTCCCGTTAGTCAAGGCCAGCGTCACCCGATGTCAGATGGAGCAGCATGCGGGTGTTGCCCAGGGTGTTCGGCTTGACGTGCTCCAGATCGAGGAACTCCGCCACCCCCTCGTCGTACGAGGCCAGCAGCTCGGCGTAGACCTCGGGAGAGACGGGAGTGCCCTGAATGGGGCGGAACCCGTGCCTCGCGAAGAAGTCGACCTCGAAAGTCAGGCAGAAAACCCGCCTGAGCCCCAGAGCTCTCGCCGTGTCGATCAACGCGGAGACGATCCGGTGGCCGATCCCCAGACCCCGGAACGCGGGATCCACGGCGACCGTGCGGATCTCGGCGAGATCCTCCCAGAGAACGTGCAGCGCGCCGCAACCGACGACCTGCCCGTCCCCGTCGGCGACCCAGAATTCCTGGACGTCCTCGTACAGCGTGACGGTGGCCTTCTCCAGGAGGCGGGGGCCCGCACCGGCATAGGTGTCGACCAGGCGCCTGATCGTCCTGACATCGGACGTGCGGGCGCGCCGCACCACGATCTCGGTGCCAGGGACTGTCACTTCGGCGACCTGCTCCATGGGTCTCCAGCGTACAGATCCCATTACGGCTCATCCCAAAATCCCACCTGTCGCCTCCATCCGGCATATCGCTCCGGCGTACACGAGCCAGGCAACATCTGGCCCAAGCATCGGCAAACAGGGCATAAAGTCAGCCATGTACGGCTGGGCGCGACATCACCTTGTGACCCTTCGGTAGCGAAACCTCTACAGAGTTGGCAGTTCTGGTTGAGCACCAACTCAAGGTGCACTAGTGTCCACCGACGATGTCACCCGCGCGCCCCGCGTGGGAACGCGCCCAATCCCCGTAGGGGGAGCCGGGGACCCGCCGGTGGCGAGCTCGTCCGAGCGCCACCCGGGGTGAGTCCGAGCGTCCAGCTCGGTAGGGCTGCTCCGGCCCGAACCCGCCAGCTAACCCGGTAGGCGTCGATGAGAGGAGCCGGTTGGTGAAGCGCACGCGCGGTCACGAGAGGGTTTCGGCGGGCACACAAGCCCGCCCTCCGAAACGGTCCGTCCCGCGCCGTCTCGCCGTCCTCCGCACCGCGCTCGCCGCGTTCACCGTGATCACCGCGTTCGCCGGGCTCGCCGGGCTCGTCGTCGTCCCCGCCGCTCCGGCCGCCGCGGATCCCGAGCCGTCCCTCGAGGCCCTGTCCAAGCAGGTCGAGAAGATGCACACGGAGATCGAGACGCTGGCCGAGCAGTACAACGGCCAGCGCGAGAAGCTCAAGTCCGCCGAGAAGTCGGCCGAGGCCGCCAAGGAGGCACTGGCCGCCAGCGAGGCCGAGCTGGCCGCCAAGCGCACCGCGGCCTCCCTGCTGGTCCAGAACGAGTACATGACCGGCGGCTTCGGCATGGCGCTGCCGTTCATGTCCTCCAGCGACCCCGACCAGTTCCTCGACCGGGCGGCCACCACCTTCGCGCTCGAACAGGAGCAGGGCGAGCAGCTCAGGCAGGTCCTCCAGGCGATGCAGACGGCCAGGCAGGCCAGAGACGGCGCCAAGACCCGCATGGAAGAGGTGCGGAGGCTCGTCACCGACCTCGACGCCAAGCGCGACAAGATCGTGAAGCTGGTGGCCAAGGTGGAGGGCAACCTCTACCGGCGGGCGCTCGGCGAGGCCGGCCGCCCGGGCACCCGCGCCGTGCGGGTCAACCTGCCGGTCGTCGGCGCCGGCAGGGCCGCCGAGGCCGCCAAGTGGGCGCTCACGCAGCAGCTCAAACCGTACATCTGGGGTGCTGATGGGCCCAGCGGGTACGACTGCTCGGGCCTGGTCATGGCGGCCTTCCAGCGGGTCGGCATCTCGCTGCCGCACTACACCGGCAGCCAGTGGACCGCCGGCCGGCACGTCTCCCGGCAGGAGCTGCGGGCGGGAGACCTGGTGTTCTTCTACAACGACCTGCACCACGTGGGCATCTACATCGGGGGCGGGCTGATGGTCCACGCACCCCGGACCGGCGACGTCGTGCGCGTCGCGTCGATCGCCAAGCGCCCGTTTGCCGGCGCTGTACGCGTCGCAGGCTGACCGAGCGGCCAGGAGCGGCGGGTGCCTCAGATCAGCTGGCGGCGGGCCGCCCACGCCACGGCCTCGATCGCCGTGGCCACCCCGATGCGATCGCAGATGCCGCGCAACCGGCGGCGCACCGTGCGCCCGCTGATGTCCAGGCGCCTTCCGACCCGATCGACGGTGACTCCCTTGGCAAGCTCCGCCAGCAGAGCAAGATCTGCCTGACTCAGCTCAACGCCCTCGGTGAGCACATCCATCGGGAGCCCTCCCCCCAACAGCAGAACTCGGAGACGTCACGTACCCGAGCATGTCCGCTCGTCCCGCAGAACGTAAACGCATCCAGGAAAGGCCGTCAAGCATGACAATCGTGGCATTTGACCGCGTTAACTGACTCCTTCGCGGCGCGCGAAGGAGCGGCCATACGTCTGCACACTTGGGGGCGCGATCAGCCGTCACACGTGCCCTGACAGCGCACCGATCATCCCTCTACCAGCCACCCGAGCCCCGCTTTTGGATCTGTTTCGATCGGGCCTTTCTGTGCGCCCCCATAGCGTGACGCTCACTGAGACGGCTTGACCAGCGGGAAGAGGATGGTCTCGCGGATGTTCTTGCCGGTGAAGGCCATGATCATCCGGTCGATACCGACGCCCATGCCACCGGTGGGCGGCATCGCGTACTCGAGGGCCTGCAGGAAGTCCTCGTCCACTTGCATGGCCTCGGGGTCGCCGCCCGCCGCCAGCAGGGACTGCTCGACCAGGCGGCGGCGTTGCTCGATCGGGTCGTTGAGCTCGGAGTAGGCGGTGCCCAGCTCGGTGCCGAAGCCGATCAGGTCCCACTTCTCGGTGAGCAGCGGGTTGTCGCGGTGGGTGCGGGCCAGCGGCGAGGTCTCCAGCGGGTAGTCCATCACGAAGGTGGGCTGGATGAGCGTGTGCTCGACGAGCTCCTCGAACAGCTCCTGGACGAGCTTGCCCTGGCCCCACTTGGGATCCCAGTGCACGTCGTGCTTGTCGGCGAGCACGCGCACGCGCTCCAGCGGGGTCTCGGTGGTGATCTCCTCGCCTACCGCCTCGGACACAGCGCCGTAGAGGGTGACCCGGGGCCACTCGGGCAGGCCCAGGTCGATCTCGACCCCGTCGTGGGTGACCACCGAGGTGCCCAGCGCCGCCACCACGGCCTTCTGGTACATCCGCTGGGTCAGGTCGGCCATGTCGTTGTAGTCGAGGTAGGTGCCGTAGGCCTCGAGCATCGTGAACTCGGGGTTGTGCGTGGAGTCGGCGCCCTCGTTGCGGAAGTTGCGGTTGATCTCGAAGACCTTCTCGATGCCGCCGACCACCAGCCGCTTGAGGTAGAGCTCGATCGCGATGCGGAGGTAGAGCTCCATGTCGTAGGCGTTGATGTGGGTCCGGAACGGCCGGGCCGTCGCGCCGCCGTGGATGGGCTGCAGCATCGGCGTCTCGACCTCGAGATAGCCCTCCTCGTGCCAGAAGTCGCGCACGGCGCGCACGGCGGCGCTGCGCACGCGGGCCATCTGGCGGGCCTCGTCGTTGACGATCAGGTCGACGTAGCGCTGGCGCACCCGGGCCTCGGGGTCGGTGAGACCGACGTGCTTCTCCGGCAGCGGGCGCAGGCACTTGGACGTGAGCTGCCAGCGGTCGGCCAGGATCGACAGCTCGCCGCGCCGAGAGGTGATCACCTCTCCGGTCACGCCCACGTGGTCGCCCAGGTCGATGTCGCGCTTCCAGGCGGCCAGCGACTCCTCGCCGACCTTGTCGAGCGAGATCATGACCTGCAGGTCGCCGCTGCCGTCGCGCAGCGTGGCGAAGCAGAGTTTGCCGCCCACCCGGTTGAGCATGACACGGCCCGCGACGGCCACCGTGTCACCGGTGGCGGTGTCGGGCTCCAGGCCCTGATGGCGCGCCCTGACCTCGGCGTTGGTCGAGGTGCGCGGAAAGTTCACCGGGTAAGGATCGACGCCCTCGCTGCGAAGGCGGTCGAGCTTCTCTCTCCGGATTCGCATCTGCTCGGGAAGTTCGTCGCTCACACCAACAAAGCGTAGGGGATATGGCGAACTGCAAGGGCTCGTCGGCTGCCTGAAGGAGGGCTGTAGGGCCGCTGCAAGGCCTCTCGCTTACCAATGACGCATGAGCTCGGGGGGGATCGGCAGGGCGCCGGCCCGGGAAGAGCTCAGGGAGAGATCATGATGAAGAAGATCGCGACAGGTTTCCTCGCCGTCGCAGCCACCACCGCGCTGGCCCTGTCGCTGCCTTCCGCCGCGAACGCCACGACCGCCTCGCCGGCCACTTCGTCCGGTTACGACTTTGACGACTACTGGGGCCCGATCTACGCCAGGCACCACCTCGCCAAGGCGCAGGGCTGGGTCGGCGTTGAGTGGGACGAGGACCAGGAGTCGAACAACGCGCACGTCAGGGGCAGGCTGTACGACCTGGACAACCGGACCTACCACGAGGGTGGCAAGTGCGCGTACGTGAAGTTCCAGGCCAGCGACTTCGACCACCACTGGTCCACCGTCTACACCAAGAAGTACTGCGGCTACCCCGGCTACAAGAAGTTCCACTTCGAGACCGACGACGTCTTCAGCCTGCGGGCGAAGGTCTGCCAGGTGCGCCCCTACAGCAACTACGTCACCAAGTGCGGCGACTGGGACTACCTCTACACCGCCGAGACCGAGTAGTCACCACAGCCGGCGTGGCGCACATATTCGACAGGCGGCCCCTTCCCGAGCGGGGGGCCGCCTGTTCCACGTGGGGAACGTTCTAGGCCACGTTGCGGTTGTAGATCAGCCGCAGGCCGATGAGGGTCAGCCACGGCTCGTGCAGGTCGATCGAGCGTGACTCGCTCACCACCAGCGCCGCGTGCCCGCCCGTGGCGACCACGGTGACCTCTTCCGGGTCGTCGGCCAGCTCCGTCGCCATCCGCTCGACGATGCCGTCCACCTGGCCGGCGAAGCCGTAGATGATCCCGGCCTGGAGCGCCTCGACCGTGTTCTTGGCGATGACCGAACGTGGCCTGACGAGCTCCACCTTGTGCAGCTGGGCGCCCGCCGCCGCGAGCGCGTCCACCGAGATCTCGATGCCGGGGGCGGTGACCGCGCCCACGTACTCGCCCTTGGCCGACACCGCGTCGAACGAGGTGGCCGTGCCGAAGTCGACGATGATGCAGGGCCCCCCGTACTGGTCGATGGCCGCGAGCGCGTTGACGATGCGGTCGCTGCCGACCTCCTTGGGGTTGTCCATGCGGACGGGGACGCCCGTGCGCACGCCCGGCTCCACGATCACCGCGTTGACGTCGCCGTAGTAGCGACGGCACATCTCGCGCATCTCGTTGAGCACGCTCGGCACGGTGGAGCAGATCGCGATGCCGCTGATGTCGGCTCCCTTGAGCAGCGGAGACTGGGCCAGCAGCCCCTGGAGCACGACGGCGATCTCGTCGGCGGTGCGACGCGGGTCGGTGGCGAGGCGCCAGTGCTCGATGACGTCCTCCCCCTCGAACAGGCCGAGCACCGTGTGCGTGTTGCCGACGTCGATCGTGAGCAGCATCCCATTACCCCCGTAGGTCCAGTGCGATGTCAAGGGCCGGCGCCGAGTGGGTGAGCGCTCCCACAGCAAGGTAGTCAACGCCAGTTTCAGCCACATCACGGGCCGATTCCAAGGTCAACCCCCCGCTCGCTTCCAAGCGCGCCCGATTTTTCGTGATTTGTACGGCACGCGTGGTGTCCTCGATGGTGAAGTTGTCGAGCAGGATCTCTTCCGCCCCCTCTTCGAGCACCGGTTCGAGCTGGTCCATCCGGTCGATCTCCACTTCGATCGGCAGGTCCGGGTAGCGTTCCCTGACCGCGCGGAACGCCTCGGCCACGCCGCCCGCCGCCACCACGTGGTTGTCCTTGATCAGGGCCGCGTCGGACAGCGACATCCGGTGGTTGACGCCGCCTCCGCAGCGCACCGCGTACTTCTCCAGCGAGCGCAGCCCCGGCAGCGTCTTGCGGCTGTCGCGGACGCGTGCCCTGGTGCCGCTGACCGCCTCCACCCACCTGGCGGTCAGCGTGGCGATGCCGGACAGGTGCGTCAGGAGGTTCAGCGCCGTGCGCTCCGCGGTCAGCACCCCCCTGACGGGCCCCTCCACGGTCATCAGCACGTCGCCCTTTCTGACGCGCTCGCCGTCCTTGGCCCCGCGCTCGGCGCGGGCCGCGCCGAGCCGCACGAAGACGGCCTCGGCGACGGCGAGACCGGAGACGACGCCGTCGGCGCGGGCCACCACGTCGGCCACCGCGCGCTGGTCCGCCGGGATGGTCGCCAGGCTCGTCACGTCGCCGGCCTCCTGAAGGTCCTCGGCGAGCGCCCGGCCGACGAGCGCGTCGACCTCGGCCGGGTCGAGCCCGGCGGCCGCGAGCTCCTGCGCCAGGCGCGCGGGCATCGCGTCGCCGTGCGGGGTGTAGGTCATCCTCAGGCCCTCCTCGGTCAGGGTCACGTCCAGGTGCCCCAGCCACTCGTCGTCGTCCCGTTCGGGGAAGTCGTCCCGCCAGTGCGACCCTCGCGTCTCCAGCCGCGCGGCGGCCGCGGCCGTGAGGACGGTGGCGACCGTGAGCAGGTTCGTCGCCTCCCACGACTCAGTGCGGGGCGCCACCTGGACCGGCGTCCAGCGGGCGTCGCGCAGTGCCCTGGCGGTGTCGGCGAGCGACTCGCGCGCCCGCAGGACGCCCGCTCCCCTGCTCATGTGCGCCTGGATCCGCGTCCTCGCCCGGGGATCCACCAGACCGGCGCTCGCGGGGGCCGCCACCACCGGGGCGGCGGTCGCGTCGTGGCCGGTGGCGTGGATGTCCGCGGCGATGCGCTCGGCGAACACCAGCCCTTCGAGCAGGGAGTTGGACGCGAGCCGGTTCGCGCCGTGCACGCCCGTGCAGGCGACCTCGCCGCAGGCGTACAGGCCGTCGATGGAGGTACGGCCGAGCAGGTCGGTCCGGACGCCGCCGCTCGCGTAGTGGGCTGCGGGAGCGACCGGGATGGGCTCGGCCGCCGGGTCGATGCCGTGCTCGCGGCAGACGGCGTAGATGGTCGGGAACCTGGCCCGCCACCTCTCCTCCCCGAAGTGGCGGCCGTCGAGGAGGACGTGGTCGCGCCCCGTCTCGCGCATCGTGCGCATGATGGCCTTGGCGACGACGTCGCGGGGCGCCAGATCGGCGAGTTCGTGCACGCCGCGCATGAACGCGTCGCCCTCGTGGTCGACCAGGATCGCGCCCTCGCCCCTGACCGCCTCGGAGATGAGCGGCTGCTGGCCGGACGAGCCCTCGCCGAGCCAGAGCACGGTCGGGTGGAACTGGACGAACTCGAGGTCGCGCACCACCGCCCCGGCCCTGAGCGCGAGCGCCACGCCGTCGCCCGTGGAGACGACGGGGTTGGTCGTGGCGGCGTACACCTGGCCCATGCCGCCGGTGGCCAGCACCACGGCCCCGGCGTGGACGGCGCCCACCCCGTCGCGCGCGCCCTCGCCCATGACGTGCAGCGTCACGCCCCTGGCCCGGCCGCGGGCGTCCTTGAGCAGGTCGAGCACGAGCGCGTGCTCGATGACCTCGATCGACGTGCACGCGCGGACCGCCTCGACCAGTGCGCGCTGCACCTCCGCCCCGGTCGCGTCGCCCCCCGCGTGCACGATGCGGTCGCGCCGGTGGCCGCCCTCCCGGGTGAGCTGGAGCTCCCCGTCGGCCGTCCGGTCGAAGCGCGCACCGCGCTCCATGAGCCGCCGCAGCGCTCCCGGCCCCTCGGTCACGAGAGTCCGTACGGCCCGCACGTCGCACAGGCCGACCCCGGCGAGCAGCGTGTCCCTGAGGTGCTCCTCAGGCGTGTCGTCCGGGTCGAGCACGGCCGCGATGCCACCCTGCGCCCACCGGGTCGAGCCGGAGGAGAGCACGTCCTTGGTGACGACCAGGACCTTGGCGGCGGGGTCGAGCTCGGCATGGCGCAGGGCGACGGTGAGCCCGGCGATGCCGGAGCCCACGACGACCACGTCCGCCTCGACGACCCAGCCGGGAGCGGGAGCCGTCAACCGCAACGGGATCGCGGGTGCACTCATGGGGGTCTCCTCGTCGGGCGATTTCGTCACAATGACGATAACGCCTGCCGACGGGTGTCCCTTCCCCGGGGGACGGCTCGGCCCTGCTCGCTCACGCGCTCCTGCGCGGCCCCAGGGTCACGATCATGTTGTCGATCAGTCGTGTGGTGCCGACCTTCGCGGCGACCGCCAGCACGGCCTCGCCGTCGTACGAGTCGGGCACCTCGGTGAACGTGGCCGGATCGACGAGCGCCAGATAGTCGACCGCCAGCTCAGCGGGCGCGTCGTCGAGCACGGCCCGCGCCGCCGCCCGGACCTCGGCGGGCGTGGACCGCGCCACCCCCGCCAGCAGGGCTCGGGACAGCGACAGGGCGACCTGCCTGTCGCCGGCCGACAGGTAGCGGTTGCGGCTCGACAGGGCCAGGCCGTCGGGCTCGCGGACCGTGGGCACGCCCAGGATCTCGATCGGCAGGTCCAGGTCGGCGACCATGCGGCGGATCAGCGCGAGCTGCTGGGCGTCCTTCTGGCCGAAGACCGCGAGGTCCGGCCGTACGAGGTTGAACAGCTTCAGCACGACCGTGAGCACGCCGTCGAAGTGGCCGGGCCGGCAGGCGCCCTCGACGATCGTGCCCATCCGGCCCGACGTGACCTCGACCTGGCGGTCCGGCTGGTACATGGCCTCCACCGAGGGCGCGAACACGACGTCCACCCCTTCGGCCCGGCACGTCTCGAGGTCGGCGTCGAATGTACGCGGATATCGCGAAAAATCCTCGTTAGGCCCGAATTGCAGGGGGTTCACGAAGACGCTCACCACGACCTGGTCGGCACGGCCACGGGCCGCACGGATCAGCGAGCGGTGGCCCTCGTGCAGCGCGCCCATGGTGGGCACCAGCGCCACCCGCCCCTCCCCACGGGCCTTCGCCAGCTCGGACCGGTCCCCGGCGACGATCAGGTCCATCTGTTGCCTCCCAGCGCGTCGAGCAGGCGCTCCGCCTCCTCGGGCTTGAGCAGCCCGGCGGCGAGCGCGCGGTCGGCCGTGAGCCTAGCGAGCGAGATGTAGGCGTCCGCCGCCTCGGGTGCCGCCAGGATCAGCGCGTCCACGTGCTTGCGCACGGTGCCGGCGTCGCCGCGCACCACCGGCCCGGTGAGCCCGGCGATGCCGAGCCTGAGCACGTTGTCGAGCGCGGCCCCGAGCAGCGGGCCCAGCATCCGGCCGGGATGCTCGACACCGATGCGCCGCAGCAGCTCGGACGACTCGGCGATCAGCGTGACCATGTGGTTGGCGGCCCCCGCCAGGGCCGCGTGGTAGAGGGCGCGGTCACGGTCAGCGATCCAGACCGGCTCCCCGCCCATCTCGATGACCAGGGCCTCGGCGATGGGCCTGAGCGGGTCGGGCGCGGTCACGCCGAACGAGCAGCCCGTGACGCGGTTGAGGTCGTCGTCGCGGCCGGTGAACGTCATGACCGGATGGAGCGCGAGCGGCAGCGCGCCGACCCTGGCCGCCGGTTCCAGCACCGAGAGCCCGTACGCGCCGCTGGTGTGCGCCAGCAGCTTGCCCTTGAGCTCGGCCCCGGTCGTGGCGAGCCCGTTGACCAAGTCGGGCAGCGCGTCATCGGGCACCGTGAGCAGGATGAGCTCAGCGGCGTCGACCACCTCGTCGGGCCGCGAGGGCACCACGCCCAGCCGCTCGGCCGCCCAGCGGTGCGAGGTGTCGGACACCCCGCTGGCGGCGACGACCCGGTGCCCGGCCCGCGCGAGCGCCGCGCCGAGCGCGGAGCCCACCTTCCCCGCCCCCAGCACTCCGACGGCCAGCCGTGCCGGGCGTTCACCTGCGTCCATGACGTCCACCCCTGTCGACCTGATGGCACTGCCGCCCAGCGTAACGGCCGACCCTGACTTCGCACGTGACGGGGGTTTTGCCGCATGTTGAGTTAACGACAAATAGGACAAGGGAAGACGAATGGCGCACCCCCTGTCGGAAGAGATGAGGAGAGGGGTTGACCGGATGGCGGCGGGCGCCGAGTCCCCCACCGGACCCGACGCCCACACCTGACGTGCGGCCTCTTGGGAGGTGCCCGCCACGGCCGGCCATCCGCCGACTGACCGGCCCGGAGAGGGAGCTCGGACCGGCTCCGTGTCGCCGCCGATCATGAGATAGTCCAGGCATGTGGCTCACCTGGCGCGAGGCCATGGAGCGCGCGCTCTACGGCGAGGACGGTTTCTACCTCCGAGAACGCCCCTCCGGGCACTTCCGCACCTCGGTGAGCGCCACACCCGCGTTCGCCGAGGCGGTGCTCGCGCTGCTGGTGGAGGTCGACGCCGAGCTCGGCGGGCCGCCGGCGCTGGACCTGGTGGACATCGGGGCCGGTGAGGGGCTGCTGGCGAGCCACGTGCTCGACGCCGCCGACCCCAAGCTGCGCGAACGGCTGCGCATCACGGCGGTCGAGCTCTCCCCGAGACCGGACGGGCTGCCCGACCCGATCGCCTGGCGCCCCACCATCCCGCCCTCGATCACCGGACTGGCGATCGCGAACGAGTGGCTGGACAACATCCCGCTCGACGTGGCCGAGCAGACTCCCGACGGCCCGCGCCTCGTCATGGTCGACACCCGCACGGGCGAGGAGCGGCTCGACGGTCCCCTGTGTCCGGCCGACCGCGACTGGCTCGACCGGTGGTGGCCGCTGGGCGCCGTGGGGGCGCGCGCGGAGGTCGGCCGTCCTCGCGACGCGGCCTGGGCGTCGGTGCTGGCACGGCTCGTACGAGGCCGCGCGCTCGCCATTGACTATGCACACCCTGTGGATAACCGTCCGGCCTGCGGCACGCTCACCGGATACCGCGACGGCGCGGTGGTGCCCCCCATACCGGACGGCACCTGCGACATCACCGCGCACGTGGCGCTCGACGCCTGCGCCGCGGCCGGTGAGCGGGCCGGAGGGATATCCACAGCCTTGTCCACACAGCGTGACGCGCTACGCGCTCTGGGGGTCACCGCCGGCCGCCCGCCCCTCGACCTGGCGCGGCAGGACCCGCGCGGCTATCTCCGGGCACTGGCCCGCGCCTCCGAGGAGGCCGAGCTGATCGATCCGAACGGTCTCGGCGGCTTCGGCTGGCTCGTCCAGAGCCGCTGACGCGCGGCTTCGACCGGCTCCTCCTGAGCCTTCGTCCGGGCTCCGCCTGAGCCGCCGGCACCGAGGCGCCGACCCCGAGGCGCCGAGGGGCCGCGTCAGGCGGCGCGCAGGTCGAGCGAGTCCAGGCCGCGGATGATGTAGCCCGGCTTCCAGACCGGCTCGCTGACGAGCTCCAGCCTGGCCGCCCGGTCCAGCATCGCGCCGAACGACTCCGCGAGCTCGATCCGGGCCAGCGGCGCGCCCAGGCAGAAGTGGATGCCCGCGCCGAACGAGATGTGCGGGTTGTCGGCGCGGCCCACGTCCAGGCGGTCGGGGTCCTCGAACACCTCCGGGTCGCGGTTGGCCGAGCCGAACAGCAGCGCGACCTCGGCGCCGCGCGGGATGCGGGTGCCGTGCACCTCGATGTCCTCCAGCACCCACCGCTCGAACATCTGCAGCGGGGTGTCCCACCGCATCAGCTCCTCGATCGCGGTGGGCAGCAGGCCCCGGTCCGCGCGCAGCCGTACCAGCTCGGCGGGGTTGCGGAACAGCGACCACCAGCCGTTGCCGGTCACGTTCACGGTGGCCTCGTGACCGGCGTTGAGCAGCAGCACGCAGGTGCCGACCAGCTCGTCCTCGGTCAACTCGTCGATCTGGGCGAGCGCCGAGATCAGGTCCTCGCCCGGGCGCGCGGCGCGCTCACGTGCCAGGCCCTTGAGGTAGCCGGCGAACTCGCTCGCCGCTCGGACGGCCGTGTGCTGCGCCTCGGGCGGCGGGTTGAGCTCGTACATGCCGCAGATCTCCGCCGACCAGGGGCGCAGCAGGTGGCGGTCGGCCTCGGGCACGCCCAGCATCTCCGCGATGACCGTCACCGGAAGCGGCTCCGCCACCTCGGCGATCAGGTCGCCGCCGCCCTTGTCCACGTAGGTGTCGACCAGTCCGGCGGCGATGGCCCGCACCCGGGGCCGCAGCGACTCGACCATGCGCGGGGTGAACGCCCTGGAGACCAGGCGGCGCAGCCTGGTGTGGACCGGCGGCTCCACGTCGAGCATGCCGGCCCTGATCACCCGCCAGAACGGCTCCTGGAACTCCGGCTCCGGCTCGCGGCCGAACTCCTCGTGGGTGGCCGCGTGCAGGTACGAACGGCCCAGCCTGCGGTCCCTGAGGAGGGCGTTGACGTCGGCGTACCGGGAGATCAGCCACTGGCCCGTGGGCTCGTAGTAGCTGACGGGGGCGTCGCGCCGGAGGTCGGCGTACACGCCATAGGGATGAGCGACGAAATCCGGATTCCAGGGATCAAAGCGCACTATTGCATCTTACGAAGCGGCCTCCTGCTTGACCTGCCTGCTGCGCATCCGGATGTTCAGCAGCTCGACGATGACGGAGAACGCCATCGCGAAGTAGATGTAGCCCTTGGGGATGTGCTGTTCGAGCCCCTCGGCGATGAGCACCACCCCGATCAGCACGAGGAACGAGAGCGCCAGCATCTTGATGCTCGGGTGCCTGTCCACGAACCTGCTGATCGGCCCCGAGGCGACCAGCATGACGAGAACCGCGACGACCACGGCCGCGATCATGACGCCCAGCTCGTCGACCATGCCGACCGCGGTGATCACCGAGTCGAGCGAGAAGACGACGTCGAGGACCATGATCTGCAGGATGACCGCGGTGAAGGAGGTGACCGCGCGCTTCTTGCCGTCCTCACCCTTCAGCTCCATGCTGTGCCCGATCTCCGTCACGCTCTTGGCGAGCAGGAACAGCCCACCGAGCAGGAGGATCAGGTCGCGCCCGGATATCTCCTGGCCGAGCACCTCGAACAGCGGCTCGGTGAGCCGTACCACCCACGACAGCGCCAGCAGCAGCAGGAGGCGGGTGATCAGGGCCGCGGCCAGCCCCAGGACCCGCGCCCTGTCGCGCTGCTCCGGCGGCAGCCTCCCGGCCAGGATGGAGATGAAGATGATGTTGTCTATGCCGAGGACGATCTCCAGGGCGACAAGGGTGAAGAACCCTATCCAGATCTGCGGGTCGGCCACCCACTCCAACATTGTCCTACCTCCAGGGCGCACGGGTTCGGGGCTGTATCCGGGAGCAACGATCGGGACTCCCCGGAAGTTCGCGATTTGCGTTCGATGGGCGGGTGTCGGTTATAGTGCGGTTCGTAGGTCATGAGTGCCAGCGTCAAGCCCCGGCTAGCTGGCCGGCAACCCTCGCGTCCGCGGCGGGGTGCCCCGGGTGAAGACCTGGTCCGTCACGAGGTGTGGCGGGCAAGCGCGGGCTCCCTGGCTGCTTCCTGGGGTCCGACGGCCCTTGGGAGGAACCGCCGTGTCCACGTTGACGATCTTCAACTCCGTGCCCGCCCAGCCCGGCCAGGCAGTGGAGGAGCCGGGCAGGCAGAGCCGCCGTCCCATCCCGGCCGTGCTGGGGGCCGACCTGGAGGTTCCGGTCAAGGGCGGCAGGCTGGTGGGATACGCCAACCTGGACTACGCGGCGAGCGCCCCCTGTCTGGAGCCGGTCAGCGCCGCCGTCGCCGCCGCGCTCCCGGCCTACTCCAGCGTGCACCGCGGCGCGGGATACGCCTCCCAGCTCACCACCGCCCGCTACGAGCAGGCCCGCCACACGGTCCGGGCCTTCGTCGGGGCCCGCGCCGACGATGCCGTGATCTTCACGCGCAACACCACCGACGCCACGAATCTGCTGGCCGGCTGCCTGCCCGCCGGCGCCACCGCGGTCGTGTTCGACAGCGAGCACCACGCCTCCCTCCTGCCCTGGGAGCGGTCCGTACGCCTGTCTCCCCCTGCCTTTCCCGGCGAGGCGGTGCGCGCGGCCGACGAGGCGCTGGCCGCCATCGACGGGCCCAAGCTGCTCGTGGTCACCGCCGCCTCCAACGTCACCGGCGAGCTCTGGCCGATCGCCGCCCTGGCCCACATCGCCCACCGCCACGGCGCCCGCATCCTGGTGGACGCCGCGCAGTTGGTGCCGCACCGGCGGCTCAACCTGACCGCCCTCGACCTGGACTACGTGGCCTTCTCCGGGCACAAGCTCTACGCGCCGTTCGGCGCCGGAGTGCTGGTCGGGCGGCGCGACTGGCTGGCCGGCGGGGAGCCGTACCTCAAGGGCGGCGGCGCGGTCCGCGCGGTGGCGACGGCCTCCGAGGGCGCCGCGGGCGTCGAGTGGCACGACGACCCCGAGCCGAGGCACGAGGCGGGCACGCCGAACGTGCTGGGCGCCATCGCCCTGGCCGCCGCCTGCGACGCGCTGACCGCCACCGGCTGGACCCCGCTCGTCCGCGAGGAGGAGCGGCTCATCGCCCGGCTCCGCGCTGGGCTGACCTCGATCGGCGGCGTGCGTGAGCTGTCGCTGTGGGGCGCGGACCACCCGCGCGTGGGCATCGTCTCGTTCACCGTGGACGGCTACTCGGCGCGGGAGGTCGCCGAGGCGCTGTCCACCGAGTACGGGATCGGCGTGCGCGACGGGAAGTTCTGCGCGCACCCGTTCCTCCAGCACCTGCTGAGCGAGCAGGGCGGCGGCTGCGAGGACGACACGGCCTCCGCGGTGCGGGCCTCGATCGGCATCGGAACCACCGAGGAGCACGTGGACCGCCTCGTCGAGGCCCTGCGAGACCTCGTCACGCGAGCCACCGCCTGACCCCGGCGCCGGATCTGCCCCGGCCAGACCGGAGGCGGCCCGGCGGCGGGCCTTCAGCGGTTCGGCGGTTTCCGCTTCGCCGGGTCCTCGGTGAACAGGGCGTCCATGTCGCTCATGTCGTCGCGCGCCGGTTCCCCCTGGCCGGTGCCCTGGCGCGGAACGCTCCCCGGCGGGGCCGCCGTCCCTCCGGCGACCGTGCCCCCGGTGGTGCCCCCGGTGGTGCCCCCGGTGGTGCCCCCGGTGGTGCCTCCGGTGGTGGTGCTCCCCGCGGTGGTCTCCGTGGCGGGCCGGGACGCGGCACGCCTCTTCGACCACGTCCCGTGGACGATCCCGTCGATGCCGAACCTGCCTCCGCCTACCGCGATGAACAGCAGGCAGAGCGCCATCAGCGAGGCGACGAACTCCCAGCCGCCCTCTCGGACGAATATGCCCTGCGAGCCGTGCACGAAGACGAGGGCGCCGAGGCCCACGACGAACCACGCCGCCGCCGCCAGCCGTACCAGCAGGCCGATGATCAGCAGGGCGCCTCCCACGAGCTCCGCGGCGATCGTGAACCCGGCGGCGAGCTGCGGCAGCGGAATGCCGATCTCGGCGAACCCCTTTGCCGCGGCGGGCAGACCCTCCTGCCACTTCTGCCACCCGTGAGCCACGAGGATCACGCCCAGCGTCACGCGCGCGACCAGCGCCGCGACATCGAACACAAACCTCTTCATGGTGTTTTCTCCCCCCATTTCCTGCTATATCTGCCCCTGTCCGGTGCTGGGATGCGTGTCCATGCCGTTCCTTGACCTCGCCCTGCGCTGGCTCACCACGGCGGCCGGTGGCAGCATGGCCGTATGACGGAACGTGTGGTCGGCATCGGGGCGGGCGCGAAAGAGCTGGCCACCGAGGACATGATCCTCAACATCGGCCCGCAGCACCCGTCGACCCACGGCGTGCTCCGGCTCCGGCTGACCCTCGACGGCGAGCGCATCTCCACCGCCGAGCCGATCATCGGCTACATGCACAGGGGCGCGGAGAAGCTGTTCGAGGTCCGCGACTTCCGGCAGATCATCATGCTCGCCAACCGGCACGACTGGCTGTCCGGCTTCGCCAACGAGCTCGGCGTGGTCATCGCCGCCGAACGCATGCTCGGCATGGAGCCGCCGGTCAGGGCGGTCTGGGCGCGCACGCTGCTGGCCGAGCTCAACCGGGTGCTCAGCCACCTGATGTTCCTCGGCTCCTACCCCCTGGAGCTGGGCGCGATCACCCCGGTCTTCTACGCGTTCAACGAGCGCGAACGCATCCAGGCCGTCATGGAGGAGATCTCCGGCGGGCGCATGCACTACATGTTCAACCGGGTCGGCGGGCTGAAGGAGGAGCTCCCGTACGGGTGGCTCGACCGGGTGTCGGAGGCGGTCGCCGAGACCCGTCGCCGCGTCCCCGCCATCGAGGACCTCATCCTGCACAACGAGATCTTCCTCGCCCGCACCCGGGGCGTCGGCGTGCTCGACCGCGAGAAGATCATGCAGTACGGGGTGAGCGGCCCCATCGCCCGCGCCTCCGGGGTCGACTTCGACCTGCGGCGCGACGACCCGTACCTCGCCTACCACGAACTGCCCGTGAAGGTCGTCACGCGCGGCACGGGCGACTGCCACGCCCGCTTCGAGGTGCTGCTCGACCAGCTGAAGGTCTCGCTCGACCTGGCCGACGCCTGCGTCGACCGGCTCCGCTCTCTCCCGCCGGGGCCCATCAACCAGCGCCTGCCCAAGGTGCTGAAGGTGCCGGAGGGGCACACCTACGCCTGGACCGAGAACCCCCTCGGCATCAACGGCTACTACCTCGTCTCCAAGGGCGACAAGACCCCGTGGCGGCTCAAGCTCCGGTCCGCGTCCTACAGCAACATCCAGGTGCTTCGGGAGATACTCCCCGGCCACCTGGTCGCCGACATGGTGGCCATCCTCGGGTCGATGTTCTTCGTCGTGGGTGACATCGACAAGTGACCACCCGGCACGAGCCCGGCGCCGCCGTCGCGCCGCGCGACAAGTACGTCGACTGGCTGCGCGCGCTCAGCCTGATCGTCGTGGTGGTCTGGCACTGGGCGTTCACGATCCTGGAGTGGAAGCCGACCGGGCCGGAGCCGACCAGCCCGCTGGGGTTCACCTCGGGGCTGTGGATCCTCACCTGGCTGCTGCAGGTGCTGCCGCTCTTCTTCTACGTCGGCGGACACGTGCACCTGCTGTCCTGGAACCGGGCCCGGATGCGCGGCGTCGGCATCGGGGCGTTCGTCTGGCGGCGCATCCGGGCGCTGGCCGTTCCGGCGCTCGTCCTGTCGGGCGTGTGGGTGGCCATCGGCGCGGTGGTGACGCGGGTGTTCGGCGTCGAGTGGATGTGGCGGGTCGTGCTGCTCGTGCTCAGCCCGCTGTGGTTCCTCGGCGTCTACCTGGTGCTCATCGCGCTCCTGCCGGTGGCGCTCTGGCTGCACCGCCGCTACGACGTGCTGGCCCTGATCTGGCTCGGCGGGACCGCGCTGGTGATCGACGTGCTGCGGTTCCGGTACGGCGTCGGGTGGGTGGGCTGGCTGAACATGGTCGTGGTCTGGGGGCTGGCCCACCAGGCCGGGTTCTTCTACCAGCGGATCGTGGCGCTCCCCCGGCGCTACGACGTCGGGGTGCTGTGGACCGGGCTGTTCGCCCTGTTCGGGCTGGTGTATTCGGGCATCTACCCGGGCTCGATGGTCGGCGTGCCGGGCGACAAGTGGTCGAACATGGCCCCGCCCACGTTCGTCATCGTCGCCCTGCTGATCTTCCAGATCGGGCTGGTCGAGGTGCTCCGACCGGCGATGGAGCGGGTACTGGAGAAGCCGGGCTGGAGCCGGGTCAACGGCACCATCAATCGCTTCGCCCTGCCGCTGTACCTGTTCCACACGACCGGGATGGCGATCGCGCTGGGGATCGGGTGGTGGCTGTTCGGCTCGCTGGGCCAGAAGGTGCCGCCCGACCTGTCGTGGTGGCTGGAGCGCCCGCTCGCCATCCTCGGGCCGCTGGTCTGCACCCTGCCCATGGTCCACCTGTTCGGCCGCCCGCGTCCCAGTGTCGAACAAGTGCCGGACAAACGTTGAACGCGTGGATAGCCTGGAAAACATGGCGAACATCGGATTCCGGGCCACGCCCGAGGACGAGCGGATCATCAAGGCCGCCATGGAGGAGGGCGAGCGCACCAGCGATGTGATCCGTCGCGCGCTCCGCCTGCTCGAACGGGAGATCTGGCTCAAGCAGGCACGCGCCGACGCCCAGCGGCTGGCGGATGAGGACCTGTCCGACGAAGAGGACGCCTGGTGATCCGGGGCGCCGTCTACCGGGTGGACCTGGGAGACGCGAAGAGGGGGCACGAGCAGCGCGGGCGGCGCCTCGGCCTCGTCCTGAGCCCCACCGACATGTCGTGGACCGTCGCGACCATCGTGCCCACGTCCACCAGCGCGCGGCCCTCGGTCTTCCGGCCGGAAGTGGAGCTCGGCGGGCGGCGCACGCGTCTCCTCGTCGACCGGATCCGCACCGTCGACACCTCGCGCGTCCACGGAGAGCCGGTCCACTACCTGGGACGGAACGAGATGGCCGCGGTGGAGCACGCCCTCGGGCTCTACCTGGGCCTCTGATCCTCCGGGTCCTTCGGGATGCGGCAGGCGTTCTCCAGGAAGAGGGCGGCGCAGATGAGCACGACGAACGCCAGGAACGAGCCCGTGGCGACGAAGAACTCCGTGCGCGGCGTCTGCAGCGTGAACATCTGGACCGTGTGCAGCGCGAAGCCCGCGAAGATGCCGCCCAGCACCGCCCCGGCGTAGGCCGACGCCTTCGCGAGGGCGGCCAGCCGGGCCACCGCCAGCGGCTCGACCGGCTTGGTGCCGGGCCTGCGGTCGATCCTGGCCTTCGTCATCCACGCGCTGTAAGCCTCGCCGACGGCCAGCAGCAGCACGGTGGGGATCGCCGTCCACGGCACGATGGGCAGCGCCGCGTAGAACTGCTTGACCAGCATCCACGTGACCAACGCCACGACTATGACGAGACCGACGAGCACGCCGGGACGGGTCGGCCTCAATCCGGGCTCTGCAGCTCGAGGTCGGCACGGAGCGACACGCCCTGCTGGTCGAGCCCGATCAGCAGCTCGGTGACGGGACCGTGGCCGGGCAGGCGGCCCTCGGGGTCGGCCATCGACCACGGCACGAGCACGAAGGCCCGCTCGTGGGCCCGCGGATGGGGCAGGGTCAGGTCGGGGTCGTCGCTGATCGTCTCTCCTACCATGATCAGGTCGATGTCGAGCGTACGCGGACCCCAGCGTTCGAGACGTTCGCGCCCGAAGGCGTTCTCGACGCTCTGTGCCCGCTCCAGCAGGGTACGCGGCTGGAGGCGGGTCTCGGCGATCACGATGGCGTTGAGGTAGGGCTTCTGGCCGCCGGGGCCGCCCACCGGCTCTGTCTCGTAGACCGGCGACGCGGCCACGAACTCCAGCCCCGGCGCGTCGAAGAGCGTGTCGATGGCTCCCTGCAGCGTCTCGAAACGCCGGCCGAGATTGCTGCCGAGAGAGAGGACGCATTTCATGGGCGACTCCGCTCGATCGTCACGATCACATCGTCGAACGGCAGGGGGATCGGGGCGGCCGGCTTGTGCACGCTCACCTCCACGGACCGGACGGGCTCGCGGGCCAGGCAGACGTCGGCCAGACGCTGGGCCAGCGTCTCGATCAGCTCGACCGGCTCACCCTCCACGACCTTGACCAGCGCCTCGGCCAGCTCGCCGTAGTGGACGGTCTTCGTGAGGTCGTCGGCCGCCGCGGCGGGGGCGGTGTCGAGGAACAGCGTCGCATCCACCACGAACTCCTGCCCCAGCTCGCGCTCGGCAGGCAGCACACCGTGCCGTCCCCGGGCCCGCAGGCCCTTCAGCGCGATGCGGTCAGCGCTCAACCTCGCCCTCCTCTGGCACGATGCCGTCACCGCTCAGACTCAGTCGCCATCCTCCACCAGCACAACGCCGTCCCCGCCCAAGCCCGCCGCCCCTCAACGCTCGAAATCACCATCCTTAAACACCCACAAGCCCCTCAACGCTCAACCATCACCGTCCCCACCACGACAAGCCCCTCAACGCTCAATCTTCACCGTCCCCACCACCACAGCCCTCAACGCTCAAACTCGCCATCCCCACCACCACAAGCCCCTCAACGCTCAAAACTCACCGTCCACGCCACCACAACCATGCTCAACCTCGCCGCCCCCTGCCTTCACAACCCCCTTGGCGTTCAACTTCGCCGCCCCCTGCGCTCATAAACCCCTCGGCGCAAGTCACCGCCCCGAGCCTCACAACCACCTTCAGCACTCAACCTCGCCGTCCCCTTCCCCCTCACGACACGAGCGGCCACGAGACGAGCGGCCATGACACGAGGCGACTACGGACACGAGGGGCCACCTCAGCGCTCCAGCTCACCGTCCTCCTCCTCGTCGTCGTCGCCCTGGAGCACCGGAGAGCCGTGGTGCATCCACAGGCGCCAGCCCTGCGGAGTGCGGACGTAGATGTTGCTGGCGACGACCTTGCCCGCCGCGAAGCTGGACTCCCCCTCCTCCCCGGCGGTGAGGATGTTCTCGACGCACGTGAGCACGGCGACATCCCCGAGCACCGTCGTGTTGACGTCGGTCAGCACGAACTGGATGTAGGTGGTGTTGGCCATGATGAGCGCCCAGGAGCGCAGCACCTCGGACCGGCCGGCGAGCAGGGTCCACCCCGGATGCACGCAGGTGACCTGCTCATCGGCGGAGTCCTCGGCCCAGATCTCCGTCATCCGATCGAGGTCACCGGCCTCGATCGCGGTGTAGAAGTCCTGGTTGACCGTCTCGATGGCGGCAGTGTCGACGCTCATGTATTGGCTCCGGCTCTCTTCCAGGCAGCGGCCACGCGGACGGCATCGGCATTGGGGCCGACTTCGTGAACCCTGACGCACCAGGCGCCGGCCTGCGCGGCGAGCGCCGTCACGGCCACCGTGGCATCGTCGCAACGGCTGAACGGGCGCGGGGCGCCGTCGGCATCGGCCAGCAACCGCCCCAGGAACCTTTTGCGCGAGGCCCCGATCAGCAGCGGAAAGCCCAGCTCGGCCAGCTGCGACATGCCGGCCAGCAGCGCCCAGTTGTGCTCGGCGTTCTTCGCGAAGCCCAGTCCCGGGTCGAGCACGATCTGCTCCTCGGCCACGCCCTCGGCCAGCACCAGGTCGACCCGCTTGGCCAGCTCCTCGCGCACCTCGGTCACAACGTCGGCGTAGACCGCCCGGCTCTGCATGTCGTGGCTGTGGCCCCGCCAGTGCATCACCACATAGGGGACGCCGGTGGCGGCGACGACGCGAGACATGTCGGGATCGGCCAGCCCTCCGCTGACGTCGTTGACCAGCCTCGCTCCGGCCGTGACGGCCGCCCTGGCGACCTCGGCGCGCATCGTGTCGACACTGACCGCCACACCCTCAGCGCTCAGCGCCCGGATCACCGGCACCACCCGGGCCAGCTCCTCATCGAGGGACACCCTGGCCGCCCCCGGCCGGGTGGACTCGCCCCCTACATCGACGAGGTCGGCCCCCTGGCCGACCAGCTCGAGACCGTGCTGGATGGCAGCCCTCTCGTCGAACCACAGGCCCCCGTCGGAGAACGAGTCGGGCGTCACATTGACCACGCCCATGACGAGGCACCGCTCCTCGACTGCCAGACCGGGCACGCTTGTCATGGGGCCAAGCCTAGGCGCTTGCCCATACCTGTTGATGTCATGGGTCCCCCATTGTGGATAACGAATCCCACGCAACCGCTCTTGCCACCCCTCCCTCCGTTTTGGACGCCTTTTTACACCCCTCTCGGCAAGCCCCTCACTTGCCCGCCGCACCCAAAAGCCCTCCGACACCACCCAGCGCCCCCCAGCTGGAAGGAGGCAGGGCCGAGCCGCCCTACCACCGGCCCGGGTCCCACCAGCCGATGCCGTCCCACTGGGCACACCGTTCCACTGCCCTGCGCGGTCCCACCGCCCTCTGCACAGCCCCACCGCCCGGTGCCGTCCCACCGTGGCGCATCGTCCCACCGCCCTCTGCAGTCCCACCGGGCGCACCGTGCCGTTCCACCGCCCTGTGCCGTTCCACCGGGCGCACAGTGCCGTCCGCCTGTATGGTGCCGCCGATCGGTACCGCCGCCAGATGCCGTGCTGCCCGTCGTCAGGTGCCGCTGATCGGTGCCGTGCCGCCTGTCGTCACGTGCTGCTGATCGGTGCTGTGCCGTGGCGCAGGGGGCCCTACGGTTCCGGTCGTCGGTGCCGTTCCGCCGACCACACCGGGCACCCACCGCACCCGTGCCGCTGGCCGTGCGTTCGCGGAGTGATGGCGCGCATCGTGGCCGCTCGTGTCATGGGGCGCGAGTGGTGGAGGGCTCGTGGTGGGGGTCGCCGGGTCGTCGGGCGGCTTGGTGGAAGGAGGGGTCGCGTTGGGGGAGGCCGGGGCCCAGAAGGCGCCGTTGCGGCGGCCGGCCACGTGCCGGTCAGAGGGCGTCTTCCTGGAGGCGCTCAGCCCCGTACGGCGGGTGGCGGGCAGGTTGGCGGTGCCGTAAATCCGGAGCCTGAAAGCCCGTACGGCGGGTGGCGGGTAGTTGGCGGTGCCGTAAATCCAGAGCCTGAAAGCCCGTACGGCGGGGGCGAGCCGTAAATCCAGAGCCTGGGGAGAACCCCCTGCGGCGGGGTTAGAGGCGGCCGAGGATGAGGGCCATCGCCTCGGAGCGGGTCTTGTCGCTGGTGCGGAAGTCGCCGCGGACGGCCGAGGTCACGGTCTTGGCGCCCGGCTTGCGGACGCCGCGCATCGTCATGCAGAGGTGCTCGCACTCCAGCACCACGATCGCCCCGCGCGGCTCCAGCACGCGCATCAGGGCGTCGGCGATCTGGGACGTCATCCGCTCCTGCACCTGGGGGCGGCGGGCGAACACGTCGACGAGCCGGGCCAGCTTGGACAGGCCCGTCACCTGGCCGCGGTCGTTGGGGATGTAGCCCACGTGGGCGAACCCGTGGAACGGGACGAGGTGGTGCTCACAGGTCGAGTAGACCTCGATGTCCTTGACGAGCACCATCTCGTCGTGGTCGACGTCGAAGACCTTGTTGAGCACGTCCTCGGGCGTCTGTCCCAGGCCGGAGAACTGCTCGGCGTAGGCCCGGGCGACCCGGGCCGGGGTGTCGAGCAGGCCGTCGCGGTCGGGGTCCTCGCCGATGGCGTAGAGGATCTCGCGGACGGCCTTCTCGATCCGGCCCAGGTCTACGTCGTGCGATTTCACGCACCGTCTCCAGAGGACAGCGCGTCCTGGTGGCCCGCGGTGAGCGAGCCGTTGGCCGACTGCTCCTTCGGGGTCAGGATGGGCGGGCGGTCGGAGGGCAGGCGCTTGCCGTAACCCGCATAGGACGGGCGGTGCTCCTTGACGACCACCGGGGCGAAGATCTGCAGCACCTGCTCGCGGGAGAGGGTCTCCTTCTCCATGAGCTCGAGCACGAGATTGTCGAGGACGTCGCGGTATTGGACCAGGATGTCCCACGCCTGGTCGTGCGCCGTCTCGATCATCCGGCGGACCTCCTCGTCGATCGTGGAGGCGATCTTCTCGGAGTAGTCGCGCTCGTGGCCCATCTCGCGGCCCAGGAAGACCTCGGCCTGGCCGGTGCCGAACTTGCGGGCGCCGAGCTGCTCGCTCATTCCGTATTCGGTCACCATGCGCCGGGCGACGGCCGTGGCCTTCTCGATGTCGTTGGAGGCACCGGTGGTGGGCTCGTGGAAGACGAGCTCCTCCGCCGCGCGACCGCCCAGCAGCATCGCGAGCTGGTCCATCATCTCGGACCTGGTGGCCAGGAACTTGTCCTCCATCGGCAGCGTCATCGTGTAGCCGAGAGCGCGGCCGCGGGACAGGATCGTGATCTTGTGGACCGGATCGGAGTTGGGCAGCGCGTGCGCCACCAGCGCGTGACCGCCCTCGTGGTAGGCGATCATCTTCTTCTCCTTGTCAGACATGACCCGGCTCTTGCGCTCGGGCCCTGCCATGACGCGGTCGATCGACTCCTCGAGGGTGTCCATCGTGATCAGCTTCTCGTCGGCCCGCGCCGTGAGCAGCGCGGCCTCGTTGACCACGTTGGCCAGGTCGGCGCCGGTGAACCCGGGCGTGCGCCGGGCGATGACGTCGAGGTCGACGTTGGGCGCGAACGGCTTGCCGCGGCCGTGGACCTTGAGGATGCCCTTGCGGCCCTCGAGGTCGGGACGGTCGACGGTGACCTGCCGGTCGAAGCGTCCGGGACGCAGCAGCGCCGGGTCGAGGATGTCGGGCCGGTTGGTCGCGGCGATGAGGATCACGCCGCCCTTGACGTCGAAGCCGTCCATCTCGACGAGCAGCTGGTTGAGCGTCTGCTCGCGCTCGTCGTGACCGCCGCCCAGGCCAGCGCCGCGGTGGCGGCCGACGGCGTCGATCTCGTCGATGAAGATGATCGCCGGGGCGTTGGCCTTCGCCTGCTCGAACAGGTCGCGCACGCGCGAGGCGCCGACACCGACGAACATCTCGACGAAGTCGGAACCGGAGATCGAGTAGAACGGCACCCCGGCCTCACCCGCGACGGCGCGGGCCAGCAGGGTCTTGCCGGTACCGGGCGGGCCGTAGAGCAGCACGCCCTTGGGAATCTTCGCGCCGATCGCCTGGAACTTGGCCGGGGCCTGCAGGAACTCCTTGATCTCCTGGAGCTCCTCGATGGCCTCGTCGGCGCCCGCGACGTCGGCGAAGGTGGTCTTGGGAGTGTCCTTGGTGATCAGCTTGGCCTTGGACTTGCCGAAGCTCATCACCCGCGAGCCGCCGCCCTGCATCTGGTTCATGATGAACAGGAAGATCAGCACGATGATGACGAACGGCAGGAAGCTCACCAGGATGCTGACCAGGAGGTTGTCCTTGGGCACCTCGATGGTGAAGCTCTTGGTCTTCTTGGCGTCGACCTGTGCCTGAAGCTCGTCTGTCAGCTTGGCGCCGTAACCGGCGACCCAGTCGGACTGGATCGTCTTGGTGGGGGAGTCACCAGGCCTGACCGCGATCGCGTTGTAAAGCGACAGCTCGATCCGCTGGTCCTTGTCGATAATCTTCGCGTTGCTGACGTTTCCGGCGCGAATCTGCTGGAGGACCGTGGACGTGTCGGCCTGCTTGTAGTTGCCCCCACCGCTCCAGAGCTGAGTGACGAGCAGGAGCAGCACGACGATGCCCAGGATCCACAGCAGTGGCCCACGTGTAAATCGCTTGAGATCCATCCGATGCGGAACCCCTTGCGGGCCCGTCCCTTCCTGACCATGGCCTTGAACCCCGGTGCGGCCCGGGGCCGCGGCATCCGGCGCCGCGACTTCTGACTACCCGAAGGGGACACGCGGTCACCCTTCAGAAGTCAGAAGGTACACCGGCAGGGCGCGCGGAGGGACCGCGCGCTACACCGGTCTTGCCCTACCAACGTACGTCAGGTTGCATCGTGTTCCCGGCCCTGTCGAGATGGCTACCTATAAACGTGGGGCGCGAGTGTTCCGATGAAAGGCAAGTTGCGGAATCGCTCGGCGTAATCGAGGCCGTAACCGATGACGAACTCGTTGGGGATGTCGAATCCCACGTACTTCACCTCGATCGGCACCTTCACCGCATCGGGTTTGCGCAGCGCCGTGCAGACCTCCAGGGAGGCGGGATTGCGCGACTTGAGGTTCTCCAGCAGCCAGTGGAGGGTCAATCCGGAATCGATGATGTCCTCGACGATCAGCACGTGGCGGCCCATGATGTCGGTGTCGAGGTCCTTCAGCACGCGCACCACACCGGACGACCTGGTGCCCGCGCCGTACGACGACACGGCCATCCAGTCCATCTGCACAGGCACGCGCAGCGCTCTGGCCAGGTCGGCCATCACCATGACAGCGCCCTTCAACACGCCCACGAGCAGCACGTCCTTGCCCGCGTAGTCCTCGTCGATCCGCCCGGCGAGCTCTTTGATCTTGGCCTGGAGCTCGTCCTCTGGAATGAGGACCTTCTCGAGGTCCTTGCCCATTTCGGCAGCGTCCACGTGTGGTTCCTTACGGGATGGGACTGATGGCGAGTATCAGGGTGCCATACCGCCTGACGGCGGCCAGACCCCCCGGCAGATCGACGGCCTTCTGCCCGTGCCAGTGCGTGATCAGGCGGTCCACGGCGTGCACGTGCGTCGCCGACAGCGCCCCGGAAGGAGCTCCGGCCGCGATGGCCGCCCGCCGCAGGACCCGCCGCCTCACGGCGCCTGGAAGATCCTCCAGAGCTCGTACGGCCAGCGTCACGGAGCCGCCGATATCGCTAAGAGCGCAATCCAAGTATGCCCTCTCGGCCCACTCGTCCAGGGCGTCGGCGTCGTCCCTCGCCAGTCTCGCCGTCCGCGCGAGCGCCTCGGCCACGCCCGGCCCGAGCTCCTCCTCCAGGAGCGGCAGGATCCGGGCGCGAACGCGGACCCGGGTGTAGCGGGGGTTCGCGTTGTGCGGGTCGTCCCACGGCGTCAGGCCGAGCGCGCGGCAGGCCGCCACGGTGGTCGCTCTCGGGATCTCCAGGAACGGCCTGCGATAGCGTCCGCCGCCGCCCGCCATCCCGGAGATCGACCGGAGACCGCTCCCCCTGGCCAGGCCCAGCAGGACCGTCTCGGCCTGGTCGTCCCTGGTGTGCCCGAGCAGCACGGCCGCCGCCCCGAGCCGGTCGGCGGCCTCGCCCAGCGCCCGGTATCTGGCGTCCCTGGCGGCGGCCTCCGGGCCGCCCTCGGTGCCCACCTCGACGGTGAGGACCTCGGCCGTCTCCAGCCCCAGCGCGCCGGCCATCCCGGCGACCTCGGCGGCCCTCTCGGCCGAGCCGGGCTGGAGCCGGTGGTCCACGGTCAGCAGGCCCGCCCGCAGCCCTGCCCGCGGAGCCACGAACCCAAGGGCAGCGGCCAGCGCGAGGGAGTCGGCGCCCCCGCTGCAGGCGGCCAGCACCAGCCGCCCTCCGGGGACGTCGGCCAGCGCCTCCCGCACGGCCCTGCGCACGTCGGCTACGGCTGGATGAGGTCCCACGGAAGCCATTGTCCCGCTGTCCCGCCGCCGCCCGGCCAGGCACGCCGGGAAGGGGTGAGCGCTAGGCGGGGAGGGCCGGAGGGGTGATGACGCGGCGGATCCAGGCGTCGGGATCGGAGATCTCCGGCGTCGTCGGGAGCGTTTCGGTGGAGGTCCAGACGCGGTTGAAGCCGTCCATGCCCACCTTGCCCACCACCGCGCGGACGAAGGCGGAGCCCTCGGCGTACTGCTTCATCTTGAGCTCGATGCCCAGCAGGCGGCGGATCGTGCGGTCGAGGCGGGAGCCGCCCTCGCGGCGCGCCGCGAACTTGGCGCGGATGTCGGCGACCGTGGGCACCACCGAGGGGCCGACGGCGTCCATGACGTAGTCGCCGTGCCCTTCCACCAGGGTCATCACGGCCGTCAACCGGTCGAGGATCTCCTTCTGGCCGGGCGACTGGATGGCGTCGATGATGTTTCCCTCGCCGCCGCGCACCACGTCGGCCACCGTGTCGGCGGCGCTGCGGAGCCGTTCGAGGAGGGTGGTGAGGTCGAGGTCGGAGGCCAGCAGGAACTCGGTCATCTGCGAGCGGATGTATTCGCGCAGCCACGGCACGCCGGTGAACTGCACCCGGTGGGTCTCCTCGTGCAGGCAGACCCAGAGGCGGAAGTCGTGCGGGTCGACCTTCATCTCGCGCTCGGCGTGGACGATGTTGGGCGCGACGAGGGTCAGGCGGCCCGTGGGCTCGCGGCCGGTGGGGTCGGGCGGGAGGAAGAGCTCGTACTGGCCCAGCACGCGCGAGGCGAGGAAGGCGAGGACCGCGCCGACCTCGACGCCCGTGATGCGGGAGCCCAGTGCGGCGACGAGGGCCGGGGGCGGATTGGGGCCGCTGCCGACCCGCTCGGTGAGCGGCTCCAGGACGACGCGGAAGCCCTCGACGTTGGCCTTGATCCACCCGGGCCGGTCGACGATGGTCGCGGGCTGCGGGGAGGTCTCGGCGTCGATCTTGGTGAACTCGCGCACGTGGCCCTCGGCCTCGCGGGACAGGGTGCGGAGCTCGGTGACGGCCTGCCTGGCCTCCTCCCGGCTCACCTGAGGACCGGAGCGCACGAGGCGCGTGCCGGTCGAGACGGCCAGATCCCAGTCGATCACCTGCATACCGTCCACCGTACGTGCTTATCCTCAAGACCGCGCGACGATGGCGGCGAGCCTGTCGAGCACCGCCTCGGCGTTGACGGGCACGCGGTCGGCCATGAAGGCGAACGTGACCAGCCTGCCGTCCTTGGTGGCGGCGATGCCCGCCAGCGTGTTGACGTGGTCGAGGGTGCCGGTCTTGGCGCGTACGAGGCCGGCCTGCCCCTTGCTGTCGCCGCCCGTGAAGCGCCTGCCGTTGCCGAGCGTGCCGGAGAACCCGGCGATGGGCATGCCGGAGGCGACCGCGTGCAGGCCGGGGTTGGCGGGGGCGGTGGCGACGGCGATGAGCCTGGCCAGGGCGTCGGGGCTGATGCGGTTGAGCGGGGACAGGCCGCTGCCGTCGCGGACCTGGATGCCGCGGGTGACTCCGAGCCGCTTGAGCACCTGCTGGACGGCCTTGGCCGCGCCGTCGAAGGAGGCGGGCTGACCCTCCTTGACCGCGACGTGCCGGGCGAGCGCCTCGGACAGGTCGTTGTCGCTGTGCGTCAGCGCGTGCTCGACGAGGGCGTAGACCGGCGCCGAGTCGACCCTGCCCAGCTCGGCCGCGCCGGGGGGCGCCTTGGCCTGCCGGACGTTCTTGGAGACGCCGATGCCGTGGCGCCCGAGGAGCCTGGCGAAGGCCGCGGCGGCGTACTGGGGCGGGTCGGAGACGCGCGGCTGCGACTGCGAGGGGTCGTGGCGGCCCTCGTCGATGGCGAGGGCGTGCACCGGGGCGACGTTGCCGTCGGGCACGTAGCCGGGCTTCCAGCCAGGGGCGAGGGGCGAGCCGGTGTAGAGGGAGGAGTCGTAGGAGAGCGTGACCTTGGTGACGCCCTGGGACTTCAGCGAGGCGGCCGTGCGGGACGCGAGCGTGGCGAGCGACGCCTGCCTGGGGTAGGAGCGGGGCCTGGCGGAGGGCCCGGCGAGCGTCGGGTCGCCGCCGCCCACCAGGACGATCGAGTCGCGGGCCGCTCCCCGCACGACCCTGGTGGACAGGCGGGCGTCCGGGCCGACCGAGGCGAGCACGGCGGCGCAGGTGACCAACTTGGTGGTGGAGGCGGGGACGATGGCCGTGTCGGCGTCGGCGGCGAAGATCCGCTCGCCGGTGACCGCGTCGAGGACGACCGCTCCCACATGTTCGCCGAGCGCTTTGTCACCCAGGGCGACGGTGAGCTGCCGCGTCAAAGTACCCTTGGTCGGGAGAGGTCCTCCCCCGGCCCTCACCGGCAGCCCGGCCAGCACAGGGCCCGCGGTGACCACGGGGGCGGGCGGAGGTTCCGCAGGAGACGCTGTCGGCTCGGTCGGTGACGACCGCCTCGTCAACGTGCTCAGGTTCATGTCGTTGATCACCGCGTAGAGGGCGGTGACGATGGTGACGACCTGCAGCAGGACGAGAGTGGTCAACATCACCCACCGCTCGTGCCGCGCCACGTCGCCTGACCTCTCTCCTGGTGTTCGCCTACGAGACATTAACGCCCGGCCGGGGGTGCCCGGTGGCTTGAGCGGAGGAACCGCGGTGGAGTTCGACGTTGTCGTTGAGATTCCCAAGGGACAACGGAACAAGTACGAAGTGGACCATGTGACCGGGAAGATCCGGCTCGACCGGCTCCTGTTCACCTCCACGCAGTACCCCGCCGACTACGGCTTCATCGAGAACACCCTCGGCGAGGACGGCGACCCGCTCGACGCGCTGGTGCTGCTGCAGGAGCCGACGTTCCCTGGCTGCTACATCACCTGCCGCGCGGTCGGCATGTTCCGGATGACCGACGAGAAGGGCGGCGACGACAAGGTCCTCTGCGTCCCCTCCACCGACCCGCGGATGGAGCACATCCGCGACATCCACCACGTCGCCGAGTTCGACCGGCTGGAGATCCAGCACTTCTTCGAGGTCTACAAGGACCTGGAGCCCGGCAAGTCGGTCGAGGGCGCCAACTGGGTGGGCCGCATGGAGGCGGAGGTCGAGATCGAGCGCTCCTTCCAGCGGGCCAAGGAACAGGGTCACGCGCACTGACCGTCCGGGGTCGCCCCGTCAGGCGGGCCTGGTGGCGCCCACCAGGTCCGACCGCCAGATCGGCGCGACGCGCACCACGTCTCCGGTCTGCGGGGCGTGCACCATCATGCCCTGCCCGACGTAGATGCCGACGTGGTGGATCGTGCCGGGGTCGTCGCTGATGTGGCCGAAGAAGAGCAGGTCGCCGCGGCGGAGCTCGTCGATCGGTACGTGCGGTCCGGAGGTCCACTGGGTGCCCGTCCAGTGGTCGAGCCGCACTCCGGCGCGTTCCCAGGCCCGCATGGTCAGGCCGGAGCAGTCGTAGCTGGAGGGCCCGTCGGCCGCCCACACGTACGGTTTGCCGAGCTGGGTGAGCGCCCAGTTGGCCGCGAGGTCACCGCTGAGCGAGCCCTTGGCCGCCAGTGAGCCCGCGTAGCCGCCGAGCGCGCTGAGCCTGCGCAGCCTGGCCTCGCGGGCCTCCTCGCGCTCCCTGGCCAGGCGCTCGGCCCGGCTGCGCGCCGCATCGACGCGTTCCTCCAGGGCGTCGCGCTCGCGTTCGAGCAGCCTGGTCTCGCGCCGCTGGCCGGCCACGGCCCGCTCGGCGGCGATCTTCGCGAGCCGGGCGCGTTCGGAGGCCGCCTGCTGTTCGGCGTAGGCGCCGGCCGCCTGGGCGCGCAGGATCGAGGAGACCCGCTTGGCGTCCCGCATGCGGGTGAGGATGCGGGCGCGCTCGGCGCCGAGCTGCTCCAGGACACTGACCCGGTGCAGGTAGCCGTCGGTGCCGCCGACGTCGTTGAACATGACCAGGAACGGCCTGCTCAGGTCGTAGCCGCTGTAGACCTCCGCGGCCACCACGGCGACGGCCTGCCGCGCCCGCTCGGCCTCGGCGTCGGCCGCGACCAGTCTGGCGCGGGCCTGCTCGTAGGACTGCTTGGCGTGTTCGAGCTGGACGAGCTCGCCGTTGTACGCCTCCACCAGGCGCTCCACTCCGGCGGTCAGGTCGTCGAGGCGTGACTGCGCGGTGGCCAGCGCGGCGCTGGCCGTGCTCAGCCGCTCGGTGCGCTCTCGTACGGCGTGCCGCGCGTCGCGGACGTCGCGCTTGGACGGCCCGGGATCGGCGTGGGCAGGCGAGCACAGGGCCAGGATCAGGCAGGCGGCGGCGCCCGCCCTGACGGTGCGCATAGATCCCCCTCATCACACAGGTGACTCTCTGCACACCTTCCCCAGCGGTTACAGTTCACACACCTTTCACTCACGCACCGTAGTCAACGCAGGCGGAACAGGCGTTCCATCCACGGCCGGACCCCCACGCCCGCGGGCGGGGCGCCGCGCGGGTAGGTGAAGACGGGCGTCTGGGTGCCGTAGGCGGCGTGCAGGTCGGCCGCCTTGCACCAGTCGGCGCCGACCCGGGCCGCCGCCCAGGCCGCGGCGATGGCGGGGCGGGCTTCGGGGTGCCGGTCGTAGGTCTGGTAGAGCGTCATCGTGGCGTCGGCCGCCTGGTAGCCGTCACGCGGGTAGGCGGTGCCGGCGAGGTAGGGGGCGGTGACTCGGCCGCCGTGGCAGCTCGCGAGCGCCCACGTCCAGTTGGCGAGGACCAGGCCGAGCACGGGCTCGGGCACCGCGGCCGCCGCGGCGTACATGCGTTCCTGGCGGGGGCCGGTGAGGCGGCGGGAGGCCCAGAACCATTCGAGGTCGCCGGGCGGCTCGTCGGCGGTGGCCAGCCAGGACAGCAGGGCGAGGCCGCGGGCGGTGCGCAGGCGGCAGAGGTCGAGCACGTCGCGCAGCATGCGCGGCCCGCGGTCGAGCCAGGTGGGCCAGGCGACGTGGTGGCTGCGCGGCACCAGGTCGGCCAGCTCCCCGCGGACCGGCAGCGGGCAGACCCGGCAACCGAGGAGGGGGTCCTCGCGCAGCTCGTAGGCCCGCATCCGGCGTCAGGGAGTCGTCGAGACGGACGGTGTCCGGGTCGGCGCGGGGACGGAGGTCGCGGGTGAGGTCGCGGGCAAGGTCGCGGGCGAGGTCGGGGCGGTCGTCGGCGGCGGGGCCGGGGCGCGGGTGGGGCTGGGCCTGCCCGGGGG
>NZ_QNFZ01000095.1 GCF_003313395.1 Nonomuraea lactucae | reverse complement strand
AGCTGGGCGCGAAGGGCGCCAAGGTGGCGCTGCTCGCGCGCGGCACGACCGGGCTGGGCGCCGCCGCCGTCGACGTGGGCGCCGCCGGCGGGATCGGGCAGGTCTACGAGGCGGACGTCGCCGACTACGGCCAGGTACGGCAGGCGGCCGAGCGCGTCGAGAAGGAGCTGGGCCCCATCGACGTGTGGATCAACGTCGCCTTCTCCTCCGTGTTCGCCGGGTTCACCGACATCACGCCCGAGGAGTACGAGCGGACCACCGCGGTCACCTACCTCGGCTACGTCTGGGGCACCCGCGTGGCCCTCGACCTGATGCGCCCGCGCGGCCGTGGCGCCATCGTCCAGGTCGGGTCGGCGCTGTCGCAGCGCGGCATCCCGCTGCAGTCGGCGTACTGCGGCGCCAAGCACGCCGTCAAAGGCTTCACCGAGTCGGTGCGCACCGAGCTGCTGGCCGAGCGGAGCGGCATCGACATCACCCTGGTGCAGCTGCCCGCCGTCAACACCCCGCAGTTCGACTGGGTGCTGTCGAAGCTGGGACGCCACCCGCAGCCGGTGCCGCCCATCTACCAGCCGGAGGTCGCGGCCCGCGGCATCGTCCACGCGGCAGAGCACCCGCAGCGCAAGGAATACTGGGTCGGCGTCACCACCGCGGCCACCCTCCTCGCCCAGCGCGTCGCACCCGCCCTCGTGGACCGCTACATCGCGCGCACCGGCGTGAGCTCGCAGCAGACGACCGAGAAGCCGCCGACCGGCGTGGCCAACCTGTGGGACCCGGCCGACGAGGCCGCGGACTACGGGGCGCGCGGGAGCTTCGACCACCGGTCGCACGCGCACAGCCCGCAGCTCTGGCTCTCCCACCACCGCCGGCCCGTCCTGCTGGGACTCGCCGCCGCCGTGGCCGCCACCGCCCTGCTCCGCCGCATCCGGCACTGACCCGCGCCGCATCCAGCGCTGATCGCCGGACGGAGGGACGAGGGCGCGCGAGCGCCGCGTTAAGCGGGCGAGAAGGGGTAGGCGGCGGAGACCAGGAGGAGACATCATGCCGGAACGCGATCTGCAGTTTCTGTCCGAGCTCGCCGCCCAGCTCCGCGTGGACTCCGTGCGCGGCTCGGCCGCGGCAGGCTCCGGTCACCCCACGTCGTCGATGTCGGCGGCCGACCTGATGGCGGTGCTGTTCGCCTGCCACCTGCACTACGACTTCGACCGGCCGGACAGTCCGGCCAACGACCACCTCATCTTCTCCAAGGGACACGCCTCGCCGCTGCTCTACGCGCTGTTCAAGGCGGCGGGCGCGATCAGTGACGAGGAGCTGCTGTCCTTCAGGAAGCGCGGCAGCCGGTTGGAAGGGCATCCGACCCCGCGGTTGCCGTGGGTGGACGTCGCCACCGGGTCGCTGGGACAGGGGTTGCCCGTCGGGGTGGGGGTCGCCATGGCGGGGCGGCTGGAGCGCCTGCCGTACCGGGTGTGGGTGCTGTCCGGCGACAGCGAGCTCGCCGAGGGATCCGTGTGGGAGGCCGCCGAGTACGCCGGTGACGAGGGTCTCGCCAACCTGACCCTGATCGTGGACGTGAACCGGCTGGGCCAGCGCGGGCCCACCAGGCACGGGTGGGACACCGGCGCGTACGCCCGCAGGTTCGGCGCGTTCGGCTGGCGGACCATCGAGATCGACGGGCACGACCCCGGCCAGATCGACTTCGCGCTGGGCGACGCCCGCAACACCCGCAGGCGGCCCACCGTGATCCTCGCCAAGACCCGCAAGGGCGAGGGCGTGCTGGAGGTGGAGAACCGCGAGGGCGCCCACGGCAAGGCGCTGAAGGACCCCGACGCGGCCATCGGCGAGCTGGGCGGTCTGCGGGACCTCACCTTGCGGGTGAACGCCCCGGAGCTCGGCCCGCGGCCGTACAGGTTCGAGGACGGGCCGCTGACGCTGCCCGAGTACGAGCAGGGCAGCCAGGTCGCGACCAGGGTCGCCTTCGGCGAGGCCCTGGCGGCGCTGGGCGCCGCCCGCGGCGACGTGGTGGCGCTGGACGGGGAGGTGGCCGACTCCACCAAGCTGGAGGAGTTCGCCAAGGCGTTCCCCGAGCGGTTCTTCGAGATGTACATCGCCGAGCAGCAACTCGTCGCGGCGGCCGTCGGCATGCAGGTGCGGGGCTGGGTGCCGTACGCGGCGACGTTCGCGGCGTTCCTGACCAGGGCGCACGACTTCATCCGGATGGCCGCGGTGAGCAGGGCGTCGATCAGGCTGGTCGGCTCGCACGCCGGCGTGGCGATCGGCGAGGACGGCCCCTCGCAGATGGGCCTGGAGGACCTCGCCATGATGCGGTCGGTGTACGAGAGCACCGTGCTCTACCCGTGCGACGCCAACCAGACGGCCGCGCTGATCGCCGAGATGGCGGGCGTTCCCGGGGTGTCCTACCTGAGGACTACGCGGGGCGACACACCCGTCATCTACCGGCCCGGCGAGCGCTTCCCCGTGGGCGGCTCGCGGGTCCTGCGGCACTCCCCCGCCGACCGGGCCACGATCGTGGCCGCCGGGGTGACCGTGCACGAGGCTCTGGCGGCGGCCGACGAGCTGGCCGGCCGGAGCGTCCCCGTGGGGGTGATCGACCTCTACTCGGTCAAGCCGGTCGACGCGGCCGCACTCACCGCGGCGGCGACGACCACGGGCAACCTCATCACGGTGGAGGACCACCGCCCCGAGGGCGGGCTGGGCGACGCGGTGCTGGACGCCGTCAGCGAGCTGGGGCCGCGGGTGGTCAAGCTGGCCGTACGGGGCCTGCCGGGCTCGGCGACGCCGCAGGAGCAGCTCGCGGACGCGCACATCGACCGCCGGGCCATCGCCGAGGCGGTCAAGCGCCTGCTCTGACCGGGCTCGGGAGCCGGGCGCCGGGGGGGGGTGGACATGAACATGAATGAGCGGCGGGCCTTGGCGGGGCCCGCCGATCCGGGGGTGCGGTCAACCTGGCTGTCCGGTCACCTGCGTGCCTTGGCGGTGGCCCGCCGGTTGGCCTTCTTGATGGCGTCGACGAGCTCCTGCTTGGTCATCTTCGACCGGCCGCGCACACCGAGCTCGGCGGCCACCTGCCGCAGGTGCTCCTTGCCGGCGTTGGCGTTGACGCCCTCCGCCGTCCTGCCGGACCGGTCCGTGGCGCCCCTGTCCGAAGGGCCCTTCTCGGACTTGGGCTCCCAGTGGTCGCCGACCTTCTCGAAGGAGTGCTTCAGCGCGGCGAAGGCCGTCATGTGGGCGCGACGGCCCTCGCCGTACGTCTGCACGGCCGAGTCGTGGGCCTTCATCCACGTCTCCTGCGCCTTCTTCGGTGAGCGGCGAAGGGTCGACGGCAGCTCTTCCCTGGCTGGCATCTCGATTCACCTCTTCCTCGCGGTGGCCGCGTGCCTACAGCGGCGGCTCGTCGTAGTGCCGGCGCTCCTCGTACACGGTGGTACGGCGGGCCTCGGGGGACTCGTAGACCTCATGGCGGTGCACCGGCTCGTCGATGGGGCCCACCGCCTTGCGGGTGACCCTGATCCGGTAGATGCCGAACGCGAGCCCGATCAACCCGCCGAGCATGAGAATGACGCCGACGATGTTGATGTCCAGGCCGGCGAGGTCGAACTCGACGGCCCACGTCAGGATCGCGCCGAGCATGATGAGGATGATGCTTCCGGCGATGGTCATGATTACCTCCTTGACAGGAGGAACCTCTATCCACATGGCAAAAAACAAACCAGTAGTGATGGTCGGGCTTATGGGATCGGGCAAGACGAGCGCCGGTCGCCTGATCAGCGAGGCGCTCGGCGTGCCGCTGAGGGACAGCGATCCCTTCCTGCGGGCCACGTACGGCGGCAGCGCGGCGGAGATCGCCGCCAGGGACGGCGTGGACGTGCTGCACGCGCGGGAGGCCGAGCACGTGCTGGCCGAGCTGGGGGACGGCGAGCCCAAGGTGATCACCGCGGCGTCCAGCTCCGTCGAGGACCCGCGGGTCCGCGCGGCGCTGGACGCGGCGTTCGTGGTGTGGCTCGACGCCCCGGACGAGGTGCTGGCCGAGCGGATGCGCTCCGGTGACCACCGGCCCGCCTTCGGCCCGGCGGCCATGCGGGCGCGGCGCGAGCCGTACTTCCGCGAGGTCGCCGACCTGAGGTGCGACGTGAGCGCGATGCCTCCCGACGCGGTGGCGGCGGCGGTACTGCGCGCGATCCGGTCGCCCGCGCCGGACCAGGACGGGCCGGCTCCGCGGGACTGACATAATGATCATGACGCACGGGTCCTCCGAGGCGCGCGGGGGACCTGTGGCGTCTTCTCGGCGGGACCCCGCAAACCAATCCCGTTTTCTCCGCATCTAAGCAGCAGTGACGATGCGCCTGGTTCCTGGTGACCCGCGAAGCCTCGGCGGCTACTGGCTGGCGGGACGGTTAGGCGCCGGCGGGCGCGGGGTCGTCTACGAGGCCTACGACGACGAGGGGCGCAGGTTCGCGGTCAAGGTGCCGCGGGGCGAGGTCACCCAGCAGCTCACCGACGCGGTCTGGCGGGTACGGCCGTGCCACCTGGCGCCGGTGGTCGACGTGGGGGTCGAGGGGGCGGTGCCGTACATCGTGAGCGAGTTCGTCGAGGGCCCCGACCTGCGGCGCGCGGTGTCGGAGCATGGGCCGTACTCGGGCGAGGGGCTGTACGTGCTGGCCGTCGCGATCGCGACGGCGCTGCGAACCCTGCACCTCGTCAACATCGCCCACCGCGACCTGCGGCCGGAGAGCGTGCTGCTGTCCCCGGACGGGCCCACCCTGATCGATCTGGGCGTGGCGGCCCCCGGGGCGGTCGGCTCGCACACGTACGTGGCGCCCGAGGTGTTCACCGGGGAGCGGCCGGGGCCGGCGGCGGACGTGTTCGCCTGGGGCGGGGTTCTGCTGTTCGCGGCCACCGGCCGTGACCCGTTCGGCGGTGACAGCCTGGGCGGGATCATGCACCGCCTGCTCGCAGTCGATCCCGACCTGAACGCCCTCCCCGACGGCCTGCGCCCCCTGGTGGGCCTCGCCCTGTCCAAGAGCCCCGACGACCGCCCGGCCACGGACGACCTCCTGTCCGACTTGTCTGATCTGCCTGGCCTGTCCGACCTGCCCGCCATATCCGACCTGCCCGGACTGTCCCCTGTCGTGGCGCCGCGGCTGTCGAGCGGACCGGCGAGCGCCTCCACCCGCATGGCCGACGCCTCCACCCGCGCAGCCGGCGCCTCCACCCGAACGGCCGGCGCCTCGACGCGCACGGCCGGTACCTCGGTCCGCACGGTGGTGGCCGAGCCGCCGGGCGAGAGCGTGAGCTCGGGGCTCCGGCTCGCGCCGCCGGAGGGCCTGTCGGGGCCGCCTTCGCTCGGCGAGCTGGCCGAGGAGGTCTACGCGTCGCTGACGCCACACCAGCAGGAACGGCTACCCGGCCTGCTGCTGCGCCTCCTCGACACCGACGCGGCCCGCGAGGAGGGAGACCGGCAGGACGACTACGACCGGCGCGACGACGACGGGGGCGACGACGGGGGCGACGACGGGGGCGAGGTGGCCGATGCCGACGGGGACGAGCTCGAGGTGCTCGCCCGCCTGACGGAGGCGGGCCTGCTCGTACGGCGTAGCGTGCCCGTCACCCCTGCCCGCACCGAGGTGGGCACGCTGGTGGCCGTGAGCGGCGACCGGATCGCACCCGCCAGCGCCGCCCTGGTCCGGGCCTGGCCGCGGCTGCGCGAATGGACCGCCCAGCACGCGAGCGGCCAGAAGAGGGCCCGGCTGAGCGTTGTCCCGGGAGACGGGCGGCAAGCCGGTGACCGGAGACCGGAAAGCGCCCCGGAACATGCCGTCCCCATGACGACCGCACGGATCCAGGCGGTCGCCGCCCGCCGCGACGACGGGCGCGAACCCGACCTGACCTCCATGTACGTCATCCACCGCGCCATCCTGGCCGACCTGCGCCGGCTGACCGGTCTCCTGTCGAGCTCCGGCCCGCTCACGGCGAGGCGGGCCGCCGCCGTACGCGCCTACACGTCGTCCCTGCTGACCGCGATCCACCACCACCATGTCAACGAGAACGACCTCCTCTGGCCGCTCATCGAGCGCACGGCCGGCCACGCCGTGGACCTCACCCCGTACAGCGACGACCACCACGCGCTCGTCCCCCTGCTCGACCGCTGCCGCGCGGCGCTGGCGGGCGAGCCGTCCCGGCTGGGCCGCGAGCTGGAGCTCCTCCACGAACTCCTCGACGAGCACATCGCCGGGGAGGAGTCGGAGCTGTTCCCGATCATCTTCAGGTTCGTGCCGTACGCGGCGTACGCCTGGGTGGAGAAGCAGGTGGCGAAGCGGGCGACGTTCGGGGAGCTGACGTTCACGACGCCGTGGCTGGACCGCCACGCCACCGGGGAGGAGATGCGGCGGCTGCTCGCCGGAGCCGGCTGGCCGTTCAAGGCGCTGCTGGCGGCCACCAGGCCCGGCTACCGGCACCGCGAGAAGCTCATCTTCGGCTGACCGGTCCCGCGGCGGACGTGAGGGTTGACCCCTGACTTCGGTAATCGTAGTGTCGGGCATCACATCGTCACCTTCTGGCCAAGGGGAGACCCCCATGACCCCTCGCGGGCTGCACCGTCAGAGCCGGATCGATCACTACACGCGGGCGGGGCTGTGGACCGGCGACACCGTCGACGGGCTGCTGCGGGCCGGGGTGGCGGCGCGCCCCGAGGCGCTCGCCGTCGTCGACCCCGCGAACAAGGAACAGCTGACCGGCGGGCTCCCGCGCCGGCTCACCTGGGGTGAGCTCGACGCCGAGGTGGACCGGGTGGCGGCGGTGCTGGTCGAGCGGGGGTTCGGCCACGGCGACGTGCTGGCCGTCCAGTTGCCCAACACGGCCGAGCTGTGCGTCACGTTCTTGGCGGCGTTCAGGATCGGCGCCGTGGTCACGCCGTTCCCGGTCCAGTATCGCGAGTACGAGCTGGCCCAGCTGGTACGGCTGGCGGGCGCCCGCGGATTCGTGACCTGCGCCCGCCTCGGTGACCGGCCCATGGCAGGCACCGCGCGCGATCTGGCGGCGGCCGTCGACGGGCTGGACACGGTGGCGATCTGGGGCGGCGAGTTCGCCACCGACGAGTTCGCCACTGACGAGTTCGCCACTGACGGGGGCGCCGGCGGCCTGGTCGGGCTCGACACCGCGCGGGGCGACCCCGGCAGGCTGACGGCCCACCTCGCCGGGCTGACGATCGACCCGGGCGAATGCCTGACGATCTGCTGGACCTCCGGCACGGAGGCCACCCCGAAGGGGGTGCCGCGCTGCCATCACGACTGGCTGGCCACGGCCCGGGTCTGCACCGCCGCGCCGAACCTGACCGGCGACGACGTGGTGCTCAACCCGTTCCCGATGGTGAACATGGCGGGCATCGCCGGGGTCTTCCTGCCCTGGCTGATCTCCGGGTGCGCGCTGGTGCAGCACCAGCCGTTCGACCTGCCGGTCTTCCTCGGCCAGATCGCCGCGGAGCGGGTCACGTACACGCTGGTGCCGCCCGCGCTGCTCACCATGCTGCTGCGGCGCGAGGAGGTGCTGGCGGCCACCGACATCTCGTCGCTGACCCGGGTCGGCTCGGGCTCCGCGCCGCTGCCGCCGTCGATGGTGCGAGGGTGGCAGGAGCGGCACGGCATCGCCGTCATCAACTTCTTCGGCTCCAACGAGGGCGTCGCCCTGCTGTCGGACCCGGTCTCGATGCCGGACCCGGTGGACCGGGCGAGCTTCTTCCCCCGCCCCGGGCTGCCCGGCGTGGACTACCCGAGCCCGGTGCTGGCGGCCACCGAATCCCGGCTGGTGGACGTCACCACCGGCGAGGACGTCACCGGGCCCGGCCAACCCGGGGAGCTGCTGGTGCGGGGCCCGACGGTGTTCGCCGGCTACCTGCCCGGCACGGCCACACGGGAGTCGGTCGACGGTGACGGGTGGCTTCACACGGGCGACGTGTTCGAGATCGCCGGGGACGAGGGGCAGTACCTGCGCTATCTCGACCGGGCCAAGGACGTGATCATCCGTGGTGGCATGAACATCGCCCCGGCCGAGATCGAGTCCCTGCTGTCCGGGCACCCGAAGGTGGCGGACGTGGCCTGCGTCGGCTACCCCGACGAGGTGCTGGGCGAGAGGGTCTGCGTGTTCGCCGTCGCCCGGCCAGGTGAGCAGATCACGCTGGACGAGCTGGTGGGCCATCTCAGGGAACGCCGTGTCGCCTCGTACAAGCTGCCGGAACGGCTGGAGATCGCCGAGGCGCTGCCCCGCAACCCCGTCGGCAAGATCCTCAAGCGTGAGCTGCGCTCGTCCCTGGAAATGACCTCATGAGCGTCCACGTGCTCGGCGGCCACCAGACCGACTTCGCCCGCGACTGGACGAAGGAGGGCCTGGGTGTCTACGACCTGCTGAGGGAGAGCGCGCTCGGCGCGCTGGAGGCGACGCGGATCGACCCGGCCGAGGTCGAGGTGGCGCACGTCGGCAACCTGGCCGCCGAGCTCTTCTGCGGCCAGGCGCAGCTCGGCGGCATGGTCGCCGCCGTCGACCCGGCGTGGGCCATGCTGCCCACGTCGCGGCACGAGGCCGCCTGCGCCTCCGGAAGCGTCGCCGCCCTGGCGGCGATGGCCGACATCGAGGCGGGACGGTACGACCTCGCGCTGGTGACCGGGGTGGAGCTGATGCGCGGCGTGGGCGCCCGGGAGGCGGCCCAGCACCTCGGCTCGGCCGCGTGGGCCGGGCGCGAGGCTGTGGGCGCGGCCTTCCCGTGGCCCCGGCTGTTCGCGGAGATCGCCGACGTGGTCGCCGAGCGGGACGGCCTGGACGGCGCCCGGTTCGGCGCATGCCTGGCCCGTATCTCCGAGCTCAACCACGCCAACGCCCTGCGCAACCCGCTCGCCCAGACCCGCAACTGGTCCTTCCCGGAGGGCTGCTTCGGACCGGACGACACGCTCAACCCCACCGTGGAGGGCAGGTTGCGCAAGTACGATTGCGGCCGCATCACCGACGGCGCGGCGAGCGTGCTGATCGCCTCGGCCCGGTACGCCGGTGAGTACGCGCGCCGGCACGGGCGCTCACTGGACGACCTGCCCAGGATCACCGGCTGGGGCCACCGCAGCGCCCCCATGCTGCTGGCCGACAAGATGACCCTCGCCGAGGGGCAGCCGTACCTCTTCCCGCACCTGCGCCAGGCCGCCCTCGACGCCTACCGCCGCGCGGGCGTGGCGGGGCCCGCGGACCTGGACGTGATCGAGACGCACGACTGCTTCACGATCACCGAGTACGTGGCGCTGGACCACCTCGGGCTGACCCCGCCGGGGCAGGCCCACCGGGCGATCGAGTCGGGCGCGATCGAGCCGGGCGGGTCGCTGCCCGTCAACCCCTCCGGCGGGCTGATCGGCCTGGGCCACCCGGTCGGGGCGACAGGCGTCCGCATGCTCCTGGACGCCGCCCGCCAGGTGACCGGCGAAGCGGGAGACTGCCAGGTGGAGGGCGCGCGCGCCGCCCTCACCCTGAACATCGGCGGGAGCTGCACCACCGTCGCGATCTTCATCGTGTCACGCTGACCCGTCCCCTCCCCCGCGGGCGCCGCCAGGTCGGCAGAGCACCCGGAGGGCGCCTACGGGCGGCGGAAGCGCGCCAGGGTCTTCTCGCCGCCCGGGTCCGCGTCCACGCTGGCCGGGACCAGGGCGATCTCGTCCACGCCCGCTGCGGCGTACGCGGCCATCCGGTCGCGGATCGCCGCCTCGTCGCCGACCAGCCCGACCGCCTGGATCAGGGCGGCGGGGACCGCCGCGAGCAGTTCCCTCGGGTGCGGCCGGGTGCGGGCGAACGCCACGACGTCGCCGAAGCCGGCCTCGGCGAACATCTCGCCGTAGCCAGGAGCCGCGAGGTAGCCGACGACGGCGCGGCGGATCTGCTCGATCGCCGCCTCCGTGGGGGCCGCGGCGGCGGGGACCCAGGCGGCCACCCGGGGAGCCG
>NZ_QNFZ01000125.1 GCF_003313395.1 Nonomuraea lactucae | reverse complement strand
TGGGGCCTCCTCGCCGACGCCTCGAACGGCGCCGCCCGCATCCTGCGCGCGACAGGCGTCGACCTCCGCGCCCTCATCCGCGAGACGGGCATGCCGGTACGGCGGGCGGCCTAGCTGGCGCGTCCCGGGCGGCGGCCGGGCGGCGGCCGGCTTGGCGCGAGGACGGTGGGATTCCGATACACTTGGCGACGGATCAAGGGGCTATGGCGCAGTTGGTAGCGCGCCTCCATGGCATGGAGGAGGTCTGGGGTTCGAGTCCCCATAGCTCCACTCTCTTCCTTTACAAAGGGCCTTCGCTTCGCTCCGGGCGCTTCTTTCCAGCCCGCCCGTTCCCCGATTCGGTTGTCGGCGAGTTGCCGCTCATCCCTGGCTACAACGGGCTTCGCCAGAGGCGCTTCGCGCTCGCGGGGTCAGGCGCTGCTTCCGATCGCGCCGAAGCCACGACCCCAGAAAAACGCTCGATGACCGGCCTCGCTGGCTTGGGCGTCCAGCTCGGGGCGCGGCGACCCGTACCGACCACCTGAACGAGCGGCCAATAGCGCCGATGGGTTCGGCCGCGCTGTCCAGCGTTCATGTCGCCACGTTGCAGTTGTAGGTTGGATCGTTACATGCGGCGAGCGTTGACCACGGAACGTATGTGGTTTCCCGCACACTACGCATAGGTGGGTGATAACTTTCATCTATGCGTAGTGAGCCGCCGTACTTGTTGCCGATCTTCCGGTCACGGCATCAGGCGGAGTTGCTCACCCTGCTGTACCTTCAGCCCGACCGCGAGTTCTCGGTAACCGAGCTCGCTGAGCACGTGGGAGTTCCGCTGACGACCATGCAACGGGAAGTGGGGCGCTTGCTAGAAGCCGGCCTGTTGAGTGGGCGCAGGGTCGGCAGGGCTCACTTGATCCGGGCCATGGTGCCGGGCCGTTATGCCAGGCCTCTTACGGAGCTTCTGACGTTGGCGTTTGGGCCCCATCTTCTCATCGAACAGGAATTCGCCGCACTATCCGATGTGGACGCGGTGGCCATCTTCGGCTCCTGGGCAAGTCGATATCTCGGCGAGCCCGGCGCGCCTCCGAACGATATCGATGTCATGGTCATCGGCCATCTGTCTCGAACCGACGTGTACGAAGCCGCTGAGCGTGTGGAGAGGAGGCTGGGCATCCAGGTCAATCCCGTTCTCATCGCTCGTGACCGTTGGAGACAGGCCACGGACCCCCTCGTCAGGCAGATTCGTTCGTCACCGCTGGTCTGGGTGAAGCAATCTCCTGAGGAGGGCGAGTGATGCGCTGGAGTCGAGGCGAGGCTTTGGTGGAGCGTCTCCTCGCAGAAGGGCGGCTGCAGAAGGTCACCGGTTCGGCCGCAGACGGTTCTGATTGGGTGGAACGCGCCCAGCGCACCTTGCGGACCGCGCGCGGAATTGCCGACGATCCCGACAGCGCTTTCATCCTTTCCTATGACGCCGCCCGGCACGCTTGTACGGCCGTGCTGGCGCACCAAGGCCTTCGGCCTACCACTGCGGGGGGACACTACGTTGTGGAGGAAGTGCTGCGAGCCCAGTTCGGTGATGCCTTCAGAGACTTCGGTGCGCTGCGTCGGCGCCGTAACGAGATCGAATATCCGATGCGTCCCGGCGATGATGTCGAAACGGTCGAGGCGGAGGCGGCGATCGCCACAACGGAACGGCTGATCAACGCAGCAGGCAAGCTCCTTCCCAACTTGTCTCTCTTCTGATCTTCCTGTCAGAGCGCGACAGTACATCGGGAACGTCAGGCATCGGTGCCTAACAGTTTTCGCGACTCTTCTACCTGCGGCGCGATGTTCGAGTAAGCGGCAAGGTCAGGTCCACAAGCGGGTCTTCCACCTTGGGCGCGCTTCGCGGGTCGGGGTTCCAGGCGTTCTTCCAGTCGAGCTGAAGCTCGACCCCCGAAGGTCCTCGCTCCGTTCGGGCTGCCTTGTTGGAGCGCGCCTTCGGCGCGCGGCTTGCGCGTGCGGGCAAGGGCGTGTACCAAGATCGCATGTTGCCGGAATCGTCACGTGGCGGGAGCGCCGGATACGTCGCCACCACTTCACGCTGAGGGCGGGCCGGATCGGGCCATGACGCTGAACGGGCGGAGATGCCGACTACCTGAAGTGGATCCGAACCAAGCAGCTCAGCTCCACTGGGCGCTGGGTGACCAAACCCAAAGATCTGTCCCTGGGTTTTCGGCAGGCGCAGTGCTGACCGTCATCGCGAGCGCCTGCCGGGACCATGAGCGGCTCCGGTTCGACTACCGGGCGTACCTGGTGGCCTGGGACGTGGACCGGGACGCCTGGCGTACCTTCCGGGTCGACCGGATCGAGCCCGATGGGGCCGCGCTTCAGGCCGCGTGCCCTGCCGCCCGACCGGGAGATCGCGGCGCAGGTGGCACGCGGAGTCGGCGAGGCGACCTGGCGATACCGGGCACGGGTGATCGTGCACGCGCCCGCGGCGTACGTGCGGGCCCGGCTGCCGATCCCCGCCCAGGTGGAGTCCGTGGGCGAGGATCGGTGCGCGTTCGAGCCGGGCTCGGACCACCCGGAGATGCTCGCCCTCTATCTGGGCATGCTGCACGCGGACTTCACGATCGTGGACTCGCCAGAACTGGTGGACGCGCTACGCAAGCTGACGAGGCGCTACCAGCGCGCGATCGACGCCAGCCAGAACCAATCCGACTAGCTCCGCGCGCAGCAGATGCCCGTTCACTGCCCCCCACCGGACCCGCTCAGCCACCCCCACAGTCCCCTGCACACCGACCTATCAGCCCAGGAGCGCCCTGGAGGCTACCTCGGAAATCGGCTCTGGAACGGCAAAGCCAAAGGCCGTCAGGCGCGGATGTCGTCGTGCACGCCGTCGACGTCCCATCTGGCGGCGTTGAACAGTCGCTGCATTCCATCCGGTGTGGCCTCGCCGGCGTACTCGGCCGGCGACCAGCCGTTCTTACGCTCCAGCCCGGACAGCATCCCGCCGATACACGCACGAGCACGCTGCCGGACTTCGGGGCGTCTGAATCAACCAGCTACCAGTGCAAATGCGGCATCCAACCCCGCCGGCAGATGAGCGGCGCTGAGATGTTCCACCCTGGCAGCAATCGAGGTAATGAAACGTCATGGTTCTGGCCATTGACGGGAGCTCATCCAGGAGCGGCGCACCGCTTGGGTCGTGCAGTTCTGCCAGGGGTCGAGCAGTCAGATGTCCTGCATGTCATCAGCGGATGGAGGGAGCCAGGGCGAGACCTGACTCGTCCAGCACGATCGACAGCTCGTACCGGTCGGTCCGGTATAGGGAGGTGCAGTACTCCACGAGCGTCTTGTCCTTGTAAGCGTGCTGCCGTATGGCCAACAGCGAGGTTCCCGGTGGCACGTCCAGCATGGCCGACAGATGCTCGTCAGCCGGTGTCGCGGTGATCCGCTGCCGGGACCAGGTCGGCCGTAGCCCGTAGACCCGGTCCAAGAGCTCGAACAGCGACCCGTCCGCCCACCGCTCGGTCAGGTCGGGCACCATCCGGCGTACGAGGTGGGACCGTTCGAAGCAGACCGGGACCCCGTCGGCCAGCCGTACCCGTTCCAAACAGATCAGTGGCTCGCCCGCCCGCACCGCGAGCTCGTGGGCCAGGCGGTCATCGGCGGCGCGCTCCTCCAGCAGGACGGTCCGCTGGCCGGGGGTGAGGCCGAGCGCCCGCATGTCCTCACTGAAGGAGGACAGGTGCAGCTCCACACTTGTGGGGCGTGCGGCGACGAAAGTGCCGACTCCGGCCACCCGGTAGAGCCGGTTCTCGTTCACCAGCAACTCGACGGCCTTGCGTACGGTCATCCGGGACAGGCCGAAGCGTTCCTGGAGCTCGCTCTCCGACGGGATCGGATCATCGGCCGACAGCTCTTTGGCGATCATTTCGACGAGGATGTCGCGGAGCTGCTGATATTTCGGCCGTGGACCGCGGACACCGATCGTGCTGCTCATGCTCCGCCCTTCCACTGACTCATCGGCGCGGCGTCGGCTTCGACGACTCGTTGCTCCGCGGCGCTGATCCGCGCCATCTCCAAGGCCGCCATCGAAGGCAGCACCTCTTCCACTGGCACCGGGAGCGGCCGTCCCTCACTTAGCGCCGCATGTACGTGAGTGTAGAAGCATTGCCAACTCCCCGGTTCGGTCGCGACACGGCGTTCGCCCTCGACGGAGGCGAGCAGCCCCCATCGTGGCGACGGCTCCTGTCCCCAGTCCGGGTCCGCCGGGGTGCTGCCACTGCGCAGTTGTTCCTCCTGAACGTCCAAGCCGTACTTGGTGTACGCGCCGGCCGAGCCCAGCAGGCGGAAGCGCGGCGCCGGAGATGCGGCGGTGGCCGTGGCCCACAGGTGGGAGACGGCGCCGCCGTCGTGGCGCAGCGCGATGAACAGGTCGTCGCCGGCGCTGACGCCCGCTCGCCGCGACAGCACCTCGGCGTACACCGACCGCGCCGCGCCGAACAGCGTCACCGCCTGGTCCACCAGGTGGCTGCCCAGATCGAGTAGTACCCCGCCGCCGTCGCCGGGCGGGGCCAGTTCCCGCCACGAGCCGGCGCGCGGTTCTGGCCGCCACCGCTCGAAGCGGGACTCCAGACGGTGCGGCTCGCCGAGGGCCCCCTCCCGGAGCAGGCGCTGGACGGTGAGGAAGTCGCCGTCCCAGCGCCGGTTGTGGAACACGCCCACCCGGCCGAGCGCTCCGAGGGCGTCCAGTTCCGCCCGCAGGGCTTGAGCTTGTGGCAGCGAGATGGCCAGCGGCTTGTCCACGACGACCGCCAGCCCCGCCTTGACGGCCTGGAGCGTGAGCGGGACGTGGGAGGTGTGCGGCGTCGCGACCACGATGAGATCGTAATGGTGGGCCGTGGCGAAGACCTCGTCGGACGCGGCGAGAACGCGGGCCGACGGCCACCGAGAGCGGGCCGCGGCGGCCCGTGCCGCGTTCCCGGTGACCACCGCGGTCAATTTCAGCCCGGGCGCCGCCGTGATCAGCGGCGCGTGGAACATCGCGCCCGCCGTGCCGTACCCCAGCAGGGCGACGGCCAGTTCGCTCATGTCGGGACTCGTTTCGTATTCAGGGCTTGACAGCACGCTCCGAAGTTTGCAGGGTAAGGCTACACGTACGGACTGGTACGTACTAGTCCGTATATCTAGATCGGAGCGCTGGATGAAACGCATCACCACCACCATCGCCGCGGTACTCGCCCTCTCTTCCCTCGCCTTGAGCGGCTGCGCGTCGGGGGGAGCGGGCGCCGGCGGCGACCCGGGCACGATCACGTTCATGGCCGCCGCCTACAGCGACAAGACGCAGACCTATTGGAAGGACTTGATCGACAAGTTCCAGAAGGCCAACCCGGGCAAGAAGGTGGAGCTGTCGGTGGTGTCCTGGAACGACTACGACCAGCGCGTCACCACCCTGCTCGCCAACAAGCAGCAGCCCGACGTGCTCAACTACAACACTTGGTCGGCGTATGCCGCGGCGGACCTGCTCCACCCCATCGACAAGATCGTCTCACCGGTGGTGCGGAGCGACTTCATCAAGACGTTCGTCGACAACGATTCGCTGAACGGCACCACTTACGCGCTGCCCTTCATTGCCAGCGCCCGTGCCCTCTACTACAGCAAGAAGATCTTCGCCAAGGCCGGTGTCGCCGGGCCGCCGAAGACCTGGGGCGAGTTCGTCACCGCCGCCAAGAAGATCAAGGAAGCCGGGTTCACCGGCTACGCCATGCCGCTCGGCGCCGAGGAGGCACAGAGCGAGTTCGCCCTGTGGGCCTACAACGGCGGCGGCGACTGGCAGAAGGCCGGCGCGTGGGACATCAACAGCGCGGCCAACGTCGCCACCGCCCAATTCCTTAACAAGCTCGTCAACAGCGACAAGGTCACCCAGGCCAACCCTTGGGCGACCAACCGCACCGACGGCGCCTGGCAGCCGTTCGCCGATGGCCGGGTCGGCATGGTCTTCGGCTTCCCTGGCACGTTCGGGCAGATGCTGGACAAGGCCGGCATGACGACCGAGGACTACGGCGTCGCCCCGCTCCCCACCAAGGACGACGGTATCCCCTCCACCACGCTCGGTGTGCAGGACGTGCTGGTGGGCTTCAAGGGCGACACCGACAAGACCGCCACCATCAGGGCGTTCCTCGACTTCTTCTACCAGAAGGACAACTACACCAAGTTCCTTACCCAGGAAGGCTTCCTGCCGACCACACAGAGCGCCTCCGACGGCCTCGCCGACGACCCCGTGCTCGGGGCGTACATCGCCCTGCTGCCGCACGCCAAGTTCGCCCCGACCGGCCACCCGGCGTGGACGGCCGTCGCCGGCTCCGTCAAACAGCGGATCGGAGAGATCGCCAAGCCCGACGCTGACGTCAAGGCCGTCCTCGACGCCCTGCAGGCGGATGCGGAAAAGGCCAAGTGAACCCGTGCGCAAGGCCGTCACCGCGGTCCTGCGCCCATTGAGCAAGGACACCCACCATGGCACAAGCCGCCATCCCGTCACGCACGGCCCCCCGACTCGCCGCCCGCGCTCACCTGGCCCGCGTCCTGCGACCCTGGGTCTGGCTCGGCGCCTCCCTGGTCCTGATCGCCGGCGCCGTCTTCTATCCGGTAATCGTGCTCATCGGGTCGGCGTTCACCCGCTACAACTCCATCGGGTACGCCACCGGATTCGCGGGCCTGGACAACTTCTTCGCCGTGGGAGCTTCCCCGGAACTGCCGGGCATCCTGTGGAACACCGCCCGCTGGGTCGTGGTGGTCGTCGGTGTCACGCTCGCCGTGTCGCTGCCGCTGGTCCAGTTCCTCCACGCCCTGTTCCGCGGACGGCGGTTCGCGCGGGTGGCGCTGCTGTTCCCGTGGGCGGCCTCGCTCGTGATGACTTCCCTGGTGTGGCGGTACATCTACGACAACTACTACGGGTACCTCAACCGCATCCTGCTCGACCTCGGCTGGCTCTCCGAGCCCGTCGCCTGGACCGTCGATCCGGCCCTCACCCCCTGGTCGCTGGCGTTCCTGGGCGTCGTGGTGTCCGTGCCGTTCACCACGTACGTGCTGCTCGCCGGGCGCCAGAGCATCCCCGAGGAGGTGTACGAGGCCGCCAGTATGGACGGCGGGGGCCCGATCCAGACCTTTTTCCGGGTCACCCTGCCGCTGTTGCGACCCTCGATCACCACAGCCGTCATCCTCAACGCCATATACGTGTTCAACTCCTTCCCGATCATCTGGGTGCTGACCGGCGGACAGCCGGGTCACCACGCCGACACGCTCGTCACGTACATGTACAAGGTGGCCTTCAAGACCGACCTCGACATCGGCAAGGCGTCGGCTCTGGCCCTGTTCAACGTGCTGGTCACGCTACTGCTGTCGCTCTACCCGCTTCGGTCGGCCCGGCGGCGCGGTGAGAACGCGCGGGCCGATGAGCAGGCGCCTCGCCGCCGCCTGTGGGCACGCCGCTCGGCCGACCGGCCGATGTTGGTCCTCGACATCCCGGTGCCGCGGAACTCGGCCCGCATCCGGGCCGTCGCCTACCCACTGATCGGCGTGCTCACCGGCCTGTTCTTCCTGTCGCCGTACATCGTGATGTTGCTGTCATCGCTGAAGAACGACCGGGACTTGTTCGCTACACCCGCCCGCTACCTGCCCACTGAATGGGTATGGTCCAACTGGGTCACCACGTTCCAGAATCCCGACCTGCTGTTGTTCTTTCGCAACAGCCTCATCGTGGCCACCGCCGGCGCGGCGCTGGTGCTGCTCGCCGCCATCCCGGCCGCGTACTTCACCGCCCGCTTCCGCTTCCGGGGGCGCACGGCGTTCCTGTACGCAGTGCTGGTCACGCAGATGTTCGCCCCTGTGGCGCTGGTCATCGGGATTTACCGGCAGTGGCAAGGGCTCGGGCTGTCCGACAGCCTGATCGCCCTCGTGGTCATCGACGCCGCCTTCAACCTGGCCTTCGCCGTATGGCTGCTCAACGGGTTCTTCCAGAGCATCCCGGAAGAGATCGAGGACGCAGCGAAGATCGACGGGCTGGGCGACCTCGCGATCCTGCGCCGGGTAGTGCTGCCGCTGGCCCTCCCAGGGCTCGTCACCGCCGCCATCTTCACCTTCATCGCGATCTGGAACGAGTTCGTCGTTGCGCTGACCATCACCACCACACCGGCCACGCAGCCCCTCACCGTCGGCATCAACTCCTTCATCGGCCAGTACCAGATCCACTACCAGTCGCTGTTCGCCGCCTCGCTCGTGGCGATCGTCCCGGTCGTGGTGCTGTTCGTGGCCATCGAAAGGCACCTCGTCGGCGGGCTCACCGCGGGGGCGGTCAAGTGAGCGGTCACTTCCGGCACAGCATCGTCAACGCCACCGTCGTCACGCCCGGCCGGATCCTCCACAACGCGACTCTGGTGCTCGCCGGCGAGGTTATCGAGGATGTCGGCCACCTGCCCCCCGCCGGGCCCGTGAGCGACGTGGCCGGCGCTTGGGTGCTGCCGGGCTTCATCGACGTGCATGCACACGGCGGCGGCGGCAGGTCGTTCACCACCGGCGACCCCGCCGAGATCGACGAGGCCGCCGCGTTCCACCTCGCCCATGGCACGACGCGGTTGCTCGCCAGCCTGGCGTCGGTGTCCGTCGCCGACATCGTCACCGCCCTCGACGCGATCTCCCGCTGCGGCACGCGGCGCGAGGGCCGTATCCTCGGCGCCCATCTGGAAGGACCGTTCCTCAGCCACCGGCACCCCGGCTGCCACGATCTCCACCACCTCATCCCCCCTGACGTGGCGGTCCTTCAGCGGTTGCTGGGCACGGCACCCGGCCTGGTCCGGACGCTGACGCTCGCGCCCGAACTGCCCGGTGCGGTCCCCGTGATCGAGGCTGCCCTGGCCGGCGGCGTCCGCCTGGGCATCGGCCACAGCGCCGCCACCTACGAGGAGGCCCTGTCGGCGTTCGACCGGGGGATCGGCCACGTGACGCACGTCCACAACGCCATGCCCGCCCTCGGGCACCGCGCCCCCGGGATCTTCGGCGCGGCCGTCCGGCGGGGCATCCCGCTCGAACTCATCGCGGACGGCGTGCACGTCCACCCCACGGTCGTGGCGATGACGTTCCGGCTCGCACCGGGCCGGGTCGCGCTCATCACCGACGCCGCGCCGGCCACCGGGATGCCGGCTGGGCACCTTTCCCATGTCGGGTCGGCCGCCGTGGTCACCCGGCCCGACGGGCGCATCACCCGCCGCGACGGTGACACTCTGGCCGGGAGCGCGCTCACCATGGACGAGGCCCTGCGGCAGTCTCTCTCCGCCGGCGTTCCGCTGCTGCAGGCGGTACGGGCGGCGGCCACGACGCCGGCCGAGCTGCTGGGCGAGGGCGACCGGTTCGGCTCGATCGCCCGGGGCAAACGCGCCGACCTGGTGATCATGGATGAGTCCTTCCAGGTCCGTGACGTCCTGGTGGACGGCCGCAGCCTCGGCCGGACTCCGCGCAGCGCATCGCTCGCGGGGACGGCGGAGCGCGACATCGAGGGGAGGGGCGGTCGATGAGGGCGCTGGGCATCGACGGTGGCGGGACCGGAACCAAGTACGTGCTCCTGGACCGAGGGCGCGTCAGAAGGCTCCCGGACGGGCCTCCCGCGAACGGGTTGCTGGACGCCGACCTGGCCGAGCGAATCGTGCGCGTGGTGTGGGAGGTCCGCCCGGACGCCGTCGGCATCGGCCTGGCCGGGCTGCGCGACCCGGCCGCGGCGCGGCGGCTCACGGACCAGGTGCGCGCCGCCACAGACCTGAACCCCCTCGTCGCGGACGACGCCGCCGTCGCGTTGTGGGGCGCCTTCGGCGCGGGCGCGGGGGCGGTCCTCATCGCCGGGACGGGCAGCGTCGCCCTGGGACGCGCCGAGCCCGGCGGTCCCGCGCACCGCCTGGGCGGGCACGGCTACCTGGTGGGGGACGAGGGCAGCGGCTACTGGATCGGCCGGGAACTGGCCCGATACGCCCTGCGTTCCTTGACCGGAGTCGATCCGCGCGATCTCGCCCTGGAGAGCGCCGTCATCACCACCCTGGGCCTGTCACCCGGCCCCACCGGGGACGACGGCGGTGTCCGCCCGTCCGGATCAGACGAGGGGGAACGGACGGCGTTGGTGCACGCAATCGAGTCCGCCGTTTATGCAACCCCCGGCGACCGCGCGGTCCTGGCCGGGATCACCCGCACGGCGGCCGGCATCTTCAGCCCGCGCGCCGGCCAGGTCTTCGCCGAGGCCGTCACCGACCTGATCGCACTGGCGGAGGCAGCGCGGCGAGCGCTCGGTGAGGTGCCCATCGCGCTGGTCGGCGGCCTTTGGCGGGTGCGCAAGGTGCGCGAGGCGTTCATCCGTGCCGTGCCCGCCGAGCGGCCCGCCCGCTCACCGGCGGAGGGAGCGGCCCTGTGGGCGGTACACCACGCCGTCTCCGGCCCTCAAGGCAGCGGGTAGGCGGGCCTCAGCGGTGATTTACATCAAGCGCCCGCACCGACCCCTCGGCGGTCTCCTGCCGCCGTACTCTGTGGCCGGATCCATGGCGATCTGGGATCCAGCGGACGAGGTGCGGGTCAGCCGGCCGCGAGGACGCGGCAGGGATTCAAATGCCGCGCGGGTCCAAAGGCGGTTTTCACCGCCCGGTGAAGCCCTGGCTGTTCTGTCCCATGAGGTTGGTGACGGGCGGTCGGCCTCCGAGTGCGGTGTGTCCGCGGTGATGGTTGAACAGGTGCAGCCAGGTTGGCAAGGCGGCGCGGCGTTCGGCCTCTGAGACATAGGGGCCGTACGACGACGACCCGCCCAGTCTCCCGGCGCCATCGCCGACGACCGGCTCCGGCTGATCTTCACCTGCTGTTACCCGGCGCTGGGGATCCAGGCCAGGGTGGCGCTGACGCTGCGCATGGTCGGCGGTCTGACCATGCCCGAGATCGCCCGCGCCTTCCTGGTCCAGGAGACCGCCTTGGAGCGGCGGATCACCCGCGCGAAGGCCAAGATCAAAGCGGCTCGCATCCCCTATCGGATGCCGTCCGCCGAGGATCTCCCGGCCCGCGTCACCGGCGTACTCGCCGTGCTGTATCTGGTGTTCAACGAGGGCTACCTGGCGACCGGCCCCGGCGCCGACCCGGTGCGTCACGACCTGACCGCCGAGGCGATCCGGCTCACCCGCCTGATCCGTGCGCTCCTGCCTGACGACGGCGAGGTGGCCGGGCTGCTGGCGCTGATGCTGCTCACCGAGGCCCGCCGTACCGCCCGGATCTCGGTCAGCGGCGAACTGGTCGCGCTCGACGAGCAGGACCCCGCGACGTCCGTGACACCGACTGGTCGCAGGTCCTCGCCCTCTACGACCAGCTCGTCCGCCTCGACCCCTCACCGGTCATCGCCCTCAACCGGGCCATCGCGGCCGCCGAACTCGACGGCCCGCAGGTGGCACTGGCAGCCATCGACCGTCTCGAGGACAAGCTGGCCGGCTATCACGCCTACCACGCCACCCGCGCCGACCTGCTGCGCCGGCTGGGCCACAGTCAGCAGTCACGCGCGGTCTACGACAAAGCCATCGAGCTGGCCGGCAACACCGGCGAGACCGCCTACCTGACCCGCCGCCGCGGCCAACTCCGGTAACGCCCACCGATCCCGATCGACACCCCTCGCGCAGCGGCGGCCGACCCCGAGGCGCCCTGCCGACGCATTCCGCAACCTGTCGCCCCAGCGACGGGTCTCGCTTCGTCCGAGCTTCGAATGCCAGGTCGCGAATGCGCATTTCGCGACGCCGAGCGCGCAACTGAGTGTCACCACCGACAGCCCGACCCCGCAGAGTGAGACAGAGCCCAAGATCTCCCCGCTGGCAGACAGTTTGGCTAACACAGTGGCGGACAACAGATTGGTCAGCCGTGGTCAGCCGAGGGCGACGACTCCGTGGTCGCCGGGGCGGTGGGGTCCGTCCCGGCCCGGCGCAGTGCGACGTAGTGCCGGACCGTGTGGCGATCGCAGCCGACGAGTTCGGCGGCCCAGGGTGATGTGGTGGCCGACAGCGCCCCAGGCAGACCCGGACTGGCGTCATCCGATCCGGACGATGCTCTTGCCGCGGGTCGCTCCGCCCGCGAGATCGGCGATGGCGGTCCCGACGTCGGCCAGCTCGTATTCGGCGGTGATGTCGATGCCGACCTTGCCGTTCCCGACCAGTTCCAGCGCGCGGCGTGCACTGTCGGCGAGCCGCTCGGGATGGGTCTGGCTGAGCAGGTTGCTGTTGTAGGTCAGCATCGACGTGCCCTGCATCAGAAGATCGTTGGCCGAGACCGGGACCGGCTCGAAGGTGGCGATGTTGCCGTAGACCGCGATCCGGCCGTGCGGTGCCAGGCGTTCCAGGTTGGCCAGCCGGGTCTGGCCGCCGATGGGGTCGAGAATCACATCGAAGTGCTCCCCGTCCAGTGCTTGGGGGAAGTCCTCGCGGCTGAGCACCTGGTCATAACCGAGTTGCCGCGCGTAGTCGACCTGCCCTGGATCGCCCACGACGCCCACGACTCGCCCCGCGCCGGCTACCCGGGCGAACTGCCCCGCGAGCGTGCCGACTCCGCCGGCTGCCGCGTGGATCAGGACGCTCTGGCCCGGTCGGACTCCCGTGACGGTGTTGATCAGGTCGTAGGCGGTGGAGGTGACCCAGCCGAACGCGGCGGCGGTCCGCGCGTCCACGGTGGGCGCCGCGATCGCCAGCACCGAGGAGACAACGACGACTTCCGCGAAGCCGCCTGAACTGGTCAGCGCGATGACCTGCTCACCTACGCGTGCCGGATCGACGCCCTCGCCGACCGCGATGATCTGCCCGGACGCCTCGAAGCCGGGCACGAAGGGGCGAGGAGTCGGGAAGTGACCGTCGCGGATCAGCACATCCCCCCACTGAACACCCGCGTAGGCGACACGGATCGCCACCTCCCCATGCCCTGGGGTGGGCTCGGCGATCTCGGTCACACGGAACTGGTCGTCGGTGGCGAGTACGGCAGCCTTCATAGTTCACAGCCTTCTTGTTCGACTCAGTATCCTGATACCCCGAACGCTAGCGAGTCTCAGGATGTTGAGTCAAATGAGGAAGCTGTGACAGCTATGGCCGACGTGCCCGCCGAGGACTACCTGTGCACCAGGATCCGCCGCGCCGAACAGGCTCTGATGGCGCATCACGAAGCCGTCCTGCGTACCTATGGGCTGACCATGACCCAGTACACGGTGCTGCTCAACCTCTCCCGTGATGACGGCATGTCCGGCGCCCAGCTGGCCCGCGCCTGCGGCGTCACCCAGCAGAGCATGGCCACGGTCGTCACCGGCATGCAGGCCAAGGGCCTCATCGACCGGCAGTCGTCGCCCGTGCACGCCAAGGTCATGATCGCCACCCTCACCGACGCCGGCCAGCGCCTTCTCGATGGGGCCTACCGAGAAGTCAACGTGCTCGAGAAAGCTCTCATCGACAAGTTCACCCCGGCCGAGCACAGGCAGCTCTGCGAGCTCCTCGATCGAGCCACCGAAACTCTGATCGAACAGACCCCCCGACCCGCTAAGTCGACATCCCATCGCCCCCCATCAACCTGAGTCGAGCGGGGAGAACCGCTGTCCGCCCGGCGTCCAGGCAGCCGCCGGGCGCCGATTAGGAGCCGTCGGCGAAGCCGGTGTTCGCGCGGAGCGACAGCAGCACCTCGCCGTCGCAGCTGAGGATCAGGTGCACACCCACGTGAGGGCGGTGAGGGCGGGAGGGCTCGGCTGGTGCGGTCATGGCCGTGCTCCCCGCAGTGACGGTGCCAGTGAAGATGCCGGTGACGATGTGCTCGCTGCCCTTGGGCAGGTCACGCTGTCGCACTGTGCGGGGAGCACAGGGGTGCTCGGCGCAGGCCGCGCGCAGGACGGGCGGTCCGGGGGCCTTGTCGCATGTTTGGTGGTCATGACCTGCTAGTGGGCGCCTCGCCGGCGCGGTGCGGCGTCAGCGGGACCGCACGTCGCGGGCAACGGGGACGAGGCCTCCGGTAGACGAGTCAACGACGAAGCTCACCTGCACGGAGACCTCGTGGACACCCTACCGGTGACGGCGCGGGCGGACCTGGCCGACGCGACGATGCGCGTGGTGCTGAACGGTATTCGCGCGCCGCTGGTCGCCGTGCCCACGTTCACGTCAACCGCGACCCGGTGTGGCGCGTACGCGCGAGTAGGAGGGGGTATGGCCGCCTGCCGTTCAACTGATACACCGGTGCGGGTTCACCGGCGCTTCTAACCTTGGCCCGACGGGGGATGGTCCTGCTGATCCTCACCTGGAGGTTCGCCAATGGAACGCCGTACATTCCTTCGCGCCTCGGTGCTCGGCGTGAGCACCGTGGCCTTCGCCGGCAGTCTCTGGCAGGACGCCGCGTTAGCGGCTCCGGCGCAGAACGGTCCCGGCCCCTACGGTCCCCTGCTGGCCGCCGACGCCAACGGCATCCAGCTTCCCGCGGGGTTCACCAGCCAGGTGATCGCCCGGTCCGGGCAGGTGGTCTCCGGCACCTCCTACACCTGGCACCCCGCCCCCGACGGCGGCGCCTGCTTCGCCGACGGCAGCGGCTGGCGCTACGTGTCCAACTCCGAGATCAACCCCGGCGGCGGCGCCTCCATGATCCGCTTCGACTCCGGCGGCACCGTGATCTCGGCCGCCTCGATCCTGTCGGGCACCCGGCAGAACTGCGCCGGCGGCGCGACGCCGTGGAACACCTGGCTCTCGTGCGAGGAGGTCAGCCGGGGCTTCGTCTACGAGACCTACCCCTTCGGCGGCGCCGCGTTGCAGCGTCCGGCCATGGGACGTTTCAAGCACGAGGCGGCCGCCGCCGACCCGGTCCGGCAGGTCATCTACCTCACCGAGGACGAGAGCAACGGCCGGTTCTACCGGTTCGTCCCGACGACCTGGGGGAGCCTGTCCTCGGGCACGCTGCAGGTGCTGTGCGCGGGCTCGGCCACCTCCGGCTCGTTCACCTGGGCGAACGTCCCCGACCCCGACGGCAGCCCGACCGCGACGCGCAGCCAGGTGGCGGCGTCGAAGTCGTTCAACGGGGGCGAGGGCTGCCACTACGCCAACGACACCGTGTGGTTCACCACCAAGGGCGACAACCGCGTCTGGCAGGTCAACGTCGCCGCCGGCACGTACGAACTCGCCTACGACGACAGTCTCGTCAGCCCCGGCACGCCACCGCTGACGGGTGTGGACAACGTCACCGGCTCCACCTTCGGCGATCTGTACGTCGCGGAGGACGGCGGCAACATGGAGATCTGTGTGATCACGCCGGACGACATCGTCTCGCCGTTCCTGCGGATCAACGGCCAGAGCTCCTCGGAGATCACCGGCCCGGCCTTCAACCCGGCGGGCAACCGCCTCTACTTCTCCTCGCAGCGCGGCACCACCGGCTCCTCTTCGGGCGGCATCACCTACTGCGTGACGGGCCCGTTCCGCACTTGATTCCTCCGGTAGCGGGTCCCGAGCCAGTGATCTCCCACTATTGGGCGAAATGTCACTCCGGTAACACCTCGCGCAAATAGCGTGGCGCGTGATCACTGGCTTGCTTCCGGACCCGTTAGGAGACGTGATGTTCCGTCGAGCCCTCGGCTCGCTGGTGGCGGCGGGAGCCCTGCTGCTGCCGATCACCCCAGGGGCGGCCGCCCTCGCGGCGGCCGCCCCTGCCATGGTCGAGCCGCCTACGAGCGCCCCAGCCGCGGCCGCCGAGCCACTCGCCCGTGCCCACGCCCACAACGACTACGAACACCCGCGCCCCCTCATGGACGCCCTCGACCACGGCTTCACCAGCGTCGAGGCCGACATCTACCTGGTGGAGGGCGAGCTCCGCGTCGGCCACGACCCGCAGGACCTGCGGCCCGCCCGCACGCTCCAGTCGCTCTACCTCGACCCGCTGGCCCGCCGGGTGCGCGAGGGGCACGGGCGGGTCTTCCCGGGCAGCCGCCAGCGGTTCCAGCTCCTGGTGGACATCAAGAACAACGGCGCCGCCACCTACACCGAGCTTCACCGGGTGCTGCGCGCGTACCGCAAGATGCTCACCACCTACCAGAAGGGCAGAGTGAAGCCCGGTGCGGTGACGGTGGTCATCAGCGGCGATCGCCCGCGCGACCTCATGGCCGCCCAGCGGGAGCGGTACGCCTTCTACGACGGCCGGCCGCCGGACCTCGGTCTGGGCGGTGCTTCGCTGATCCCGCTGATCAGCGACAACTGGACGAACCACTTCACGTGGCGCGGCGAGGGCGAGATGCCGGCCGCCGAGCGGGCGAGGCTCCGGGACATCGTACGGACAGCGCACCGCGACGGGCAGCGGGTCCGCTTCTGGGCGACGCCGGACGTCCCCGGCCCGGCCCGCGAGGCGATCTGGCGAGAGCTCGTCGCGGCGGACGTGGACCACGTCAACACCGACGACCTGGCTGGTCTCCAGCGGTTCCTGCGCGAGAACGACCGCTACCGCTCCAGCTAGGAGGCGGCCGCATGCGGAGAACGCCGGGATCTGGCAGGCAGAGTCAACCCACGGCAAGAGTAGGTTGATAAATCAATCAACCTGCATGTATCGCGGAAGCCTCCGAACGGTCGCGGGGTTGGGAATGAGTGAACGCGTGCCGGTGCGCATCCGCTCCGGCACATCCCGATTCGCGGAGGACACCATGTCCATCCAGCACCATCTGCCTTACACACCGTTCCGTGCGCCCGATCCGGACGACGTATACGAACGCCGCTTCAGGTCCACGCGTCGCGCCGCGGCGTCGCGTCGCCGCAGGCGTCTCTGAACGCTTGTCGTACGGCACCCTCGCCCGACACGGGGCGGGGGTGCCGTTCACTGTCCCGGGCGTCGAGATGAGCATGATCGGGCGGCTCAGGGTGGTCAGGAGGCCACGGCGGCCAGGGTGCGGTGGTGGGTGGGGTTCTCGATCTCGTCGATGAGCGCCACCGCCAGGTCGGCGTACCGGAAGAGGGTCTCGTCGGTGACGGGCAGCACCTGGTTTCCGCCGATCCGGTAGTGGCCGGTGCGGGGGGCGTCGGCGTCGAGCAGGGCGGGCGGCGGGGCGAGCACCAGCCAGTCGACGGCGGTGTCAGCGGCCCGCAGCACATCGAGTTCGGCGGCGTGGCCGAGGGAGAACGCGCGGGCCTCCGGTGGGAAGCCGGGCGTGTCGTGAACCATGACGCCGGGCGCCGCCTCCAGGGTGGTGCCGATGCCGATCAGCACGAGCCGCCCGACGCCTGCGCGGGCGAGGCCGTCGAGGAGGGCGCGCGCCGCGCCTGTGAAGAACTCCTCCGAGGGTACGTCCAGGCGGCCCGCGGCGTTGACGGCCGCGTCGTGCCCGGCCGCGACGGCCGCGACGCGGTCGGCGTCGGTGACGTCCCCGGCGACCAGCGTCACGCTCCTGGCGTCCGCCAGGGCGCTGTGCCTGGCGGGATCTCGCACGACGGCCGTGACGTGGTGGCCGCGGGAGGCGGCCTCCGCGACCGCGTGGCGGCCGGCGCGGCCGCCGGCCCCGAAGACAACGATCTTGCTCATGAGGGGATGCTCCGTTCGCAGTGCTGCCGGTCCGGTGACCGGCCGATGCCGCGGACGTTAGCGGGCGCCCCCTTGGTTCCCGCAACGATACCTGCGTACGCTCGGCACCGTGACGCAGCCACTGGACCCCGACATGTTCCGCGCGTGCTCGCAGGTCACGCCGCTGATCCAGGTCGGCGACAAATGGACCGCGAAGATCATCAGATGTCTGGAGGCGGGGCCCCGCCGGTTCTCGGAGCTGCGGGTGCCGCTGCGCGGGATCACGCCGAAGGTGCTCACCGAGACGCTGCGGGCCATGGAGCGCGACGGGCTGGTGACGCGCACCGCGTACGCCGGGATCCCGCCACGGGTCGAGTACGAGCTGAGCCCGCTCGGTCGCACGCTCCTGAAGCCCCTGGCCGCCTCTTGCGCGTGGGCGGAGGCGCACATGGCCGAGGTGTTGCGCGCCCGAGAGGTGCACGAGCCGCTCTAGGCGGCTCACGCTCGCCACATTCGAATCGGTGGCTTACTAATTGTCAAGTCTGTCCGTTTTATTCTGATTCGTGTTTCCCTATCCCCTTCATGGGCAGATGGGCGGGGCCGGTAGAGGCCGGCGGCTGCTCGACAGTAGGGAGCGCGAATCATGAGTGACCGGGCCAGAGTGGCGTTGGCCCTCGTCGCCGGCTACTACCTCGGCCGGCGCCACAAACTGCGCTTGGCGGCGGCCCTCGCGGCGGCCGGGCTCGCTCGCGGTCTGCGGAAGGGCAACAGCGGAGGGCTGCTGAAGCAGGGCTTCAAGCTGGTCGGATCGTCTCCCCAGATCGAGGAGATGACCAACCGCCTGCGCGGCGATCTCATGGAGGTCGGCAAGGCCGCCGCGGTGGCGGCGGCGGGCAGGCAACTCAACACCTTGACCTCGAAGCTCCACGATCGGGCCGAGTCCCTGCGGGAGGGGGGCCCGCGCGGTGGGCGGTCCAAGGACGAGGAAGACCAGTACGACGAGGAAGACCAGTACGAGGACGAGTACGAGGAGGAAGAGCCCGAGCCCGAACCCAGCGCGAAGAGGCCGGTCACCCGAGGGCGAGGCTCCGCGACCCGGACGGGCAGGGGGCAGAGGTGAGATTTCATGACTGAAACCTCGAGGACGCGACCCGTCCGGAACGCCGCGGAGAAAGGGCGGAAGACCGCCCAGGAGGGCCCCGCCACGATGCTGCCCGACGTGCTGAAGGGCGAGTTGGGGTCCGCGCTGCAGAGTGTCACCGTGGCCCTGGCGGAACGGGCGCTGTCGTCCGTAACGGACAAGATGCAGGACGTCACCGGCCGGCTGACCGACTTCGCCGAGGGGAACGAGCCGAGCCTGCTGAGGGCGATCACCGGCTCGGACCTGTCTCCAGGCTCGATTCTCGGCGGAGCCAAGGCCGGAGCGGTGAAGGGCGCGCTCAAGGGGGCGGTCACCGGCCTGTTCAAGGGCGGCAAGAGCAAGGGCACCAAGCCGCTCAAGGTCACGAACATCGTCGAGACCCTCGACATCGGCGCGCCGCTCCGGGTCGTCTACAACCAGTGGACGCAGTTCGAGGACTTCCCGAGCTTCATGAAGAAGGTCGAGAACGTCGACCAGGAGTCCGACGAGAAGATCAACTGGAAGGCGCAGATCTTCCTGTCGCACCGTACGTGGAAGTCGACCATCCTCGAGCAGGTGCCGGACGACCGGATCATCTGGCGGTCGGAGGGAGCCAAGGGCCACGTGAACGGGGCTGTGAGCTTCCACGAGCTCGCCCCGAACATCACGCGCGTGACCCTCGTCCTCGAATACCACCCGCAGGGCCTGTTCGAGCACACCGGCAACCTCTGGCGGGCGCAGGGCAGGCGGGCGCGGCTGGAGTTCAAGCACTTCAGACGGCACATCATGACGCAGGTCATGCTCCATCCCGAGGAGATGGCCGAGGCCGGCTGGCGGGGTGTGATCCACGACGGAGAGGTGGTCAAGGACCACGAGACCGCCGCCGCCGAGGAGCGCGAGCGGGAAGAGGGCCCGCAGGAGGAGCGCGAGGAGCCGAGGGACGAGTACGAGGTCGAAGTGGAGCCCAAGGAGGAAGAGGGCGAGGAGGGAGAGGGCGAGCGCGCCGAGCTGGACGAGGAGGAAGAAGCAGAGGAAGAGCCCGAGGAGGAAGAAGCAGAGGAAGAGCCCGAGGAGGAAGAGGAGGAGCGGCCTCGCCGGGCACGTGCCGGCGCCGCCTCCGCCCGCGAGCGGTCGAGGAGCCAGAACCCCGGACGTCCGGTGCGGCGCCGTCGCGCGGAGGATGCGGAGGACGAGGAAGAGGCCTCTCCCCGGCCGGCTCGCCGCAGGACGGGCGCGCGCGGCAGCAGGTGACGCCGAAGGTATTCGAGGAGCGAGCGTATGACTGTGCAGCCCGCGACGGGCGGAGTGGCCGAGCGCCCCTCCGCGTCGGGCCTGGCGGATGTGATCGACACCATCCTGGACAAAGGGCTGGTGGTGGACGCCTACGTGAGGGTCTCGCTGGTGGGGATCGAGCTGTTGACCATCGACGCGCGCATCGTCGTGGCCAGCGTCGACACCTACCTGCGCTTCGCCGAGGCGGTGAACCGGCTGGACCTGGCGGAGGCGGGCAACCAGCAGGGGCTGCCCGAGATCATGGAGAACGTGACGAAGAGCGGGGCCGCGGGCAAGTCCAAGGGGGCTGCTCAGGGCGTGCTGGAAGCGGCGGGGGAGAAGCTGCAGGAGTTCGTCGGCGATATGTCCGAGGACTCCAAGCGCGGCTCGGCCCGCGGACGACGTAGAGGGGAGGACTGACATGGCCGAGCCTGCCGCCGCCGAGACGTCCGAGGCCTCCCAGACCTCCCAGACCTCCAAGAACTCCAAGAACTCCAAGTCCGGCGGTGCGGAGAAGAAGTCCTCCCGCGCGCGGAAGGTCGGCACCTACCTGTACGGGATCGTGCCGGCGGACGTCGAGGTGGCCGACGACACGCAGGGAGTGGGTGACCCGCCCGCCGAGGTGACGCTCCTGAGGCACGGCGAGATCGCCGCCCTGGTGAGCGATCTCACCGCCGAGCGACCGCTGGGCACGCCCGGCGACCTGATGGCGCACGAGCGACTGCTGGACGCCACGGCCGCCGAGGTGCCCGTGCTGCCCATCCGCTTCGGCGCGGTGATGACCGGTCCCGACGAGGTCGTCGAGGAGTTGCTGTCGCCCTATCACGACCAGTTCCGCACCGCGCTCGGCGAGCTGGAGGGGCGCGCCGAGTTCGTGGTGAAGGGCCGTTACGAGGAGCGGACGGTGCTCCAGGAGGTGCTTGACGAGCAGCCGGAGGCGGCCCGGCTGCGTGAGGAGATCCAGGGCAAGCCCGAGGACGCGACCCGCGACGCGCGCATCCGGCTCGGGGAGCTGGTGAACCAGGCCATCACGGCCAAGCGCGAAGCGGACACGCAGACCGTGCTGGAGCGGCTCGCTCCGCTGTGCGAGCTCACCGCCGTACGGGAGCCGACGCACGAGCAGGACTCCGTCCACCTGGCGCTTCTGGTGCGCAAGGAACGCAAGGGCGAGGTGGAGGAGGCCGTCGAGGAGATCGCCGGGCAGTGGGAGAGGCGGATGACCCTGCGCCTGCTCGGGCCGCTCGCGCCGTACGACTTCATCGTGTCCGCACCGGCGGGGCAGGCCTGATGGGCCTGATCAGCCTCCTCTTCGGCTGGCCGCTGGCGCCCGTGCAAGGCGTGATCCGGCTCGGCGAACTGATCCAGGAGCAGGTCGAGGCGGAGATGCGCGACCCGGCGGTGATCAGGCGCGAGCTGGAGGAGATAGACGAGGCCGCGGACGAGGGCGTGATCTCCGAGGAGGAGCACGCCGAGCAGATGGAGCAGGTGCTCCAGAAGGTCATCGAACCTGTGGACCCCGACCCGCCCGGACCGGAACGCGGAGCCGGGAGGAGGTGATCTCTTGCCTGCCAGGCGAAGGCCACGCCAGGAGCGAGAGGCCGACGACGTGTACCTCGACGACGAGGAGCCCGTCGATGAGGAGGATGAGGAGTTCGAGGAGGCCGACGACGAGGAACCCGAGGAGGAGCCGGTCGAGGATCAGCCGGAGCGCGGACGGCCGAGGCGCGGCTCCGGGGACCTGTCCGCCACGACGGCGGGCCAGATCGGGCTGCGTCTCATCGCGCAGCTGACCGGCCGCGAGGTGGAGGGCGTCACGCTGGTGAAGCCGGAAGAAGACGGCTGGCAGGTGGGCGTGGAGGTGGTGGAAGACCGTCGTATCCCGTCCGCCGGTGACATCCTGGCGCTCTACGAGATCGAGCTGGACGAGGAGGGCGACCTGGTGTCGTACCGGAGGCTGAGGCGCTACCGGCGCGGCAGCGGCGACCTGGGTGAGGCGTCGCAATGATGGAGCCGATGGGCCAGCGGGCCGTCGGACGCCAGGCCTATCCGTCGACGGCGGCCGGGGGGCGCGAGCCGGCGAACCTGGGCGACATCCTCGAGCGGGTGCTCGACCGGGGCGTGATCATCGCGGGAGACATCCGCGTCAACCTCCTCGACATCGAGCTGCTGACGATCAAGCTGCGCCTCATCATCGCCTCGGTGGACACGGCCAAGGAGATGGGCATCGACTGGTGGGAGCACGATCCGTGGCTCAGCGGACGCGACCGTCACCTCGTCGAGGAGAACCGCCGGCTGCGCAACCGGCTCGCCGAGCTGGAGGAGGGGCCGCCGCGCCGTTCCATCGAGGGAGAGGTGGAACCGGTGGAGGAGCGGCCGCCGCGAAGAAGACGGCAGGAGGTGGAGCCCCCCGAGCAGGAGGTGGAGCCTCCAGAGGAGGGACGGCCGCGAAGGAGGCGGCATGACCGGTGACACGGGCACGTACCTCTACGCGGTCGCCCGCGACGTCGGCGCCGCGATGCCGGAGGGTCTGGCCGGCGTGGCGGGATCGCCGGTGCGGGTGATCACCGCCGCGGGCCTGGCCGCGTACGTGAGCACCGTGCCGCTCGACCGGTTCGGCGAGGAGCCGCTGCGGCGGTCCATGGAGGACCTCGACTGGCTCGACGCGACCGCCCGCGCCCATCATCACGTGGTGGAGGCGGTGGCGAGGGGGGCGCCGACCGTCCCGGTCCGCCTGGTGACGGTCTACAGCGCCGACGCGCAGGTCCGGAGCCTGCTGGACGAGCGGCGCGACGACTTCGACCAGGCGCTCTCCCGCGTCGCGGGCCGCGAGGAGTGGGGCGTGAAGGTGTACGCGGGACCCGCCGAACAGGGTGTGGCGGAGGGCGCGGGGCAGGGCGGCGAAGCGGCGGCCAGTCCGGGGACGGCCTACCTCAAGCGGCGCCAGGCGAGCATGCGCACCCGCGAGGAGGCGTGGCGGCTGGCCACCGCCCGCGCCGAGCACGTGCACGACGTGCTGAGGTCCATCGCGGTCGCGAGCATGCGCCACCGGGCCCAGGATCCGCAGCTGTCCGGGCGCGAGGACTGGATGGTGCTGAACGGCGCCTACCTCGTCGACCGTGACCGCGCTCCCGAGTTCGCCCGCGCGTTGGAGGAGCTGCGCGCCCAGGGTGGGGAGGTGGAGCTCACCGGGCCGTGGGCGCCCTACTCGTTCGCCGTCCTGGACGAGGGAGGCGCGCCTTGACGTTCGAGGAGACGCGCGGCGCGGTCCTGGCCGCCGAGGGCCGGCTCCCGTCGGAGCGGGTGGCGCTCGTCGACCTGCTCGACCGGCTGCTGGCGGGCGGCGTGGTCCTGAGCGGGGACCTGGTCCTGTCCATCGCGGACATTGACCTGGTCCGCATCTCCATCCGCGCGCTGATCACGTCGATCCGGGAGTCCAGTACGCCGGACGACTACGACGGGCCGGATGCGTACGACATGCCGGGTGAGGGCGGGAGGCCGGATGAGCACGGCTAGTCCCGGCAAGGGGGAGGACCCGGCGCGGCGGCAGGCGCGCCGGCCACGGATGCGCATCGAGACCGACCCGGAGGCGGTGGAGCGCGACCTGTCCCGCCTCGTGCTCACGCTGGTCGAGCTCGTACGCCAGCTGGTGGAGCGCCAGTCGATACGCCGGATGGAGCAGGGCGACCTGTCGGAGGAGCAGATCGAGACGCTCGGCCTGACCCTGATGCGGCTGGAGGAGGCCATGAACGAGCTCTGCGAGCGTTTCGACCTGACCCCGGCCGACCTCAACCTCGACCTGGGGCCGCTCGGGACACTCCTCCCCGAAGACTGAGACCGGCTCAGCCCGTGGCCTTCGGGGTCTTGCGCTTCTTGCGCCTGGTGCCGACCCCTCCCCACAGCGCGAAGCCGGTGATCACGATCCTTGGGCCGCCGGCCCGGCCAGGCCCGGTGGCGCTGTGGTCGAAGCCGCCCATGATCCCGATGCCGGAGACCTCGACGTCGGCGTCCTCGGGGACGATGACGCCCACGCCGCCCATCACCGCGATGGCCCTGATCCGGATCTCGTTGCCGTCGAGGATCGCCTCGCGCAGGTCGATCGTGCCTCCGCCCCACACGGTCACGGAGGTGAAGTCTCGCGCCGCCCGCCAGCGTCCGGCCCGGCTGAAGCCTCCCAGGAACCCCAGCGCGAACCCGCTCGCCCGCCCGGTGGAGGGGCCGGGCGCGGCCTGGGGCCGTCTGTCGGGGAGGTCGCGGGTGATCGTCTCCAGGTCGGCGTAGGTCCTGGCGGAGTAGAGGAGGTCGAGGCGCTCGTGGAACTCCTCCATCGGCAGCCGGCCCTCTTCGGCGGCCGAGCGGAGGGTGTCGAGGGTGCGGTCTCGATCGTGGTCGGACACGCGGATCTGGCGCGGATCGCGATCGGGGAGGTCGGACATGATCCGAGCGTATACGGGGGTGACGGGTCAGTCGCGAGGCTTCATCCAGCCGAAGCTCCGCTCCACCGCCCGGCACCAGTTGTCGTACTCCGCCTCGCGCCGCTCGGGGTCCATGTTGGGCAGCCACTGGGCGGCGCGGTGCCAGTTGCGGCGCAGCCCCTCCAGGTCGGGCCAGTAGCCGACGGCCAGGCCGGCGGCGTACGCGGCCCCGAGGGACACGGTCTCGGCCACCATCGGGCGCACCACCGGCACGTCCAGGACGTCGGCGATGTTCTGCATGAGGAGGTTGTCGGCGGTCATCCCGCCGTCCACCTTGAGCGTGCGCATGGCGAGCCCGGAGTCGGCGTTCATGGCGTCGACGACCTGGCGGGTCTGCCAGGCGGTGGCCTCCAGCACCGCCCTGGCGAGGTGGCCCTTGGTGATGTACGAGGTCAGGCCGACGATCACGCCGCGGGCCTCGCTGCGCCAGTGCGGGGCGAACAGCCCGGCGAACGCGGGGACGATGTAGCAGCCGCCGTTGTCCTCGACGGTACGGGCCAGCGTCTCGATCTCCGGAGCGCTGTTGATCAGGCCGAGCCCGTCGCGGAACCACTGCACCAGCGCTCCGGTGACGGCGATCGGCCCTTCGAGCGCGTACATCGCGGGCTGGTCGCCGACCTGGTAGCCGACGGTCGTGAGCAGCCCGTGGGACGAGCGGACGGGCTCGTTTCCGGTGTTGAGCAGCAGGAAGCTGCCGGTGCCGTACGTGCACTTGGCCTCGCCCGGCGCGAAGCAGGTCTGGCCGAACAGCGCCGCCTGCTGGTCGCCCAGGGCGGCGCCGATGCGGACACCGGGGAGCACGCGGCTCGCCACCCCGTACGTCTCGGTCGACGGCCGGATCTGCGGCAGCATGGCGCGGGGCACGCCGAAGAAGTCGAGCAGGTCGGCGTCCCACTCCAGCGTGGCCAGGTCCATCAGCAGTGTGCGGCTGGCGTTGGTGACGTCGGTGAGGTGCAGGCCGCCGTTCGGGCCGCCGGTGAGGTTCCAGATGAGCCAGCTCTCCATCGTGCCGAACAGCACCTCGCCCCGCTCGGCGCGTTCGCGCAGCCCGGGGGTGTTGTCCAGCAGCCAGCGGATGCGCGGCGCGGAGAAGTAGGTGGCGAGCGGCAGCCCGGAGCGCTTCTGCACCATCGACGACTCGGGCCGGGCGGCGAGGTCGTCGACCAGGGAGGTCGTCCGCGTGTCCTGCCACACGATGGCGCGGCGGAGGGGCACGCCGGTGCGCCGGTCCCACAGGAGGGTGGTCTCCCGCTGGTTCGCGATGCCGATCGCCGTGATCTGGTCCAGGCCGATGCCCGCCTGCTTGATGGCCTGAGGGGCGATGCGCTCCAGGTTGCGCCAGATCTCGACGGCGTCGTGCTCCACCCATCCCGGGCGGGGGAAGTGCTGGCGGTGCTCGCGCTGCGTCACCGACACCAGGCGGCCCTGCTGGTCGAAGATGATGCACCGCGTCGACGTCGTACCTTGGTCTATGGACATCACATAGCGCATGACCATGTCGTTTACCTCGGTAAGTTTTGGAATGGTTTTACCAGCGGGAGGCACCGAGGTCCCGGGAGACCGCGCGCGCGGCATCGCGTACGAACGTCACCAGGGCGGTGTTGGGCTGGCCTCTGGCGTCGCAGATCCGCTCGACGGCTCCGGAGACGCCCATGGCGCCGACGACCAGGCCACCGTGGCCGCGGATGGGAGCGGCGATGCCGGCCTCTCCCACGGTCATCTCCTCCACCTGGGCGGCCCAGCCGACCTCCCGGATGCTCGCGAGGGCCCGGGCGAGCTCCCTGGTGGCGACGATCGTCCGGCGGGTGTAGGCGTCCAGGGGGCCGTTGCCGAGTGCGGCGCTCGCCCCGGCGTCGAAGGCCAGCAGCACCTTGCCCAGCGCGGTGGCGTGCATCGGCATCAGCGAGCCGACGTCGAGCGTCTGCAACGTGTCGTCGGGACGGAACACGTGGTGCACCACGAGGACCTGGCCGTCGAGGACGGTGCCGATCTTGACGGATTCGCCGCTCCGCGCCGCCAGCGCGTCCGCCCAGTTGATGGCGCGTGAGCGGAGCTCGTTGACGTCCAGGTAGCTCGTGCCGAGGTGGAGTAGGGTCGCTCCGAGCTGGTATTTGCCCGTCGCGTCGTCCTGCTCCACGAAGCCGACCAGTTGCAGGGTGCGCAGCAGTCCGTGTGCCGTGCCGCGGGGCAGACCGAGCGAGGTGGCGATCTCTCCCACGCCGAGCCTGCCCGAACTGCGGGCGAGGAGGCGCAGGATCGCCGCACCTCTCTGAATGGACTGCACTGGACCGGGCACAGCACCGAGAGTAGCTCTACGACGACTGTTCGACAATGTCGGCGGGGTGAAAGTGAAGATCTACCCATCCCGCTACATACGGGACTGTATGTGGTGCGTGTCATAGGTTCTCGACGATAAACCGGCATGGCATAGCTGACTAGTGTTCGACATTGTCGGCACCCTGCCGTTGACCCTGTGGTTTTCCTCACCTAGCTTCCATTCAACTGTGAGGCAGGTGCGCCTCACCCACGTCCTGCCTGCGGCAACGCCCGTTCCGAGGCAGTGTGAGGAGGAGTCATGACAGAACGACTGAAAGCCCGAGGGCTGCTCGGCGAGATGGCCGCCGAGTTCGCGGGCACCCTGATCCTGATCTTGTTCGGGGTCGGTGTGGTGGCCCAGGTCGTCGCGGCGGGCATCGGGGAGTACGACAGCATCGCGTGGGCCTGGGGCATCGGTGTGACCCTGGGTGTCTACGTAGCCGCCCGCATCAGCGGCGCCCATCTCAACCCCGCCGTCACCATCGCCCTGGCCGCGTTCAAGGGCTTCTCCTGGCGCAAGGTCCTGCCCTACACGCTGGCGCAGACCGCGGGCGCGTTCCTGGCGGCGCTCATCGTCCGCTTCAACTACGCCGAGGTCCTGGCCAAGGCCGACCCGGGCTTCACCATCAAGACCCAGGGCGTCTTCTCCACGCTGCCGGGCAACGGCACGCTCCCGATCGACACCTGGGGCGCCTTCCGCGACCAGGTGATCGGCACCGCGATCCTGCTGTTCCTCGTCATCGCCATCACCGACCTGCGCAACTCGGCGCCGGCCGCCAACCTCGCCCCCGTCGTCGTCGGCCTGCTCGTCGTGGCGATCGGCTTCGCGTGGGGCACCAACGCCGGCTACGCCATCAACCCCGCCCGCGACTTCGGGCCCCGACTGGCGTCGTTCCTCACCGGCTACGAAACTGCCTGGCAAGATCAGTACGGCCAGCTCTACTTCTGGGTTCCGATCGTCGGCCCCATCATCGGCGGCCTGATCGGCGCTGCCCTGTACCAGGTGCTCGTGGGGCGCTTTCTGCCCCCCGAGGAGGAGCCCGAGCCCGGCACCGTTCCGGACAAGGCCTCCCTTGAGACCGTCTGACCAATCCCATCTCGCCTTGAGGAGGAACGATTCCATGCCGGACTTCGTCGGAGCCGTCGACCAGGGAACCACGAGCACCCGCTTCATGATCTTCGATCACGGCGGGAACGAGATCGCCCGTCACCAGCTCGAGCACGAGCAGATCATGCCCCGGGCCGGTTGGGTGGAGCACAACCCCACCGAGATCTGGGAGCGCACCCGGGCGGTGATCCAGACCACGCTGAACAAGGCCAACCTCACGGCCTCCGATCTGGCCGCGCTGGGCATCACCAACCAGCGCGAGACGTCCGTGGTGTGGAACCGCACCACCGGCCGTCCGTACTACAACGCCATCGTCTGGCAGGACACGCGCACGGACCGCATCGCCTCCGCGCTGGAGCGCGAGGGCAAGGGCGACGTCATCCGCCGCAAGGCGGGCCTGCCCCCGGCGACGTACTTCTCCGGCGGGAAGATCCAGTGGATTCTGGAGAACGTCGAGGGAGTGCGCGAGGCGGCCGAGGCCGGCGAGGCCATCTTCGGCACCACCGACTCGTGGCTGCTGTGGAACCTCACCGGCGGCGTCGACGGCGGCCTGCACGTCACCGACCCGACCAACGCCAGCCGCACCATGCTCATGGACCTCGAGACCCTCGACTGGGACGACGAGCTGCTGTCGTTCTTCGGCATCCCGCGGGCTATGCTGCCCACCATCGTGCCGTCGTCCCACCCCGAGGGGTTCGGGCGCACCCGTGCCGACGGCCCGCTGGGCGGCGAGGTCATCCTGGGCGGCGTCCTGGGTGACCAGCAGGCCGCCACCGTCGGGCAGGTCTGCTTCGGCGTCGGCGAGGCCAAGAACACCTACGGCACCGGCAACTTCCTGCTGCTCAACACCGGCACCACCCCGGTGCGCTCCAAGCACGGGCTGCTCACCACGGTGTGTTACCAGTTCGGCGACGAGGCTCCGGTGTACGCGCTGGAGGGCTCCATCGCGGTGACCGGCTCGGCCGTGCAGTGGCTGCGCGACCAGCTCGGCATCATCTCCGGGGCCGAGCAGAGCGAGTCGCTGGCCCGGCAGGTCGAGGACAACGGCGGCGTGTTCTTCGTGCCCGCCTTCTCCGGGCTGTTCGCCCCGTACTGGCGCTCCGACGCCCGCGGCGCGATCGTCGGCCTCTCGCGGTTCAACAACAACGCCCACATCGCACGGGCCACTCTGGAGGCGATCTGCTACCAGAGCCGCGACGTGGTCGAGGCGATGCGCCAGGACTCCGGCGTCGCCCTGGACGTGCTGCGAGTGGACGGCGGCGTCACCGCCAACGACCTGTGCATGCAGATCCAGGCCGACATCCTGGGCGTGCCGGTCTCCAAGCCGGTGGTGGCCGAGACGACCGCGCTGGGCGCGGCCTACGCCGCCGGGCTGGCGGTGGGCTTCTGGAAGTCCACCGACGAGCTCAAGCAGAACTGGCAGGAGGACCGACGCTGGCAGCCGGAGTGGGCGCAGGACAAGCGCGACACCGGCTACACCGCCTGGAAGAAGGCCGTCACCCGCACGCTCGACTGGGTCGACGTCGGCTGAGCGGCCAGACCACCGGGGTCACGGCCTCCGCACGGCCATGCGGAGGCCGTGACCCCGGGTCTACCTGACTTTTCTTGAAATGAGGAGCCTTACTGTGACATCTGTAGCGCTGGGACCGGCGTACCGTGCGGGAACTCTGCAGCGGATGGCCGAGAACGAGTTCGACGTGCTGGTCGTCGGCGGCGGCGTTGTGGGCACCGGCGTGGCGCTCGACGCGGTGTCCCGTGGCCTCTCGGTCGCGCTGGTGGAAGCGCGGGACTGGGCGGCGGGCACGTCGAGCCGCTCCAGCAAGCTCATCCACGGCGGCCTGAGATACCTCGAGCAGTTGGACTTCCGGCTGGTCAGGGAGGCCCTCAGGGAGCGCGGCCTGCTGCTGAACAGGCTCGCGCCCCACCTGGTGCGGCCGGTGCCGTTCCTGTTCCCGCTCCGCCACCGGGTCTGGGAGCGTTTCTACGTCGGCGCGGGGATCGCCCTGTACGACATGCTCGACGGCGGGCGCAGCCTGCCCCGCCACCGCCACCTGAGCAGGCGCGGCGCGCTCGCGATCGCGCCCTCTCTCAGCCAGGACGCGCTCGTCGGCGCGATCCAGTACTACGACGCCCAGGTGGACGACGCCCGGTTCGCGATGACGCTGGCGCGCACCGCCGCGCACCACGGCGCCGCCGTGGCGACCAGGACCCGCGTGACGGGGCTGGTCCGCGACGGGGAGCGGGTGGCCGGAGCCCACGTGCTGGACCTGGAGAGCGACACCGAGTTCGTGGTGCGCGCCCGCCAGGTCGTCAACGCCACCGGCGTGTGGACCGACGAGACCGGCCAGATGGCGGGCAGCCAGGGCGGCCTGCGCGTCCGGGCCTCCAAGGGGGTCCACATCACCGTCCCGCGTGACCGGATCAACCTCGACACCGGGCTGATCCTGCGCACGGAGAAGAGCGTCCTCTTCGTCATCCCGTGGGGCCGCCACTGGATCATCGGCACCACCGACACCGACTGGGCCCTCGACAAGGCCAACCCGGTGGCCAACCGCACCGACATCGACTATGTGCTCGACCGCGTCAACGAGGTGCTGACCACGCCCATCACCCACGACGACATCGAGGGCGTCTACACCGGCCTGCGGCCTCTCCTGGCCGGGGACGCCTCCGACACCGCCAAGCTGTCCAGGGAGCACACCGTCGCCCGGCCCGCGCCGGGGCTCGTGGTCATCGCCGGCGGCAAGTACACCACGTACCGGGTCATGGCGAGGGACGCGGTCGACGTGGCCATGCGGGAGCTCGGCGTCGACGTGCCCCCGTCCACCACCGAGAACCTGCCGCTCCTCGGAGCGGAGGGCTTCGAGGCGCTCCGCGACGGCAGCGCCGGCCTGGCGGCGCGCTCCGGCCTGGACGTCGCCCGCGTCGAGCGCCTGCTCGAGCGCTACGGCTCGGCGGTCGCGGACATCTTCGAGCTGATCGAGTCGGACCCCACCCTGGGCGAGCCGCTCGCCGGCGCGGCCGACTACCTCAGGGCGGAGGCGGTGTACGCGGCCTCCCACGAGGGCGCGCTGGGCCTGGAGGACGTGCTGGTCCGCCGCACGCGCATCTCGATCGAGGAGCGCGACCGCGGCCTCGCCGCCGCGCCCGAGGTGGCCGGCCTCATCGCCCCCGTGCTCGGCTGGGACGCCGAGGACGTGCGGCGCGAGACGGACGGCTACCGGACCATGGTGCACGCGGAGATGTCCGCGGAGCTGCAGCCCGACGACCTGTCCGCGGAGGCCGCGCGCCTGGAGATCTGCGCCGCGTCCGATCGCTCGCAGGCCGACGACAGCCCGATCAGCGCCTGACCGGGCGCCTGACCGGGCGGCCTGCCTGGGGCGCCCGCTCCTGAACAGGGTGCCCCGGGGTCTTCGGCTGTCAGGCGCTGTCAGGCGCTGTCAGGCGCCGAAGGCGCGGCGGTAGGCGGACGGTGACGTGCGCATCGCGCGCGTGAAGTGGTGCCGGAACGTCACCGGGCTGTCGAACCCCACAGCCGCCCCGATCTCCTCCACCGGCGCGGCCGTGCCCTCCAGCATCGGGAGGCTGGCGGCCACCCGCTGGGAGATCACCCACCGCAGCGGGCTGGTGCCGGTCCGCCGCCTGAAGTGCCTGACGAACGTGCGCTCCGCCAGGTGGGCCACCCTCGCCAGGTCGGCCACGGTGATCGGCTCGGCCAGGTGGCCGAGGGCCCACTCCATCGCCCGGGACACCGCGTCGTCGTCCTCGACCGGCCGTACCGCCGCCTCGATGAACTGGGCCTGCCCGCCCTCTCGGTGCGGCGCGACGACCAGGCGGCGGGCCACCACGTTGGCGACACCCGGGCCGTGGTCGCGGCGCACCAGGTGGACGAGCAGGTCGAGACCCGCGGCGCTGCCCGCGCTGGTCAGCACGTCGCCGCCGTCCACGTACAGCACGGAGGGGTTGACCCGCACCTCGGGGAAGCGCCGCTGGAGCAGCTCGGCGTACTTCCAGTGGGTTGTCGCCTCGCGCCCGTCCAGCAGCCCCGCGGCGGCCAGCGCGAACGCCCCGGAACAGATCGACACCATCCGGGCGCCCCGCTCGTATGCCAGCCGCAACGCCAGGACCAGCTCGTCGGAGACCCGCCCGCGCACGTCGGGGACGCCCGGCACGATCACCGTGTCGGCGGAGGCGAGCACGTCCAGCCCGTGGGCGGCCCGCACCGTGAAACCGCCCACCGCCCGCATCGGCTCGGACGTCTCGGCGCAGACCTTGAGGTCGTACCAGGGCACGCCCAGCTCCGGGCGCGGCAGGCCGAAGATCTCCACGACGCAGCCCAGCTCGAACGGCGCCATCCCGTCGAAGGCGAGCACGGCCACGGTGGGGAGGTGCGCGGGCGTCGGTGGCGATGGCAGTGGCGATGGCAGTGGCGATGGCATGCTGGTGGCCATGGACGAGATGATGCCGCAGATGGCCCGCGCCGCCCACCGCACCGCCGATCTCGTCGAGGGGGTGCGCGAGGAGCAGCTGTCGCTGCCCACGCCGTGCGCCGAGTTCGACGTGCGGGCGCTGATCGGGCACCTGGAGTGGGTGGCCTCGCTGTTCGAGTCGCTGGCCGGCGGCGGGCCGATGATCCCGCAAGCGGAGTACACGGGTGACTTCCGGCCGCGCGCCGAGCGCATGCTGGCGGCCTGGCAGCGGCCGGAGGCCTGGGAGGGCGTCAGCCCCGGCATGGGCCTGCCGATGACCACGCTCGCCGGGATGTGCCTGTGCGACATGATCGCGCACGGCTGGGACCTGGCGGTGGCGACCGGGCAACCGTACGAGGTGGGGGAGGACGAGGCGGCCAGGCTGCTGGAGTTCGGCGAGGGGATGGCGCCGACGGGCAGGAAGATGGGCGCGTTCGGCGAGGAGGTGGCGGTGTCCGGCGACGCGCCCGTCCTGCACCGCGCGCTCGGCGTCATCGGCCGCGATCCCGCCTGGAAGCCCTGACGCATCGCCGGCGTTGCGGTCCGGCCATAACCGGCGTATGCGGCGTCCACGTGCGCCGGAAGTGACCGGTTCACGACAGGCGATCACACGTCGGTCCCGGTTTGCAGTCGCTTGCGTCACCGGCCCGGCCACCTGATGACGGGGGTCCGTCATAGGGCGTGGAGGTGGTTCGCAGTGAAACTTCGTCCTTTTGTAGCCGCTGCCGGACTTATCGGACTGCTCACGCTTGCGGCTTGCGGCGGCGGCCCCGGGGGCTCCAACGGTGACTCCGCCCAGCGCGCGCCCGCCACCGGACACGCGGGGCAGCCCGTACCGACCGGATCCCCCCAGCAGCGCGGGCAGACCCAGACGGGCCCGGCCGACCCCGCCGAACGTCCGCGCGACGAACAGGGCCCGGTCGACCCCGCCGAACGTCCGCGTGACGAACAGGACCCGGCCAAGGCCCAGATCTCCACGTTCGCCCTCGACGTGGACACCGCCTCGTACACCTACGCCCGCCGCGCCCTGCGCGAAGGCCGCTGGCCCGAGCCGGCCCGGATCCGGCCGGAGGAGTTCGTCAACGCGTTTAAGCAGGACTACCCCGAGCCCAGCGGTGACGGGTTCACCGTGCACGTCGACGGCGCCAGGATGCCGTCTCGCGACGAGGCCGTCCTGCGCGTGGGCCTGCGGACGCGCGGCTCCGACGCGGCCTCCCGCCGCCCGGCGAACCTCACCTTCGTGATCGACGTGTCCGGCTCGATGGGCGAGCCCGACCGGCTCGACCTGGTCAAGCAGGCCCTGCGCACGCTGCTCGACCAGCTCGCGCCCGGCGACCAGGTGTCGATCGTGTCGTTCAGCGACGAGGCCGAGGTGCTGGCGTCGATGACGCCGCTCGCCGCCAGATCCGAGCTGCGCGGCGCGGTCGACAGGCTCGCCGTCCAGGGCGGCACCAACCTGGAGGCCGGCATGGTCGCCGGCTACCAGGAGGCGTACAAGGCGTTCCGCCCCGCCGCCACCAACCGCGTCATCCTCCTCTCCGACGGCCTGGCCAACCAGGGCAACACCGCCTGGCAGGCCATTCTGGACCGGGTCAAGACGTACGCGGGCAAGCAGATCACGCTGCTGACGGTCGGCGTCGGCAGGGAGTACGGCGACGAGCTGATGGAGCAGCTCGCCGACAACGGCGACGGCGCGGCCGTATACGTCAGCAGCAAGGAGGAGGCCGACAAGGTCTTCGCCACCCAGCTTCCGGCCACCATCGAGCTGCGGGCCCGCGACGCCAAGGCGCAGGTGGTGTTCAACCCGTCGGTCGTGGAGGGCTACCGGCTGATCGGCTACGAAAACAGGGCCCTGACGGCCGACGCGTTCCGCGATGACAGCCGCGACGGCGGCGAGATAGGCCCCGGCCACTCGGTCACGGCCCTCTACTCCGTACGGCTCAAGCCCGGCGCCACCGGCCAGCTCGCCCAGGCCACCGTGCGCTGGCAGGACCCCGACAGCAGAACCCCGGCCGAGGCCGGCGAGTCGATCGCCTCCGGCGACCTGGAGGGCTCGGTGTGGGACGCCTCCGTACGGCTCCAGGTGGACGTGGTCGCCGCCGCCTTCGCCGGCTACATGCGCGACAGGCAGGCGTTCGGCCTGGACCTGCCGGCGCTGGGCGAGCAGGCCCGACGGCTGGCGGGGACGGCCGAGGACCCGATGGTCACCGAACTCGCGGACCTCATCTCCATGGCCGACTCGGTGCGCTGACCCCGCACCAGGGGCGTGCCAGACGACGAGCCGGGCCAGGTGCACCAGGGCCCGGCTTCCCCGCTCTGAGCGTGCCTGGGGGGCCGGGGAGTCGGATACACTGGTGCACGCAGCGAGCAAGGGGCTATGGCGCAGTTGGTAGCGCGCCTCCATGGCATGGAGGAGGTCTGGGGTTCGAGTCCCCATAGCTCCACAAACACGGTCTTCCACCTCGGCGCGCTCCGCGCGTTCAGGGGTCCAGACGTTCTCCCAGTCGAGCTCCCAGTCGAGCTGAAGCTCGACCCCTGAAGGCCCTCGCTCCGCGAGGACTCTCTTCCTTGAGGCCCCGCCCGTTGCCCGGTTGGGTGGTCGGCCGGTTGGACCCCGCCCTGGTCTGCGGTGCTCCGCTTCGCTCCGCCGTCTCTCCGGTCGGGGCGCGGCCCCGACCCCTGGCGGTCCTCGCTCCGCTCGGGCTGTCTTGTCTGAGCGCGCCTTCGGCGCGCGGCTCGCGCGTGTAGCGAGGGCCCGCGTGGCAAGAGACACGACATGCGGCGGGGACGCCAGAACATGAAGCTCATTCAGACATGACCATGATCCGCCGGTCCGAGGTGTTCGGAGGGCGGGGTGCCTGCGGGCCGGCCCCGGATGCGCTCTGGCTAGGTTGGTTGATCACGATTCCCCATCCTGAGAGGAGCCCCGGCCCCATGGCCTCCATCCGCCACGAAGTCGTGATCGACGCGTCCCCCGAGTACACCTGGGACGTGCTGCGTGACGTCGGCGCCGTACACGAACGGCTGCTGCCCGGCCGCATCGCCGGTACCCGGATCGAGGGCGACCAGCGGTTCCTGACCTTTCCTGACGGACACGTGATCCGTGAGCTGATCGTCGCGATCGACGACGACGCCCGCCGCCTGGCCTACTCCGTCGTCGAGGGAGCGCGGCCGTCGGTCGAGCACCACCACGCCTCATTCGAAGTGAGGCCTGAAGGTGACCGGATGAGCCGGCTGATCTGGATCACTGACATCCTGCCGCACGCGCTCGCTGCCGAGATCCGGGTCCGCATCGAACGCGGCGCTGCGGAGATGAAGCAGGCGATCCAGGCAGCAGTGCGGGGCTGAACCGCCGGCCGCGACTGACGCGCTTCCCGCCTGCGGGTGCGGCTCAGCCTGCCTTCCACGGGCGGTCACTGCTGATCCGGCCGGTCGCCTGAGTTGGCCCGGCTCGGCTGCCGCGCTCATCGATTGAAAAGGCCTCAAGGCAATGGCGCGGATTCCGCGATGAGTGGCTTGACGAGACTGGTATCGGCCTTCCTCTAACCGTGCGAAAGGACTTCCAATTCAAATAGGGTCGCCGCTCCGCGTCGGCGGAATACCACGACGACGTCACACTGTCCGCTCTGACGCCTCGACCTATATGTCGGCCCCCACTTGCGGAAACATTCCGTCCGTAGCGCTGCCGGCGATCCCGCCGGGCCAACCCCAGGAGAGCCGGGTGAGCTGTTTCGGGCTATGACGGTTATCACGATGTGAAATGTGTCACGACGCATGAATTTGACCATGGAACAGAAGTTTGTCTAGCGTTCTCGTCGTGCGAATTTTGCCCGCTTTACCCAAAGTGACAATTGAAAGGGATTCAGTGAGCCTTCGCGTGAACGTCCTCCGAGCCGCCGTTGCCGTCGCCCTGGCCGGAGGGGCTCTGGCAGCCGCCGCGTCGCCGGCCGCCGCGAACCGCGGCTTCGACTACTTCACCACCTTGTCGTCGGGCACCTGTGAAGTGACGACCGGTGAGTGGATCGTCGACTGGGCTGTGTCGAACCACTCCACACGCGAGGCGACGCTCACCGACGTCGAGTTCTCGCCCACCCCGGCCGCCTTGCCGCGGACTGTCGCCGGCGGGGCCACCGTGCACGCCGTCCAGCGGATTCCCGGCACCGGAACCATGGGCAGCCTGACCTATACGGCGACGTGGTCCGGAGGCGGCAGCTCCCTGAACAATTGGTATTTCAAGCCGCGCACCCAATGCCTCAAGACCACCACCGCCGAAGCGGCGCAGAGCTGGGCCGTCAACGATGAGGCCGGCGCCTACCGAGGTTCGATCACCGGTGAGCCCGGCCTCGCCAACGTGTGCGACCCGCTCGCGGACGGCGTGCAGGTCTCGGTCGAGGCGCAGCTGAGTGATGGCAGCACCGTCAAGCGGATCGCCCCGCTCGGAGGCTGCACCCCGTTCAAGCCTTTCAACGGTGCCACTGTCACCGCTGTCCGCGGCTTCGCCGGCACCTACGCCAACTCCTGGCACCCGGTCAGCTGACCCAACGCGCGTCGGGCGGCACCTTGTCGCAGTCAGCGCGGTAGCCGTGCCTCGCCGAGGGGGAGGGTCGACGCACTGCTGATCACGGTCGCCGGACTGGTCATCTACTCGCTGCTCTGCCCGTTTGCCGGGATGGTGGGTGACCGAATCGGCCGCCGCAAGACGATGACCTTGGGAGGCTCAGCGGCGCCGCCATCGGCTTCAACATCGCCCAGGCCGTCACCGGCGGCCCCGGGCCGCTGGTGGCGGCCGCACTGGCCGCGGCCACCGGCATCGCGATCGCCCCGTCCTTCTACCTGGTTGCCGTCACGCTCATCGCCTCGGCCGTGCTCCTGCGGTGGCTGCCCGAAACCCTTGGGACGGACCTCGCCGAGGCGGGACAACCTAAGAAGTCGGTCGTCTGACCGTCCACGCATGAAGGGAGCCACCCGGCGGCGCCGGATGGCTCCTTTGTCGCACGCTCGCGAGGTCAGCGCAGGAACGCGGCGGCCACCCCTGAGTCGACCGGAATGTGCGTGCCCGTGGTGCGGGTCAGGCGGGTGAGCTCGAAGACCGCGTCGGCGACGTCATCCGGGAGCACCTCCAGCTTCAACAGGGTCCGCTGGGCATAGAAATCGCCGAGCCTGTCCTCCGGCACGCCGTAGACCGCCGCGCGGTTGGCGCCCCACCCGGAGGCGAAGATGCCGGACCCGCGTACCACGCCGTCGGGATTGATGCCGTTCACCCTGACGCCGTGCTCTCCGAGCTCGGCGGCGAGAAGCCGGACCTGGTGGGCCTGGTCGGCCTTGGCCGCGCCGTAGGCGAGGTTGTCCGGCCCCGCGAAGACGGAGTTCTTGGAGGAGATGTAGATGATGTCGCCACCCATACCTTGGGATATCAGGATGCGGGCGGTCTCTCGGGAGATCAGGAAAGAGCCGCGCGCCATGACGTCGTGCTGGAGGTCCCAGTCAGCCACCGACGTTTCCAGGAGCGAACGGGACAGCGAGAGGCCCGCGTTGTTCACCACCAGGTCCACGCCGCCGAAGGCCAGCACTGCCTGCCGTACCGCCGCCTCTACCTCCTCCTCGGAGGTCACGTCGACCCGCACGGCCACCGCCGCGTCCCTCGGCTTCAGCGCCCTGACGGAGAGCTCCGCGGCGACCTTCTCCGCGGCGCCCACGTCGCGGTCGGCGATCACCACGCAGGCGCCCTCGGCGGCAAGGCGTCTCGCGGTGGCCGCGCCGATGCCCGAGCCGCCGCCAGTCACAAGCGCGACCCTGGCGGCCAGCGGTGCCGGTTCGGGCATCCTGCGCAGCTTGGCCTCCTCCAGTTCCCAGTACTCGATGCGGAACCTCTCGGCCTCCGAGATCGGCTGGTAGCGGGAGACGGCCTCGGCGCCCCACATCACGTTGATCGCGTTGACGTAGAACTCCCCGGCCACCCGGGCGGTCTGCTTATCCCTGCCGAAACTGAACATGCCGACACCGGGCACCAGCACGATCGCGGGGTCGGCTCCCCGCATCGGCGGGGAGTCCGGCCGGGCGTGCCTCTGGTAGTAGGCCGCGTAGTCCGCCCGGTATGCGGCGTGCAGGTCGCGTAGCCGCACCAGGACCTCGTCCAGTGGCGCGTCCGGCGCGGTGTCGAGCACCAGAGGGGTGATCTTGGTGCGCAGGAAGTGGTCGGGACAGGACGTGCCGAGTGCCGCCAGACGGGGATGCTCGGCCCGGGAGAGGAAGTCGAGCACCTCTGAGGTGCCGGTGTAGTGGCCGACCTGGCGGGTATCCGTGGAGCACAGGCCGCGGATCACCGGGAACAGCTCGGCCGCCCGGTTGTGTCGGGAGATTTCCGGCAACTCCTGGTGAATCACCGGGCCGAACGGGTCTTCTCGTCCATGAGCGGAGATGTACTGCTCCGCCGTACGGATGATCTCCAGGGAGTTGGCCTTACACTCGGCGCTGGTGGAGCCCCAAGCCGTGATGCCGTGACCGCCGAGGACGCACCCGATCGCCTCCGGATTGGCCGCTCGCAGAGCGGCGATGTCGAGGCCGAGCTGGAAGCCGGGGCGTCGCCAGGGCACCCAGACGACCCGGTCGCCGAAGATCCGTTCGGTCAGGGCGGGGCCGTCGGCGGCGGTGGCGATCGCGATGCCGGAGTCCGGATGGAGATGGTCGACGTGGGGGGCGCCGACCAGTCCGTGCATGGCGGTGTCGATCGACGGTGCCGCGCCGCCCTTGCCGTGGAGGCAGTAGTCGAACGCGGCGATCATCTCGTCCTCACGCTCCACACCGGGATAGACGCCCGCCAGCGCGCGCAGGCGGTCCAGGCGGAGGACGGCCAGGCCGGATGCGGTGAGCGTGCCCAGGTCGCCTCCAGAGCCCTTCACCCAGAGCAGTTCGACATCGCCGCCGGTGACCGGATCGCGGCCGGTGCCCTCGGCGGAGACGTTGCCGCCCGCGTAGTTGGTGTTGCGTGGGTCGGCACCGAGCGCGTGCGCCCGGTTGAGCAGTTCTGCGACGTCAGACACACGACCCGCGGAGTCGTGCTCGGTCATGGGGTCTCTCCTTCGAAGGTGTAGGTCCCGGAGCTGATCTCGTGCCGAACGCCGGAAGGCAGCTCGACGGACGCGCGCGCGCCGACCGGCACCGTGACGTCGAGAGTGAACCGGCCGTCGGCGCGCTTCCAGCTCACGGACACCGTGCCGTCCACCGTCCGGGTCGAGGCCTTGACGTGTTTGAGATCACCAAGGAACTTGGGCGCGATCCTGATTCGCTCGTGCGTGACGTCCAGACCGGCCAGGTCCTCGAAGAACCACTCTCCGATGGCGCCGCCGAGGAACACGTGGTCGCGCGAGCGGGCGTCGGTGTCCCAGCGCTCCCAGAGGGTGGTCGCTCCGTTGTCCACCCAGTAGCCCCAGCTCGGATAGGTCCGCTGGTTGGCCACCTTGTAGGCCAGCTCGCCGTGACCCCGCTCGGTCAGTTCGGTGAGCAGATACTTGGTGCCGAGGGCGCCGGTGTTGAGGTGATCGCCACGCTCCCTGATGTCCCTGACGAGCCGGTCGGTGATCGCCTTCTCGCGGTCGACCGGGGCGAGACCATGCGCCAGGGCGATCAGCGCCGACGTCTGCCGGTAGTCGGGGTCGCTCGCGGTGACGTACGCGTCGTCCCGCAGGAACTCCTTGTTGAACGCGTCCTTCATTCTCGCCGCGGCCTCCCGGTATCGGGCCGCGTCGGCGCGCTCCCCGAGAACCTCCGCCGCGTCCGCGACGATCAGCGAGTTGGAGTAGGTGTAGGCGGTCCCGGCGAGCCTCATGTCCTCAGGGCTGTTGCCGCCGTACCCGGGCGCCAGGTAGTCATTGAGCGTGCTCGGGTACAGGCCCGTGGTCGAGCGCTTGAGCCAGCCGTCCAGGTACTTCCGCATGGCCGGATAGTTCTCCGCCAGCAGGTCGCGATCGCCGTACCTGACATACATCAGCCAGGGGATCACGGTGAACGAGGCGTGCCACGGCGGCGCGTGCCAGCCGGGCTCGAGACCCCAGCCGTTGTCCGGCACGATCGCGGGGACGAGTCCATCGGCGCCCTGGCTGTCCCGATGATCGGTCATCCACTTGGAGAACAGGCGGCGCAGGTCGTACTCCGACGCCTCCATCTCCGCCATGAGCTGTGCGTCGCCGGTCCAGCCGTTCTTCTCGTACATGGGGGTGTCGGTGGGGATGCCGTGCCAGTTGTTGACGACGGTCTGCCGCGTCATGGCGCGTATCTGGTTGAAGAGCGGGTTGGAGCTGCGGAACGTGCCCACCGACTTCAGGTCGGAGTGGACCTCGCGACCCTCCAGCGCCTCGGGACGCGCGCCGGTCACCTCGACGTACTGGAAGCCCTTGTAGCTGTACCGCGCCTCCCAGGTGGCCTCGCGCCCGCTGCTGACGTACTCGTCGGTCTGGAAACGGCCGGTGACATGGTCGCTCTCGGCCCGCACGGTGCCGTCGGAGTTGAGCCGCTCGCCGTACTTGAGCCTGACCCTCGTGCCCTCGGGGGCGTTCACGCGGACGCGCGCCCATCCCGCGATGTTGCGCGGGAGCTTGTAGACGTAAGTCGCCGTTCTGGGCTCGGTGACCTGCACCGGCGAGAGGGTGTCGACGACCCTGATGGGCTCCTGCTCCTGCGGCACGAGCTTGCCCTTGGGAGCCTGCACGACCTTGGCCGCAACCCATGCCGAGGCGTCGAACGATGAGGTGTCCCAGCCGGGCTGCTCCTCGCGCGCGTCGTAGGTCTCGCCGCCGTAGAGCGAGTCGAACCGGACCGGGCCCTGCGCGTAGCGCCACTCGGCGTCGGTGGCGATCGACCCGGCGCTGCCGTCGGTGTAGGTGAGCACGAGCTCGGCCTTCAGCCGCGGTTCACCGTTCCAGTCCGTGCTGTGCCAGTTCCAGACGTTTTGCTGGGTCATGCCGTAGAAGCCGCGGCCGAGCCGGGCGCCGATCACGTTGCCGCCCTTGCGCACCAGCTTCGTGACGTCGTAGGTCACGTACTGCAACCGCTGGTCGTAGCGGGTGAAGCCGGGCTGAAGAACCTGGTCCCCGACACGACTCCCGTTGATGCTCAGCTCGACGTAGCCGCCCGCCGCCGCGTGCAGTCTGGCCCGGGCGACGGTCTTGCCGGCCTGGAACGTACGGCGGAGCAGTGGCTCCGGGAGGGTTTCCCGCTCAGGCACGACCTTGCCCCAGGGGCCGCCGCCCCAGGTGGCGAGCTCCTTGGCCGTCGCCCAGGAGGAGTCGTCGAAGGTCGCCGACGTCCACTCGGCGGGCGGTTCGGCGTCGGCGGTGCGCCAGGAGCCGTCCGTGTCGGCGACGCCCTCCAGCCTGCCCAGCACGCCGGCCGGGCTCGGGCCGCCGTTGATCGCCTTGACCGCGATGGTGTTCCTGCCCTGCCGCAGCTTGTCCGCCACGTTCACCACGATCGGCCGACGCCAGTTCTCCAACCGGGGATCGGCGTCCCTGGCGCCGACCTCGACGCCGTTGACCCAGGCGGTGAAGCCGTCGTCAACGGTCAGGATGAGCCTGGCGGTCGGCGGTAAGGCAGTCAGATCCACGGATTTCCTGAAGTATCGGGTGCCTGCGGGGGCGCTCCTGAGAGGGTCGCCCTCCGGGTACCAGATCCACTTGGTGCCGGTCAGGTCGGGCGGCGAGTCCGGCGTGCCGGGGGCGCCGATCCAGGCGCCCTGCACCGACGCGGGGGCGGTCTCGAATCGCGCCTTCCTGCTCCATTGCGACCAGGTCCCGTTCATGTCCGCGGCCTTGACCCGCCAGGCATAGCGGGTGGCCGGACGCAGGGACGGCCCGGTGTAGCGGATGCCGTGGTGCCGCTCGCTATCGACGGCGCCCGAGTTCCAGATGAGGCGACCGCCCTGGGTGATCTCGATCTCGTAGGCGGTCTGCTTCTGGCCTCTCCGTTCGGCGCGCAGCAGCCAGCCCAGCCGTGGGTTCGCCGCGGCGACCGCGATGGGGGTCGCGGCGTACTCGGTCTCGAGGTCGGTGACCCGAAGGTCGGTCTGGTTCGGCACGATCATGTTGGTCAGGAACAGCGCGGCTGCCAGGACAAGCTTCATGGTCCCCATCCCGCTTGGGCGCCACCCACTCGGTCGGCGCAGATTTTTGCGAAATATCCGGACTTGGCGTAGGCCGCCATCGGATCAGGGTCCACGCCCATCTCCGTGCGCACCGAGGCGAGCAAGGGCCGGACATCGGTGGCGTACGCGTCCATGAGGACGGCGTTCGCCTCGAGAACGTCGCCCTCGCCCTGGGCGGCGGCAAGGGCGACCCGGTCGACCAGCAGGGCCTTCGCGGTGGCCTCCTGGACGTTCATCACCGAACGGATCTGGCCCGCGATCTTCGGTTCGACGTTGTGGCACTGGTCCAGCATGAAAGCCACCTCGTCGGTGTAGCCTCCGCCCCTGACCACCTCGAACATGATCCTGAAGAGCTGGAACGGATCGGCGGACCCCGCCATGAGGTCGTCGTCGGCGTAGAAGCGCGAGTTGAAGTCGAACCCGCCGAGCTTCCCCTCACGCAGCAGGAACGCGACGATGAACTCGATGTTCGTACCCGGCGCGTGGTGGCCCGTGTCGACGACGACCTGGGCCTTGGGGCCGAGCTTGACGCAGTGGGCGTAGGCGGTGCCCCAGTCGGGGACGTCGGTCACGTAGAAGGCCGGCTCGAACAGCTTGTACTCGAGCAGGAGGCGCTGCCCGTCGCCCAGCCGCTCGTGGACGATGCCCAGCGCCTCGGCCAGGCGATCCTGGCGGGCACGGATGTCGTCCTGCCCGGGATAGTTGGTGCCGTCGGCGAACCAGAGCTTCAGCGTGTCCGACCCCGTGGCGTCCATGATGTCCGCGCACTCCAGCAGATGGTGCACGGCCTTCCGTCGCACCACCGGGTCAGGATTCGTGACGCTGCCCAGCTTGTAGTCGTCGTCCTGGAACACGTTGGCGTTGATGGCGCCGATGCCCAGTCCCAGCTCGCGTGCGTGGCTGGCCAGGTGCCCGTAGTCAGGGACCCGATCCCATGGGATGTGCAGCGCCACGGTCGGCGCGATGCCCGTGAAGCGATGCACCTGGGCGGCGTCGGCCACCTTCTCGTACGGATCCCGCGGAACCCCCGGCTGGGCGAACACCTTGAACCGCGTCCCCGAGTTTCCGTAGGCCCAGGAAGGCGTCTCGATGCGCTGCTTCCTGAGATCGTCTCTGATCATTTATAGATCCCCGTTTTCCGGACCACGGAGACCGGCCGGCGGCACGACGTCGCGGCGGCCGGCCCCGTGGGCCTGTATGACGTGATGGGAGCCCAGCTCTGTTCCGCTGGTCGCGCCGGCCGTACGAGGCCCGGGGGTGAGGTACGGCCCTCGCGCCCGCCTCAGCGGGAGCTAGAAGTTGAAATCGTCGATGTTGTCCTTGGTGAACACCGTGGGCTTGCCGAGCAGCACCTCGCCCTTGGCGCCGACCGTGTACTCGCCAAGCTTGCCCGCCTTGAACTTCTCGCCCTCGGCGCCGGTGATCTGGCCGGAGGCCAGTGCCGCCGCCGCGTAGGCGGCCAGATAGCCGAGGTCGCCGGGGTTCCACAGCTCGAAGCCGTCGATCGTGCCGTCCTTGACGAACTTGCGGAGCTGGTTCGGCGTGCCGAGGCCGGTCAGCTTCACCCTGCCCTTGTACGGCGAGTTGGACAGGTAGCGCGCGGCGGCGGCGATGCCGACCGTGGTGGGCGAGATGATGCCCTTGAGGTCGGGGTAGGAGCGCAGCAGGCCCTGGGTCTCGGTGAAGGACTTCTGGTCGTCGTCGTTGCCGTAGGCGACCTTGACAAGCTCCATGTCCGGATATTTCTTGAGTTCGTCCTTAATGAAGTCGATCCAGGTGTTCTGGTTGGTGGCGTTGGGCGTGGCCGACAAGATGGCGATCTTGCCCTTCCCGCCGATCTGCTCCGCGATGAGCTGCGCCTCGGTCCTGCCCAGGTCCTCCGCGCTTGCCTGGTTGACGAACAGGTGGCGGCCGTCCTGACCGGAGTCGGAGTCGTAGGAGACCACCTTGATCCCGGCGCTCATGGCCTGCTTGAGCGCGGGCACCACCGCGTTCGGGTCGTTGGCCGAGATGACGATGGCGTCCTGCCTCTGCTGCATGAGCGTGTTGATGTAGGAAACCTGTGAGGAGGCGTTGGCGTCCGAAGGCCCGACCTCCTTGACCTCGGCGCCGAACTCCTTGCCCGCGTTGGCGCCACCGCCGTCGGCGATGGTGAAGTAGGGGTTGTTGACCTGCTTGGGCAGGAACGCGATCTTCAGGCCCTGCTTGAGCGGGGCGTTCGGATTCGCGGTGGCGGCGGGGGCTGACGACTGCTGCGGGGCGGCGTCGCCCTTGGTCGTGCCGCCGCAGGATGAAACGAGGAGAGCGGTGCCGACCAGAGCAGCCACGGCTCGCGTTTTCATGGGACCTCCTGTTGTGATGTGGAGCGCCGTCGCCAGAGCGCCCCGAGGTTCGGCACCAGCACGGATGCGACGAGTAGCAGGCCCGTCACGAAGTTGAGGACCTCGTTGGCGACGTCCGCCAGGATCAGCGCGTTGCGCACGACCCCAAGCAGCAGCACCGCCATGAGGACTCCCGGCAGGCTGCCGCGCCCGCCGAAGATGGAGACTCCGCCGAGCAGGACGGCGGCCACCACGGCCAGTTCCAGCCCGACGCCGTTGTCGGCACGGGCACTGGCGTAGCGGAAGGTGAGGATCAGGGAGGCCAGCGCGGCCATGGCGCCGCTGGCCACGAAGAGCCAGAACTTGATCCGCTTGACTCGGATCCCGGCGAAGAACGCGGCCTCCTGGTTGGCGCCGATCGCGAAGACCGCTCTGCCGACGCCGGTCGCGTGCAGGAGCACCGCCGCACCCACCCCCAGCGCGGCCACAAGTACGAGCGGGATGAGGGGCTGGGTCGCGGGCGTGGTGTAGGCGGCAGGTAAGTCGGCCACCGCCTGGTCACCCAGGATCACGTAGGCCAGCCCTCGGTAGAGCGCGAACGTGCCGATCGTGACGGCCAGCGACGGCAGCCCGAGGCGGGTGACGAGCAGCCCGTTCACCGCCCCGCACAGCGTCCCGACCATCAAGCAGATGGGCATGATCGCCTCGATGCTCAGCCCCGCGTTCCACAGCCAGCCCAGCACCGCGCAGGACAGGCCGAGCGTGGACGCCACCGATAGATCGATCTCCGCCGCCACGACGACGAAGGTCATGGACAGCGCCATGAGCGCGATCTCAGTCGTGTCGAGCAGTAGGAAGGAGACGTTCGAGGTATTGGCGAAACCGTCGACGCCGAGCGCCGCCCACACGCAGACGGCCACCAGCAGGACAAGAATCAGGCTCTCCCACCGTCTAGCGAGCATCGCGGTACCTCCTGCGGCGGAGCGTGCCGGCCACCCGCAACGCGAGGAGCCGGTCAAGCACGATGGCGGCGATCAGGAGCGCGCCGTTGATGGCGGTCTGGGCCAGGGCGTCCACCCTCAGAACGGCAAGCGCGCTGGTGATGCCGGTCAGCAGCAGGGCGCCGAGGGCTGCGCCGAAGACCGTGCCGCTGCCTCCGAAGATCGCCACGCCCCCGACCACCACGGCCGCGATGACGTCCAGTTCCCTGCCGGTCGCGACGGTGGCGTCGACGGTGCCGAATCTGGCGGCCCACATCACGCCGGCCAGACCGGCCAGAGCGCCGTTGGCCACGAAAGCGGCCATGACGCGGCGGCGCACCCGGATTCCGGCGAGGAGCGCCGCGTCCGGGTTGGAGCCGATGGCGTACAGCTCCCGGCCCGACCGCAGGTTGCGCAGCATCCAGCCGACCGCGAGCAGCACGGTCAACGTCACCAGAGCGAGCAGCGGCACGCCGAGAACCGATCGGGAACCCAGCGCCAGAAAGGACTCCGGCATGTCGGCCGCGTTCACCTGGCGGCCCCCCGCCCAGGCGTAGTCGATGCCGCGGAAGGCGTACAGGGTGCCCAGGGTGGCGACCAGGGCCGGAACCTTGGCCATGCCCACGAGCAGCCCGTTGATCGCTCCGCACGCCGCGCCGAGCGTCACGCAGCCCGCGATCACCACCGGGATCGGCACCGCCGGGTGGTCGGCCAGGACCAGTGCCCCGCCGAAGCCTGTCAACCCCACGATGGAGCTGATCGACAGATCGACGTTGCGGGTCACGATCACCAGCGTCTGCCCCACGGCGAGCATGGCCACGATCGCGGAGTTCAGGAGGATGTCGCGGATGCTGCCGACGGACAGGAAGCTCGGGTTGACGGCTCCGGTGACACCGAACAGCGCGGCGAGCGCCAGCACGATGCCGAGCTCACGGACCCGCGTCAGCCGGTCGATGAGCCCCCTGCCGCCGGCGCCCGGCCGCGTCGCCTCCGTCAGCGCTGTCATGCCGCGGTCCTTCCTGTGGCGGCCGACATCACGCTCTCCTCGGTCGCCTCGTCTCGCGGCAGCTCGGCCACCAGGCGGCCCTCGTGCATGACCAGCACCCGGTCGGCCATGCCCAGCACCTCGGGCAGTTCGGAGGAGACCATGAGGACGGCCACGCCGCTCACCGCCAGCTCTGACAGCAGGCGGTGCACCTCGGCCTTGGTGCCGACGTCGATGCCACGGGTGGGCTCATCGACGATCAGCACCGACGGCTTCCTGGCCAGCCACTTGGCCAGCACCACCTTCTGCTGGTTCCCGCCCGACAGCACCCCCACTGGGTCGGACAGCCGGGCGAACTTCAGGCGCAGCCGTACCGCCCAGTCCCGCGCGCGGGCGTGTTCGGCGGCCCGCGAGATCAGCGGCCCGCGGCGCACGTCGGCCAGCCCGGTGAGCGCGACGTTGCGCTCGATGGACAGGTCCATGACCAGACCCTGCTGACGGCGGTCCTCCGGCACCAGGGCCAGGCCCGCGGCCATGGCGGCCGTCGGGCTCGCCGGGCGCAGGCGCCTTCCGCCGACCTCGACCCATCCGGCGTCCTGCCGGTCGATGCCGAAGACGGTGCGCACCACCTCCGTGCGCCCGGCTCCGACCAGGCCGGCCAGTGCGACGATCTCGCCGCGCCTCACCTGGAAGGAGACATCGGTGAAGACACCCTCGCGAGTCAGCCGGTGGACCTCCAGCGCGATCTCGCCGGGCGCGCTGTCCTGCTTGGGATACAGGGCGTCCAGGTCCCTGCCCACCATCCGCCGGACCAGGTCGTCGGGCGTGATGTCGGCGATGAGATGCTCGGCGACCAGCGTCCCGTCCCTGAGCGTGGTGACCCGCTGGCAGAGCTCGAAGATCTCGTCCAGGCGGTGCGAGATGAACAGGACCGCGCAACCCTGTTCGCGCAGGGCGTTGACCACGCCGAACAGCCGCGCCACCTCGTTGCCCGACAGAGCCGCAGTCGGCTCGTCCATGATGAGGACCCTGGCGTCGCGCGACAGGGCCTTGGCGATCTCCACCAGTTGTTGGTCGGCGATCGACAGCCCGCGGGCGGCCTGCTCGGGGTCCAGATGGACTCCGAGCCGGGCGAACAGCCGCCTGGCCTGCTCGCTCATCGCCGTCCGGTCGATGCGCCCGAACCGCGTGCGAGGCTGGCGGCCCATGAAGATGTTCTCGACGATCGACAGGTCGGGGAACAGGGTCGGCTCCTGGTAGATGACCGCGACGCCGGCCTGCTGCGCGTCGGCGGGCCGGCCGAAGTCGACAGGCGCTCCATCCAGAAGGATTCGACCGTTGTCGGGCCGGTGCACCCCCGAGAGGATCTTCACCAGGGTCGACTTACCCGCCCCGTTCTCGCCGGCGAGGGCATGGGCCTCGCCGGCCACCAGTCGCAGCGACACCTCGCGCAGGGCTCGGACGGCGCCGAAGGACTTGCTGGCTTCAGCCAGGGCCAGAACCGCGTCCACATCGCCTCTAATCAAATCGTTTTTACTGTAGGAGGACGGTACGGCTGGCTATGGCGCGTCGTCAACGGTGCAGTTGCGGAAACTTCGTTGTTACGTTTTAATCAAGCCATGACCGTGGTGAGCATCAAGGAGGTCGCGCGGCACGCGGGCGTCTCGCCGGGCACGGTGTCCAACGTGCTCAACAGGCCGGAGAAGGTGGCCGCCGCTACCAGGGGCCGGGTGCACGCGTCGATCAGGGAGCTGGGCTTCGTCAGGCACGGCTCCGCCTCCAGCCTGCGGGCCGGGCACAGCAGGACCATCGGCCTGTCCGTCATCGACATCGGCAACCCGTTCTTCACCGATGTGGCCGCCGGAGTGGAGGAGGTGGCCAGCGATCGCGGCTACGCGGTGATCCTCAGCAACTCCGCGGGCGACCAGACCAAGGAGGACCGCAACCTGCTCACGCTGGCCGAGCAGCGAGTCCGCGGCCTGCTCATCACCCCGGCGGCCGAGACGACCCGGCTGGACAGCCTGCGGCAACGCGGCATCTGCGTGGTCCTGGTCGATCATCCGGCCGACCGGTCCGACCTGTGCTCGGTCGCGGTCAACGACGTCGCCGGAGGCGCTCTGGCCGTCTCACACCTGCTGTCCGGCGGCGGTGACCGGGTCGCCTTCGTCTCGGGACCGCTCACCATCCGGCAATGCCTCGACCGCAAGCTCGGCGCCCAGCAGGCCCTGCTCAGGGCGGGTCGTGATCCGGGACTGGTGGAGGTGGTGACGCCGACCATGACCGCCCGGGCGGGCCAGCAGGCGGCGGAGCGGCTCCTTGCCGACGGCCTGCCCGACGCCGTTTTCTGCGCCAACGACCTGCTGGCCCTGGGCATGCTCCGCACCCTGCTCCAGGCGGGTGTCCGGATGCCCGACGACGTGTCGCTGATCGGCTACGACGACATCGACTTCGCGTCCGCCTCCCCGGTGTCCCTGTCCTCGATCAGACAGCCCACGCAGCAGCTCGGTCGTACGGCAGCCGAGTTGCTGCTCGACGAGTGCGACAACCCCGGCACGCACACCCACCAGCAGATCATGTTCCAGCCCGAGCTGACCGTCAGGGAGTCCACCCGGTGACCGTCTTCGCGGCGGTCGACCTGGGCGCGTCCAGCGGTCGAGTGATCGTCTCCGACGAGAGCCTGCGCCTCTCGGAGGTGCATCGCTTCCCGAACAGGCCAGTGCGGGTCTCGGGCACCCTCTACTGGAACGTACTGGGCCTCTACCGGGAGGTCCTGCACGGCTTGCGCCGCGCTGGCAGGGTCCGCTCCGTCGGGATCGACTCATGGGCCGTCGACTACGGGCTGCTCGACTCCGCCGGGGAGCTGCTCGGCAATCCCGTGCACTACCGCGACGGACGCACTCGTGCGGCGACGCCGTCGGACCGGCTCTATGCGGTGTCGGGCATCCAGTTCCTGCCGTTCAACACCGTCTACCAGCTGCTGGCCGACCAGCTCGACCGGGCTGAGACCATGCTGCTCATCCCGGACCTGATCGCCTACTGGCTCACCGGCGAGATCGGCGCCGAGGTCACCAACGCCTCCACCACCGGGCTGCTGGATGTGCACGACCGGACGTGGGCGGGTGGCGTGATCGATGAGCTGGGCCTGCCCTCCCGGATCTTCCCCGCGCTGCGCCGGCCGGGAGACCCGATCGGGGCCGTGCTGATCGGCGACTCGCCGGCGACCCTCACCACCGTAGCCTCCCACGACACCGCCTCGGCCGTGGTCGCCGTCCCCGCCGCGTCCGAGAGGTTCGCCTATATCTCGTGTGGCACCTGGTCGCTGGTCGGCGTCGAGCTGACCTCGCCCGTGCTGACGTCGCCGTCCTTCACCAACGAGGCGGGGATCGATGGGACCATCCGGTACCTGCGCAACGTCATGGGCCTGTGGCTGCTGCAGGAGTGCCTGCGCGCATGGGGCGAGCCCGAGCTGGAGCCGTTGCTGGCCGCTGCCGCCGCCTCACGTCCCTTCGCCGCCGTGGTGGACGCCGGGGCCTCCGCGTTCCTGCCGCCGGGCGACATGCCAGCCAGGATCGCCGCCGAATGCCGTCGCACCGGCCAGGACCCGCCGGCCGACCTGCCGGCGTTCGTCCGCTGTGTCATGGAGAGCCTGGCCCTGGGGCATCGTGCCGCCGTGCGCCAGGCCATCGAGCTGACGGGGCGCCAGGTGGAGGTGATCCACCTGGTGGGCGGTGGCTCCAGGAACGCACTGCTGTGCCAGCTCACCGCGGATGCCTGCGGTCTGCCGGTCATCGCCGGGCCAGCGGAGGCCACCGCCGTCGGCAACATCCTCGTCCAGGCCCGTACGGCCGGTGTGGTCGCCACCCTGGCCGAGATGCGCGCCCTGGTGGCCGCCACTCAGCGGCTCACCCGCTACGAGCCCGGTGGTGACGGAGCCGGTTGGACCGAGGCGGCCGCGCTGCTCCAGTAGGAGCGGTCAGTCGGTGCCGGACTCGATGGCGGCGTGATCGAGCAGCTCGTCGTCGACGGGGGCCTCGCCGCCGGAGGCGATGGCCTCGGCTCCGCCCTCGGGCATCGCGCCGATCAGCTCGGTCGGGGCCGCCTGGGTGGTGCCCACCAACGTCGCGTGTGAACTGCCGACCATGCCGAGTGCGGCGTACTGCTCCAGCTTGGCGCGGGTGTCGGCGATGTCGAGGTTGCGCATGGTGAGCTGGCCGATGCGGTCGATCGGGCCGAAGGCGGCGTCCTCGGTGCGCTCCATGGAGAGCTTGTCCGGGTGGTAGCTGAACGCCGGTCCGGCGGTGTGGAGGATGGAGTAGTCCTCGCCGCGGCGCAGTCGCAGGGTGACCTCGCCGGTGACCGCGGAGCCGACCCAGCGCTGCAGCGACTCGCGCAGCATCAGGGACTGCGGGTCGAGCCAGCGGCCCTCGTAGAGCAGCCGGCCGAGGCGGCGTCCGTCGTTGTGGTAGCCGGCGATGGTGTCCTCGTTGTGGATGGCGTTGACGAGCCGCTCGTAGGCCGCGTGCAGCAACGCCATGCCCGGGGCCTCGTAGATGCCGCGGCTCTTGGCCTCGATGACCCGGTTCTCGATCTGGTCGGACATGCCCATGCCGTGCCTGCCGCCGATGGCGTTGGCCTCCAGCACCAGGTCGACGGCCGAGGCGAACTCCTTGCCGTTGATCGTCTTCGGCCGTCCCTGTTCGAAGCCGATCGTGACGTCCTCGGCGGCTATCTCGACGGCGGGGTCCCAGAACCGCACGCCCATGATGGGCTCGACGATCTCGATGCCCGCGTCGAGGTGCTCCAGCGCCTTGGCCTCGTGGGTCGCGCCCCAGATGTTCGCGTCGGTGGAGTAGGCCTTCTCCGTGCTGTCCCGATAGGGCAGGCCGCGGGCGAGCAGCCACTCGGACATCTCCTTGCGTCCGCCGAGCTCCCTGACGAAGTCGGCGTCCAGCCACGGCTTGTAGATCCGCAGGGAGGGGTTGGCGAGCAGGCCGTAACGGTAGAACCGCTCGATGTCGTTGCCCTTGAAGGTGGAGCCGTCGCCCCAGATCTGCACGCCGTCGTCGAGCATCGCGCGCACCAGCATGGTGCCCGTGACGGCCCGCCCGAGCGGCGTGGTGTTGAAGTAGGCCCGGCCACCGGAGCGGATGTGGAACGCCCCGCACGACAGGGCCGCGAGACCCTCCTCCACGAGCGCCGCCCGGCAGTCGACCAGCCGGGCGACCTCAGCGCCGTAGGCCGTGGCGCGCCCGGGGACCGAGGCGATGTCGGGCTCGTCGTACTGGCCGATGTCGGCGGTGTAGGTGCACGGCACCGCGCCCTTCTCGCGCATCCACGCGACCGCCACCGAGGTGTCTAGGCCGCCGGAGAAGGCGATTCCGACGCGTTCGCCGACGGGCAGAGAGGAGAGTACCTTGGACACGGGTAGAAGTATATACACACTTATGCATGGCCATGCAACACTCTTGTGGCTCAGGTGCCTGCGGTGTTCGTGGACCGGCTCCGGTCCCGGGGCCGGCGCCTGAGGGGTGCGCCCTTTGGGGCGGTGTGCGCCGATTGTCGCCCGGGACCGGGCCGGAGTGTTCGCGCGGATTGCCCGCGGGCTCGTTATAGGTCGGTGGCTATGATCTTTTCGATGTTCCGTTCGGCGAGCGCCGTGATGGTGACGAACGGGTTGACGCTGGTGTTGCCGGGGATCAGCGAGCCGTCGATGACGTACAGGCCCGGGTAGGCGGTGAGGCGGCCGTAGTTGTCGGTGGCTCTGTCGAGCACCGCGCCGCCGAGCGGGTGGTAGGTGAGCTGATCGCCCCAGATCTTGTAGACGCCGAAGAGGTCGGTACGGTAGATCGTCCCCTCCTTGGCGTTGATCTTGTCGAAGATGGTCCTGGCCATGTCGATGGACGGCTGCTTCCAGGAGGTCTGCCAGTTCAGGTCCACCCTGCCCGTGGCCGCGTTCCAGGAGAACTGGGCGCGGTGCGGGTTCCTGGTGATCGACAGGTAGAACGAGGCGTAGGTCTCGATCCCGGTGGGCAGGGGCGCGATCTCGGCGAACGCGCCTCCGGCGGCCCAGTTGTCGATGCCGCAGCAGGGGATGGACGACTGGAGCTTGCCTGTCGGGTCCCACAGGTGGTTGGCGCGGCCGCACATGACGTTGCCGTTGTCGCCCCAGCCCTTGCCCACCTCGTCGTTCAGGCCGGGCAGCGCGCCGGTGGCCTTGAGCCTGACCAGGAGCTTGCTGGTGCCGACGCTGCCGGCCGCGAAGAAGACCCGGTCCGCGGTGACGGTCTTGGTGGCCGTGGTCTCGCCGTTGGTGTTGAGCTGCTCGATGACGACTGTGTAGCGGCCACCGGCCGCCGGGGCGACCGAGGTGACCTTGTGCAGCGGCGAGACGGTGACCTTGCCGGTGGCCCGGGCGCGGGCGAGATAGGTCTGCTGCAGCGACTTCTTGCCGTGGTTGTTGCCGTAGAGGATCTCGCCGGCCAGCGCCGACTTGGGGACGGTGCCGGCCGCCTCCTGCTCCATGTAGTCCCAGTCGTACACGTCGGGCACGAAGACGAACGGGAACCCGGAACGCTGGGCGTGCTTGCGGCCCACCCGGGCGTACTGGTAGCAGGCGGTGGAGTCGAACCAGGCCGGGTCGACGGTGCCGACCCCGAGCTCGGCGTTGGCGCGCGGGTAGTAGACGCCGTACATCTCGTCGGCGTTCACGGACGGGAGGACGGCGCCGAAGTTCTCGCGCCTGGGGGTGACGGCCATGCCGCCGTTGACCAGGGAGCCGCCGCCGACGCCGCGGCCCTGGTAGACAGTGATGCCGCCGAAGTCCTCGGCGTCCAGGATCCCGGTGTAGCGGGGGATGTCCCTGTCGATCGGGAAGCCGAGGAAGTAGTTGAGCGGCGCCTTGGTCCTGGTGCGCAGCCAGTAGGACCGGCGGTCGGGGGAGAGGGTGTTGCAGAAGATCTTGCCGTCGGGGCCGGGGGTGTCCCAGGCCATGCCCATCTCGATCATGTGTACGTCCACGCCCGCCTGGGCCAGGCGCAGCGCGGCGACGGAGCCGCCGTACCCGGTGCCGATCACCAGGGCCGGGACGTGGGCCCCGTCGGTTATCGGAACGGCTGCTCGGAGGGTGTGCGCACGGGCGGCCGGGGAGAGGCCCGTGAGGGCCGCCGCTCCCAGGATGGAGCCGGTTCCGGTGATGAATCCGCGGCGCGAGACATGGGGGGATCGCGGGCTGTCGCTCATGGTGCGTTCCTCACTGTTCGAGGAAGGAGTACGGGTTCTACAGCTGCTCGCGCCCTATGTGAGAAGTAATGTGCGTCCGACCGCTCTGCCTGGGGGTTTCGTCAGGTCATGCTCAGTCCTCTCGCTCGCGTGCGGGTGAGGAACCGCCGGGCAGCACGCACACGGTGTCGAGGCCCAGCACGTGGTTGAGCCGGCCGAACGCCAGCCAGGAGCCGATGCTCATGCTCAGCTCCACGATCTCCAGTTGGGTGTAGCGCGCCGTCATCCGCGTCCAGAACTCGTCGTCGAGGCCGTGATGGTCCAGGGCGTAGCGCTCGGCGTACTCGGCGGCCAGCCGGGTGCGCTCGTCGAAGGCGTCCGTGGTGCGCCAGTGCGTCACCGCGTCGGCGAACTCCTCCTCGACCTTCTCCCCGTCGCGTTCGGTCCGCCAGTCGAGGCAGAACGCGCACCCGTTGATCTGCGCGATCCGCAGCCGCGCCGCCTCGAACTCGCGGAGCCCGAGGGTCGAGTGGGCGTACACCGACAGCGAGAAGTTCGAGGCGGCTACACCGATGCCGGGGACCATCTCGCCCCACACGAACGCGATGGGCTCCTTGCCCTCGGGGATGTCGATCCTCACGGCCGTCTCCTTCCGAGCCTGCCGGCCGCCGGGCGCAGCGGGACGTCGAGCGCGTCGTACAGTCCGGGCTCGGCGGCCACGAGCCAGTCGATGGCGTTCACCAGGCGGCCCACCGCGGTGGCGTTCCCGCCCGCGGCGCGGTTGCCGCCCTCGTCGGTGGCCTCCACCGTGACCTCGATGCGCGGGCGGCCCTCGATGATCACGCGATGGGCGCCGTCGCCGTCGGGCGGCGTCGGCCAGTCGGGCGCGCAGGACGCGTGGATGCGGGTGACGTGCTCGATGACGATGCGGGGTTCGCCCTCGACGATGCCCTGGACCTCGAACCGCACCGCGCCCTGGGTGCCCGCCTCGAACTCGCCCATCGCCTTGGTGCTCACCGTGACGTCGAGCGGTCGCCGGTCCACGATCTCGCGCAGCTCGTCGAGCTCGACGCCGAGGGCCCTGGCCATCAGGCGTACCTGCCCGCCCCACACCATGGCCGGGACGGTCGGCGCGAGCATGGGCGGCTCGTAGTCCATCGGCCGGCCCATGCCGACCAGATGGCGGACCGAGTCCTCCTGGTCATAGGTGGAGTAGTCGAAGATCTCCTGGCAGCGGATCACGTCCACGGTGGCGCCGAGGCCGCTGATCAGCAGGGGCAGAACGTCGTTGCCCCAGCCGGGGTCGACGCCGGAGACGAACAGCGAGCCGCCGCCGTCCGCGATGGCGGCCAGCACCGGGTCGCGCAGTTCGGGCGGGGCGTTGCGCTGGTCGTAGAGCGCGTACAGGGAGGGGGTGACGACCACGGCCCCGGCCCGGATCGCCCTGATGATGTCGGCGAGGGCCTCGTCGGGGCGGATGTCGCCGGACGCCGCGTACACCACGGCCCGTGGCCGGGCCGCCAGCACGGCGTCGACGTCGCGGGTCGCCAGGACCCCCAGGTCGTGGCTGAGCCCGCCGAGATCGCCGGCGTCGCGGCCCTCCTTGGCGGGGTCGTGGACGAGCACCGCGGTGAGTTCCAGTGCCGGATGGGTTGCGACGGCGCGGATGGCGGCGCGGCCGATGTTGCCGGTGCCCCAGACGATCGTGGACGTCATGGGCGGAGCGTAGCAAGCGCTTGGTTAGGTGTATAGTGCCGCCGCCAACTCGGTCGACTCTCCTAACTCCGGCCCTCCCCTGGCGGTGAGACGGCGGGCTTTCAGGACTTCGGGCAGACGGTGCCGTCGCGCGGCGGGACGCGGGTGATCAGGTAGCGGTCGACCGCGCCGTTCACGCACGAGGAGGGCCCGCCGTACGCGGTGTGGCCGTCGCCGTCGTAGGTGAGCAGCACGCCCTTCGACAGCTGCGCGGCCAGGGACCTCGCCCACGCGTACGGCGTGGCGGGGTCGCGCACCGTGCCGATGACCAGGATGGGCCCCGAGCCCTCGGCGCGCAGCGCCCTGGGCACGGCTCGGCTCCGGACCGGCCAGTAGTCGCACGGGTTCGTCGGGCCGCCCTTGCCCGCCTTGGCGGCCTGGAGGGAGCTCCTTCTCGGCGACGGGCGGTCGAGGCAGTTGACGGCCAGCCGTGCCTCGGTGTCGTTGGTGTAGGTGGCGTCCGCCCGCCGGTTGTTGTACTGGTCGGAGAGCCACAGGAAAGCCGCCCCGTCGCCCTTGAACGCCGCCGCGAACGCCTTGCGCAGGACCGGCCAGGCCTGCTCGCTGTAGAGGGCCGCGTAGATGCCGGTCGTCACGATGGCCTCGTTGACCTGCCTGCCGTCGGTGTCGTTGCGCAGCGGCGCCCGGTCGGCCCGGCGCAGCAGGGCGTTCACCCGCTTGATGGACGGCCCGACACGGCGCGTGGTGAACGGGCAGTCGTCGGCCTTGAAGCAGTCCCTGAGGAACGACGTGAACGCCACGCCGAAGCCGTCGCCCTGCCCGGACGACACCTCCGTGGCCGACATCGTCGGGTCGAGCGCGCCATCGAGCACCATCGCGCGCACCCTGCCGGGGAACAGGTCGGCGTAGACGGCGCCGAGGTAGGTGCCGTACGAGAAGCCGAGGTAGGTCAGGCGCCGCTCGCCCAGCGCGGCGCGCAGCACGTCCATGTCGCGGGCGGCGTTCGGCGTGCCCACGTGCGGCAGGATCCTGCCGGAGTTGGCCTGGCAGCCCCGCGCGAACGCGCGCTGCGCCAGGTCGAGGTTCCGGCGCTCCGCGGGCGTGTCGGGGGTCGCGTCCACCGAGTGGTACGCGTCGAACTGCGCGCTCGTGAGGCAGCGCACCGGCGTCGAGGCGCCCACGCCCCGGGGGTCGAAGCCGACGATGTCGAAGCGCGAGCGCAGGCGGGGCGAGAAGGCGAGCCTGGCGCTCGTCCTGGCGAACTGCACGCCCGACGCGCCCGGCCCGCCCGGATTGATCACCAGGGAGCCGAGCCGCCCGCCGCCGCCCGCGGGCAGCCGGATGACCGCGATGTCGATCTTGGCGCCGGCGGGCCTAGCGTAGTCGAGCGGCACCTTGAGCCTGGCGCACTGGAACCCGCCACCGCAGGCGGACCAGGTGAGCCGCTGGCCGTAGTAGGCGTTCAGGCCGGGCCCTGTGGCCGCGGCACGGGCGGCGGCGGGCGCCGCGGTGACGATCCCTGCCGACAGCAGGCCGATGATCACGGGGGTGGTGATCGCTGAAAGGCGTCGCATGGTGGTGTCCTCGTCTGGCGGCCCGAGGTGGATGGCGCCGAGCTGGCAACCCCGATGGTCGGCCGAGGTGGTTGCGAACGTCTTTAGGGCCGCTGGCGAGGCGCATGCAGAGCGCCGGACGAGGTACTACCGGGACTGGAGGCGGTCCAGGTTCTGCTGGTAGAAGGCGAGGTCGCTCTCCAGCCTCTCCCGGGTGAAGCGTTCGGGCTCCTGCTCGCGGGCGGCCGTGCCGAGAGCGGTCCAGAACGCGCCGGGCGGCAGCTCGGCGGCGCCCTCGGGCAGGAACTTGGCCGCCTCCGCCGCCGCGTCCCTGGCCAGCCGCCAGCCGAGGGCGGCGTCGGGGGAGGAGAGCAGGTCGTCCTCCAGTGCCATGCGGGCGTAGGCGGCCCCGGTGAGCACCCACTGGCCGGCGTCGATGAGGGTGGAGGTGCCCGGGCCGAAGTGGAGGTCGTCGCGCCTGGCCGCGTGTTCCGTGGCGTACGGGATCCGGAGCTCGATGTGGTGGCCGTCGCGGTCGAACACCAGCGTCCACGCGTCCTCGCCCTCCGTCAGCGTGGTCCACGGGCGGTGGTCGGGGTTGCGGCCCGGCTCACCGCCCGCGACGGCGAGGCTGATGTGGAGGTACGCCTCAGTGATCGTTCTGGCTTCAGGCATGGCCGGCGGCGAGATCCCGGTAGGCGTCGCGGACGATGAGCAGGCGGTCCAGCGCGAACCTGCCCGGTTCGGCGTCGCGCACGCCGCGGCCCTGTGGAGACCAGAACGCGTGGTCGGGGACCCGGTCATGGCCGGCGGGGATGAACTTGACGACCTCCTCGACCGCGGCCGTGGCGATGGTCAGCGCCTGCCGGGCCGCCGCCGGGTCGCCGGTGGGCACGTCGCCGGCCGTCAGGTCGGCCACCCGGAGCCATTCGCCGGCGTCCAGCAGCTGGGAGGGCTCGCTGCCGCCGAACGTGGGGAACTCGCCGGTCATCGTCTCCCGCTCGGGCAGTCCGAAGAGGAACTCCCGCTCCGTGCCGCAGTCGGCGCAGGCGCCCGTGTAGCGGGAGGCGAGCTCGCCGCCGACGTCGGCCAGGGCCGTGTCCCAGGTGGTCTCGACCGAGCCGCATGCGCACGGGTGCAGGTCGAGGTACAGGTGCGCCTCGTCCCGCGTCCGCGCCACCGCGAATGGCATCGTCGCCTCCCTCTCTCGTGCGGTCCCGCTGACAATCATGCCGAAATCACGCGCTGGGCGGCCCCGGCGGCTCGGGCGGCTCGGGCCGGGGCGGCGGTGTGGGTTGCCCGGGGGGCGTGCGGAATTCCTCCGGGGGATACCAGCCGGTGCCGTTGGCCATCTTCCGCATGCGTTCCCAGAACTCGCGCCGGGACTCGCCCTCGATGCTGCGGTCCAGCAGTTCGGTGAGTTCGGCGGCGAGCGGGCCCGGCAGGCGGGCGTGGCCGGCGTCCCGGGCGGGGGAGCGCCCGCCCAGGCCGTGGGCCTCGGCCACGTCGGCGAGCAG
>NZ_QNFZ01000007.1 GCF_003313395.1 Nonomuraea lactucae | reverse complement strand
CGCGCCGTTCGCCGCCACCGCGGGCGCGCTCGCGGCCCTGGCCGGGCTGCCCCGGCGGGAGGTGCCCGGCGTGCGGGTGCTCGACTCGGGGTTCTTCGACGTGACCTCCGAGGCCGACGGGGGCGAGCTGGACCTCGGGGAGATCCTCGACGGGCAGGACCGCGGGGTCGGCTCGTTCCGGGTGCCGCTCGCCACGCTCAACAGGCACGCGTTCGTCACCGGCGCCACCGGCTCAGGCAAGTCGCAGACCGTCAGGCACCTCCTCGAACAGCTCAGCCGTGCCCGCATCCCGTGGCTCGCGATCGAGCCCGCCAAGTCCGAGTACGCGGCCATGGCCGGGCGCGTCGAGTCCTTCGGGCCTGTGACGGTGATCAACCCGTCGGCGCCCGGCGGCGTGCCGTTCAGCATCAACCCGCTGGAGCCCGAGCCCGGCTACCCCGTCCAGGCGCACATCGACATGGTGCGGGCGCTGTTCATGGCGGCCTTCGACGCCGAGGAGCCGTTCCCGCAGATCATGTCGCTGTCGCTGCAGCGGGTCTACGAGGCCACCGGCTGGGACGTGGTCACCGGCGGCGCGGTGCCCGGCTCCAAGGTGCCGCCCAGCGTGCCGACGCTGGAGCAGCTGCAGCAGCACGCGATGGACGTGATCAAGGAGATCGGCTACGGCCGCGAGGTGCAGGCGGACGTCGAGGGGTTCATCTCGCTCCGGCTGCGCTCGCTGCGGGTCGGCTCGGCCGGGCGCTTCTTCGAGGGTGGCCACCCCGCCGACATCGGCGGCCTGCTGGAGCGGAACGTGGTGCTGGCGATCGAGGACGTGGCCAACGACGAGGACAAGGCGTTCCTCATGGGCACGCTGATCATCCGGATCGTGGAGCACCTGCGGATGCGGGCCAGGCAGGAGAAGTCGCCCGAGCTGCGCCACGTCATCGTGATCGAGGAGGCCCACCGGCTGCTGCGCGACCGCGGCGCCGGACGGGCCGCGACGCACGCGGTGGAGCTGCTGGCCGGGATGCTCGCCGAGATCAGGGCGTACGGGGAGGGCATCGTGGTGGCCGAGCAGATCCCCACCAAGCTCATCTCCGACGTCGTGAAGAACACCGCGCTGAAGGTCGTGCACCGGCTCCCCGCCGAGGACGACAGGCAACTCGTCGGCGCGGCCATGAACCTGAGCGACGAGCAGTCCCGCCAGGTCGTCTCCCTGCAGCCGGGCTGCGCCGCGGTGTTCGCCGACGGGATGGACCGGCCGCTGCGGGTCCGCGTTCCGCTGGGGGAGTCGCGCGAGCGGCTGGTGGAGGGCCCGCCGCCGCCCATCCGCGGGCGCAGGTCCGCCGCCTGCGGCAGCCAGTGCCGCACGGGCCAGGCGTGCACCCTGGTCGAGCTGCGCGAGGCCGACGTGCTGGCGGACGCGCCCGACTGGTCCTGGCTGCGCATCTGGTGTGACACGGTCGTGCTCGCGTTCGTCACCAACCGCCCGCTGCCAGGCGTGCCGCGCGCGCTCGCCGCCGCCTGGTCCGAGCTGCCGGTGCGGCGCCGCGAGTGCCTGCTCGCCACCCTCGTCGAACGCTCGGTGCAGCGGCGGGCCTGGTCGCTGCGGAGCTGGTTCGACCCCGCGCTGCTGACGGAGAAGGCCGCGGAGACCGCCACGCGGCTGCTGGGGGCCCTGGAGAGCGGCGGCGAACGCCCCGGCGCCGCGTGGGTCATCCCACAGGTGCGCTGGCTGCACGAGGTCGAAAGGCTTTTCCCGTACGGCCGTCCCGCCCCCGACCTGCGCGCTCCGGCGCCGCCCATGGAGTACGCCCTCCTCCGCACCACCCCGAACGGGACCACCGCGCTCAACGGCGGGCTCGCCGGCGCCGACGGCGGGGGCGCTCACACCGAGGTGATCGGCCACCGGGCCAAGGCGCTGCGCCACCACCCCCTCTCCATGGAGATCGAGCACAACCGGGCACTGGCCTGGCGGGTCATCCTCGGCGACGACGAGAGCGAGAGCGTGCAGCGCGACGTCATGACCGTCGCCATCGGCATCGACCCGGAGGGCCGGCTGCGGCAGGTCGGGCAGACCATGGGGGCCGGCTGGCTCGAAGGCGTGCTGTCGTGGCCGCACCGCTTCGTGCTGCCGTTCGAGGACGACGGGGCGCCGGAGATCACGTTCGCCGAGCCGGGCTAGCGTTTTCGGGGGCTTCGTCGTCCCATGCCGGGTTTTGCGCGTGGCGCTACCGAGTAAGGGGTGTCGTACGCCCGAGGCCGACTAGGATCCTTTCCCATGACCCAGCTTCCACTGCGGGCTCAGCTCGCGAGCGCCCTGGGCCGCAGTGCCGCCACGCTGTCCAGGATGACGGGGCGCGGCGACGGTTCGGTGATCGGCGGGCGGGTCGGCCTGATGCTGGAGCCCGACCTGCTCCGCAAGCTGGCCCTCGACCGCAGGCTGGCACTGGTCAGTGCCACCAACGGCAAGACCACCACCACCCGGCTCATCACGTCGGCGCTGCTGGAGCTGGGGGAGGTGGCCACCAACGCGTTCGGCGCCAACATGCCGGCCGGCCACGTCTCGGCGCTGTCCCAGCACAAGGACGCCCCCTACGGCGTGCTGGAGGTCGACGAGAAATACCTGCCCGAGGTGCTCGACACCACCGGCGCGAGCGTCGTCTGCCTGATGAACCTCAGCCGTGACCAGATGGACCGCGCGGCCGAGATCTGGCTGCTCGCGCAGAAGTGGCGCAGGGCGCTGTCGGGCAAGCCCACCCACGTCATCGCCAACTGCGACGACCCGCTCGTCACCTGGGGCGCCTCGACCGCGGCCAAGGTCACCTGGGTCGCGGGCGGCCAGCGGTGGAAAGAGGACTCCTGGTGCTGCCCCGAGTGCGGCGGCCCCCTCGACCGCAAGGACGCCGACTGGGCCTGCCGCGAGTGCACGTTCCACCGTCCCGAGCCGCAGTGGGCGCTCGACGGCGAGGCGGCCGTCGACCCGCGGGGGCAGCGGTGGGTGCTCGACATCCAGCTCCCCGGCCTGGCCAACCGCTCCAACGCCGTCATGGCGCTGGCCGTGGCCGAGGCGTTCGGACTGCCCGTCGAGCGGGCGCTGCCCAGGTTGCGCGAGGTCAAGTCCGTGGCCGGCCGCTACACCACGGTCGAGCGCGACGGCCGCCAGGCGCGGCTGCTGCTGGCCAAGAACCCCGCGGGCTGGCTGGAGGCGTTCGACGTCGCCGACCCGCAGTTGCCGATCATCCTGTCGGTCAACGCGCAGGGGCCCGACGGGCGCGACACCTCGTGGCTGTGGGACGTCGACTACCGCATCCTGCGCGGCCGCCCCGTGTTCGTCACCGGCGAGCGCCGCCTCGACCTGGCGCTCCGGCTCGACGTGGCGGACGTGCCGTTCGCGATCTGCGGGTCGTTCTCCGAGGCGCTGGCCATGCAGCCGCCGGGACGGGTCGACGTGATCGCCAACTACACCGCCTTCCAGCAGATCCGATCGGAGTTCGGTCGTGCCGTCTGACAGCGCCCTGCGCATCGTCTGGATCTATCCCGACCTGCTGAGCACGTACGGCGACCAGGGCAACGTGCTGGTCCTCGAACAGCGTGCCCAGCGCCGGGGCATCGAGACCGAGACCGTCCACGTGCGCTCGGCCGATCCGGTGCCCGAGTCGGGCGACATCTACCTCATCGGCGGCGGCGAGGACCGCCCGCAGATCCTCGCCACCCAGCGCCTGCGCAGGGACGGCGGCCTGCACCGCGCCATCGCCGGGGGCGCCGCCATGCTCGCGGTGTGCGCCGGCTACCAGATCATGGGCAGCACGTTCGGCGGCGAGGAGGGCCAGCCGGTCGACGGCATCGGCCTGCTCGACATCGCCAGCTCCCGCGGCCCCGCCCGCGCCGTGGGCGAGCTGGTCGCCGAGGTCGACAGCGCGCTCGGCCTGCCGACCCTGACGGGCTTCGAGAACCACATGGGCGTCACCCGGCTCGGCCCCGGGGTCAAGCCGCTGTCGCGCACGGTCGTGGGCGTGGGCAACGGCGACGGCTTCGAGGGCTGCTACGCGGGCCACGTCGTCGGCACCTACCTGCACGGCCCGGCGCTCGCCCGCAATCCCGCCCTCGCCGACCTGCTGCTCGCCTGGAGGGTCGGCGATCTCGCCCCCCTCGACGACACCCGCTACGAGCAGCTCCGCCAGGAGCGCCTCGCCGCGGTCCTGCCGCGCTAGCTCAATGCCGCTCAGGTTGGCGTGGCGGGGGGTTGTCAAGGCTACGACCCGCGCCCGGTCAGGTTCCGTGGGTGGACAGGCAGAAGGGATGACCCGCGGGGTCCAGCAAGACCCTCCACCGATCAGGCTGCGGCTGGAACGAAGGCTCGGCAGCCCCCAGGGCCAGCATCCGGGCCTGGGCGGCGTCCAGGTCGTCGACGCCCAGTTCGATATGGGCCTGCTTGCCCCGTGACGGGTCCGGCCAGGTGGGAGGCTGGTAGTCGGCGATCCAGAGGAAGCCCAGTCCGGGTGAACCCTCCCGCCCGAGGAGGACGAAGTCCTCGCTGGAGTAGATGACCGGCAGGCCGAGGGCTTCAGCGTAGAAGCGGGCCAGTTCGCCGGGATCGGCGCAGTCGAAGTCGACGGACAGGAAGCGGATCGCAGGTGCGGACGTGGCTCCGGTGCTCATGGCCGAGAGGCTATGACGGGACCAGGACAGGATCGGTCCTGGTCGTCAGGAAGACTTGCCGGGTGACGAAGACTTCCTCCCGCCTGCTGCGACTGCTCGTGCTGCTGTCCACGCGGCCGTCGTGGACCTGCCGCGAGCTCGCCGAGCGGATGGCGGTCACCGGGCGAGTGGCGCACGTTCCGGGCCGACCGGGTGGTGCGGGTACGACCGACCGGACACGCGGTGGAACTCCTCGACCCGCCGGACCCGGTCCTGCTGGTCGCCGAGGGCATCGCGAGCGTCACGTACCCGCTCTACGTGACGATCCGCCTCCCCCTGCCCCTGGACCAGGCGCTACGGGTTGTCCCCCCGACGATCGGCACCCACCATCCCGACGGCCCCGAAACCACCGTCGTCGAAATCGGCGGACGCGACGCCGATCAACTGGCCCGATATCTGCTCGGCCTGGGCACTCCGCTCCAGGTGCTCTCGCCCCACAAGGTACGGGAGGCCCTGTTGTGCCACGCCCGGGCACTTGCTGATGCCAACGAAAGCTCCTTGCTTGGCGCTGGGCCGGCTCAGTAGACGAGGGCCTGCGCGCCTTCCGCCACCGCCTCCTCGACGAAGGCCGGGGCCCCCGCGATGCGCACGCCCTCGATGAGGTCCTCGACCGTGATGCCGCGCCGGGCCGCGCACTGCGTGCAGACCGTCACCCGCCCACCGGCGAGAACGGCGTCCAGCAGGTCGGTCAGCGGGGCCGCGTGCGGCAGGCTGAACTCCTTGGCCCTCCCCGGCAGCGCGAACCAGGACGACTCGCCGGTCAGCCAGAGTGAGACGGGAACACCGCTCGCGAGTGCGGCGGCGGCGACCGTGAACGCCTGGTTGCAGCGTTCAGGGGCATCGGCCCCCGCGGTCACCTTGATCACCAGTGATCGTGCCATGTCCGTCACCCTAATGCTCCCGCGCCGGGCATGTTGTTCCGGTGTGGCACCCCGTACGCCGCCGTTGAGGCGTACGGCCGGGCGGAGCCGCGGCGATGGAGCGGCTACTAGGGTTGGGGGGTATGGAAGAACCTGAGATGCATCCCGCCCTGGAGCCGATCGCCTTCCTCATCGGCAGGTGGGAGGGCGCGGGGGTCGGAGGCTATCCGACGATCGAGAGCTTCAACTTCGGCCAGGAGATCGAGTTCGGCCACATCGGCAAGCCGTTCCTCAGCTACGTGAGCCGCACCTGGCTTCTCGACCAGGAGGGCAACCGCGTCCGGCCGCTCGCCACCGAGTCCGGCTACTGGCGGCCGCAGCCCGACCGGCAGCTCGAAGTGGTGCTCGCGCATCCGACCGGCATCGTGGAGATCTACGTCGGCGAGGTCGTCTTCCACAAGATCGAGCTCCAGACCGACGTGGTGGCGCGCACGGTCACGGCCAAGGAATACACCGCGGGACGCCGGCTCTACGGGCTGGTCAACGGCAACCTGATGTGGGCGTACGACATGGCGGCCGTGGGGCAGCCGCTGACCTCGCACATGTCCGCCGAACTGAAGAAGGTCGCATGAGCAACCCGTTCACCGCCGACGTCGTCGAAGCGATCAAGCGCCACATGAACGACGACCACGGCGACGACGCGCTGATCATCGTACGCGGGATGGGCGGCCGGCCCGACGCGACAGAGGCGGTCACGAGCGGGGTCGACGCCGAGGCGATCGAGTTCACGATCGACGGCGGCGAGCAGGTGCGGGTGCCGTGGGGCGAGACGCTGACCGAGCGGCCCCAGGTGCGGATGGCGGTCGTGCGGCTCTACCGGCAGGCCTGCGCCGAGCTCGGCATCCAGGCCCGCGGCGAGCACTGAGCACCGCGTATGGGCCGGGCATGGAAAGGGCCCCAGGCGAGCTTCCGCTTGTCGTCAAGCGGGCTGGATGGACCATGGTCGGGATGGGTTCCCGCCCTCCAGCGGCCAGGGGCCCCGGTGGTTGCCTCGATTTCGCCGAACGGCGCGAGACAGGAGTCCGCGTCGCTAGCGGACAACCACCTCGCTAGCCCAACTATGAATCACCATTGTTTGGACCACCTCCTTTCCGCGTATCCACGAAGCTATGCGGTGCCCGGCGATCAGGGCAAGCGATTAAACCCCGGCCGTAGACTCAGGGCATGACCGAGACGCAGTGGCACGAGGAACTCCGCGCCAAGGGCTACCGGGTGACTCCGCAGCGGCAGCTGGTGCTGGAGGCGGTCAAGGAGCTGGAGCACGGCACCCCCGAAGAGATCTGCGCCAAGGTCAGGCAGACGGCTCGCGGGGTCAACATCTCGACCGTCTACCGCACGCTCGAACTGCTCGAAGAGCTCGGCATGGTGACGCACACCCACCTGAGCCACGGCGCGCCGACCTACCACCTGGCGGCCGATGCCGACCATGTCCACATGGTGTGCCGGGGCTGCGGCCAGGTGGGCGAGGTGCGGCCCGAGCTGGCCGAGGGGCTGGTCAAGGGGCTCGACGCCGAGCTGGGGTTCGCGGCCGACGTCCACCACCTGACCGTCTTCGGCCGCTGCCGCGACTGCCGATAATCTGGAGGGCATGCGCAGCCCTCTGCTCGATCTCCCTGGAGCTGTCCCCGCCGACGCCCCGGACGCCGACGTAGCCGCCCACTACGGCGACCTGTTCGCCGAGCAGCGCGCGCTGGCCAAGGGGGAGGCGGTCGTCGACCGCAGCAACCGCGAGGTGGTCCGCGTCTCCGGAGCGGACCGGCTGAAATGGCTCAACGACCTGACGTCGCAGAAGCTCGACACGCTGGCTCCCGGCGAGTGGACCCAGACGCTCGACCTCGACCTCCAGGGCCGGATCCTCCACCACCTGACGCTGGTCGACGACGGCGAGAGCGTGCTGGCCCACGTCGAGCCGGGCACCGCCGACAGCCTCGTCTCCTACCTCGACCGGATGCGGTTCATGCTCCGCGTGGAGGTGTCGCGCGCCGACGACCTGGCGGTGCTCTCCTCGGCCACCGAGGACTTCCTGGTGCCGCGCGCCGAGCTGCCCGGGCATCTGGGCCGTCCGCTGGCGGGGCTCTGGGCGTACGAGGCGCTCCGCATCGAGCGGCACCGGCCGAGGCTGGGCCTCGACACCGACCACAAGACCATCCCCCACGAGGTCGGGCTGATCGGCGCCGCCGTCCACCTCACCAAGGGCTGCTACCGCGGCCAGGAGACGGTCGCCCGGGTGCACAACCTCGGCCACCCGCCGCGCCGCCTGGTCTTCCTGCACCTCGACGGCAGTGTCGACACGCTGCCGTCGCACGGCGCGCCGGTCGTCTTCGACGGCCAGGAGGTGGGCGTGGTCGGCTCCTCGGCCCGCCACCACGAGCTCGGGCCCATCGCGCTCGCGGTGATCAAGCGCACGGTCCCGGTCGACGCCCCCCTCCTCGCGGGCGGCGTCGCGGCCTCCCAGGAGGTCGTCGTCCCCCCGGACGCCGGCCGCAACGTGCAGATCGACCCGTCTCTGCGCCGGCGTATCAAGTAGCCTTCAGGACGCGGCCCGGTGAGCGCGGTGAAGACCGGGCGGGAGGGGCGGGTCAGACGTCCAAGACGAGGGTGATCGGGCCGTCGTTGACCAGGGAGACCTTCATGTCGGCCCCGAAGCTGCCCGTTTCCACGTGCGCCCCCAGCGCCCTCAGCTCGTCGACCACCGCCTCCACCAGAGGTTCGGCGACCGGGCCCGGGGCGGCGGCCTGCCAGGTGGGGCGGCGGCCCTTGCGCGCGTCGCCGTAGAGCGTGAACTGGCTGATGACCAGGAGCGGCGCCGACACGTCCGAGCAGGACTTCTCGCCGTGCAGGACGCGCAGGCCCCAGAGCTTGGCGGCCAGCCTGCGGGCCTGCGCCGGGGTGTCCGTGTGGGTGACGCCGACCAGCACCAGGAGGCCGGGCTCGTCGACGGCCCCGATCGTCTGGCCGTCCACCACCACCGACGCCGATGTCACCCGCTGCACGACTGCTCGCATGGGACCCCATTCTGGCGCAGTGCGGACCCTTCGTAGACTCATGCCGGAGAGGGGCGCGAAATGTCACTTGTGGTGGAGGTTGTCCGGTCCGGGTTCGTGGAGTCCACGCACCGTGCCCGGATGCTGACCGTCGGTGCGGACGGCCGGCCAGTGGAGGCGCACGGGGCTGTGCACGTTCCGGCGTCGCCGCGGTCGACGGTGAAGCCTCTCCAGGTTCTCGGCATGCTGCGCAGTGGGCTCGACCTCGAAGGCGAGCTGCTCGCGCTGGCCTGCGCGTCGCACGCCGGCGAGCCGTACCACGTGGACGGGGTCAGGAAGATCCTCGCGGAGGCCGGGCTGGACGAGTCGGCGCTGCGGTGTCCCGAGGACTATCCCGAGGACCGGTCGGTGACCGAGCGTGCCCGCGTCCGCATGAACTGCTCGGGCAAGCACGCCGCCATGCTCGCCACCTGCGCGGTCAACGACTGGCCGGTCGGCGGCTATCTGGAGCCCGCGCACCCGCTGCAGCGCGCCCTGCGGGCCACGGTGGAGGAGCTGACCGGCGAGCGGGTCGCGGCCTCCGGCGTCGACGGCTGCGGCGCGCCCCTGCACTTCGTCTCGATGGTGGGGATGGCCCGGGCGTTCCGGGCGTTCCCGCTGGCGGGCGAGGGGTCGTGCGAGCGGCGCGTCTACGAGGCCATGACGACGTACCCGGAGTGGACGTCCGGCACCCACCGCGTGGAGGTGGCGCTCATGCGGGCCGTGCCCGGGCTGATGCTGAAGTCGGGTGCGGAGGGGTTCGAGGTGTTCGTGTTCGAGGACGGCCGGGCGGGCGCCGTCAAGGTCGAGGACGGCGCGCCGCGGGCGCGCACCTCGGTGACCGTGGCCGCCCTGCGCTCGCTCGGGGCCGACGTACCGGACCTGCCGGAGACGCCCGTCCTGGGCGGTGGCCGGCCCGTGGGCGAGGTCCGGCTCCGGCCGTACTGAGAATCCGGCCAGGCCGCGGCCCTGTCAGGCTCGGGGGCCGGGGGCGCCTCGCAGGATGGTGGCGATCTCCGTCTGGCCGCGGGCCATCGCGTGCTCGAACGGGGTGACGCCGGTGCGGTCGGCCAGGTGGGGGTCCGCCCCCGCGTCGAGCAGCAGCCGGACGATCCGCTGGTAGGGCTCGGAGCCGTCGCCCAGGATGACGGCCTCCAGCAGGGCGGTCATGCCCAGCTCGTTGACGTGGTCGACCTCGATGCCGGTCTTGAGCACCTCACGCACGTAGTCGACGTGGCCCCGCTCGCAGGCCGGGAAGAGGGAGACTCCGCCGTAGCGGTTCGTGCTGGTCAGGTCCGGGCCGGCGGCCAGCAGCACCCGCATCATGGCCACGCTGCCGGTCACCCCGGTGACGAGCCACGGGGTGTCGTGCTGCGAGTCCAGGGCGTTCGGGTCGGCGCCGGCGGAGACCAGGATCTGGGCCACCTCGACGTGGTCGGCGGCGGCCGCCAGCAGCAGCGGGGTGCGCTGCCGGGCGTCGCGGACCTCGACGTCGGCACCCTCGGTCACGGCCTCCCGCACGGCGGTGGCGTCGCCGATCGCGGCGGCGGTGAGAAGTTCTTCGTCGAGCACGCTTGATCCTTTCGCCCCGGCCGGGACGCCGCCCCCGTACACGCCAGGGGGCCGCCCAGCACACGACTACCCGGCCTGCCGCCCTCCGCACCCGACCCGGCTCACCGGCTCGTGATGGCTGATGCCCGGCGGATCGGAAGGAAGGCCCGGATCAGAGCGTCCGGAACTGGCGGGTGGCCGAGATGGCGCCCGAGGTCGTGGTCGTGAACGTGCGCATCGAGCCCGCGAACTTCGACAGGTCCCACTCGGCGGGCCCGTGATACCAGTAGAGGTTGTCGCTCTGGTGCCCGTCGCCGGTGACCGCGGCGACCACCCGCGACCAGTGCTCGACCCCGTCGAAGATCACCGCGTACGGCAGGTAGCGGGAGAACAGCTCCACGCGGTGCTGCTCGGGCACCTCGCCCAGATCGCCAGAGAACAGATACGCCCTGAACGCCAGCGTGTGCGCCATCGCGGCCGAGCCCTTGGCGGTCTTGGCCGGCATGTACTGCCCGCCCACCGCCAGCGCGCCGCCCGCGATGACCAGGGCCGGGCCCAGCAGCCCGTACGTGGTGAACCAGGCCAGCGCCACCGTGGCGAGCAGCCCGGCGACGACGAGCACCACGCCGAGCACGGTCCACCGGGTCCGCTCGGTGTCGGGACGGCGGGCGAACCAGCCCTGCCTGACCACGTCGGCGTAGAGGGCGTCGCGCACCTTCCCCAGGTGGCCGGCGAAGGAACCGGCCAGCTGCGACAGCGGCACCGCGTCCCGCCCGTCGAAGATCGCGTCGTGGAGGGCCTTCTCGTACGGCAACAGCGAGCCGACCGGCGCGTCCGGCAGCCTGACGAGCACCCAGTCCGGCGCGTCGTAGGTCTGCCGCGGCTGCTCGTCGATGCGCAGGTAGCCGCGGACCGCGAGGTCCAGGATGGTGGCCGTCACGTCGATCACGTCGGCCTGCTCGTCCACGAGCGTGCCGATCTGGCCCGGCCGCACCCCGTCGGGCGGGGAGAAGTGGCCGTTCTGGACCGGCGAGACCATGCCCTTCTGCCTCCCGCCCGTCTCCTGGCTGACGACCCTGGCGTCGCGCCCCCGCGTCCAGTAGAGCAGGGCCACGCCGCCGAGCAGCAGCACGAGGAGGGCGACGAGCGCGCCGCCGGTGACGGTGTTCAGGGTGAACGCGGTGGCCGGCGAGAAGCGCCTGTCGAGGATCGGGGCGCCCGCGCTGGTCCCCTTGGGATAGCCGACGACGACGGTGAGCGCCTGGCCGGGGCCGAGGCCGTCCTGCTGGAATTCGGCCGCGGTGGCGCTGTGGTCCATGGAGGCGGAGGTGCAGCCGATGGCCGAGGTCAGCTCGCCGGCGAAGCACGAAAGGCTCTGCACCTGGCCGGGACCGCTGACCTTGACGGTGGCGCGGGCGACGGGGGTGTTCCAGCCGTTCACGGCGAACCAGCGCAGCTCCTGGACGTCGCCCGACGAGGTCACGGCGCCCTTGACGTCGTACTCGACGGTGGCCGGGGCCGTCACGGCGAGCACGTCGCCCGCCAGCCTGCCGCCCTTGACGTTCGAGATCAGGTAGAGCCGGTCATGGTCGTCGTCGAGGCGCGTGCGGGTGAGGAAGGTCCGCTTCAGCTCGCCCGCCGCGCCGCTGAGCTTCTCGACGACGTGGAGCGTGCCGTCCTTGCCGAGGGTCATGGTGATCTCAACGGTGATCTCGCCGGTGATCCCGGCTGTGATCCCGGCTGTGGTCCGGGTCTGCGCGGTGGCGGGCGCGGTGGCCAGTGCGGTGGCCAGTGCGGTGGCCAGTGCGGTGGCCAGTGCCAGAACAGCCGCGCCCACGGCTGCCGGCACGCCCCTGATTCCCGTCATGGCCGGACATCGTAGCGGTCGACAGATCGGCGGGCCCGCGGCGGCGAGCAGCCGTACGCGGGGCTAGTCGCAGACCTCGATGCGGACGCGGCGGAACCCGCGCCCCTTGCTCTCGATCTTGGCCACCCGCAGGCGGCCGATCTGCTTGGTGGAGGCCACGTGCGTCCCGCCGTCGGCCTGCGTGTCGAGCCCCACGATGTCGACGATCCGCACCTCGGACACCGACTCCGGCACCAGGTTGGTCGCGGTCCTGATGATGTCGGGGATCGCGAACGCCTCCTCGCGCGGCAGGACCCGCACCTCGATGCGCCGGTCGGCCTGGATCTCGGCGTTGCAGGCGGCCTCCACGGCGTCGCGGAACCCGGGCGGCAGCTCGGGCATGTCGAAGTCCATCCGGGCGACGCCGACGGCGCCCTTCCCGGGTGAGACGGACGGCTCCATGTTTCCGCCCGTAACCGGCGAACCGTAGTCGCGGAACACCACCCCGCACAGCACGTGGAGCCCCGAGTGGGTGCGCATGAGGGCCGAGCGGCGCTCGTCGGCCACGGCCGCCCGCACCGTCGTGCCCACCGGGGGCACCGGGTCCCCTTCGGCCGGGATCAGGTAGAGATCATCGCCTCTGCGCACGCCCGCGATCCGGGTCTCGACGCCCTGCCAGAGCAGAACTCCCTGATCCGCCGGCTGGCCGCCTCCGCCCGGATAGAATGCCGACCTGTTCAGCACGATCGCGTCGGGTGTCGCGTCGAGCACGACGGCCTCGAAGTCGCGGAGGTTCTGGTCGGACAGCTCGAGCCGGTGCGTACGCCCGTGCAGGTCGATGGTCATGTCGGCAGCCTAGGTTTTCCGAGGTGGCGATGCGGGGTCGGATGCGGGACTACCTGATCGCATCGGCCGCCGCGACCGTGGCGATTTGCTCCACCATATCGGGATGTGCGGGGCCGGCCGGTGGCCAGGCCTCGCGCCTGGCGGAGCCCCTGGCCCCGCCTCCGGCGCAGCCGCCGCGGGCGCCCGTGATGATGGTCGTCGGCGACAGCTTCACCGTGGGTTCGGGGCCGGTGCCGCGCTGGCGGGCCTACGCGTGCGAGGCCGCCCGGCTGATGGGCTGGCAGCCGGTCGTCGCGGGAGCGGGCGGCACGGGCTTCCTCAACGCGGGGCGCGCCGGGCGTACGTTCCGGCAGTCGTTCGAGGCCGAGCTGGCCTGGCGGCCCGCTCCGGACGTGCTGGTCGTCTCCGGCGGGCACAACGACCACCGCTGGCCCGCCGCCCAGGTGGGGCAGGCGGCGGGGGAGCTGGTGCGGCACGCCCGCTCGCGCTGGCCGCGGACCCGGATCGTCCTGGTCGGCCCCATCTGGCTGGAGGACGCCCCGCCCAAGGCGCACCGCATCCGCGACGCGCTGGGGGAGGCCGCGCGGCGCGAAGGGGTCGAGTTCCTCGACCCGATGGGGCAGCGTTGGGTCACCGGCTCCCGCTCCGAGGTGGTGCTGCCGGACGGCGTCCACCCGACGCCGGCCGGCCACGCCCGGCTGGCCCGCTGGCTGGCCGCGGCCCTGCGTCGCTAGCGGCCTACCAGGGGCCGTAGGGTCCGTTGTTGCCGCCCCGGCCCATGCCCTTGACGGCGGGCTTCACGTCGACGATGTAGACGACGGCGGCGATCACCGCGGCGATGGTGAAGATGCTGACGGCGCCGAGCCCGATGAACACCGCGCCGCCGACGGCCATGAACGCCGTCAGGAACGACCACGCCCCGGCGGCCGAGAACAGGGTCGCCAGCCCCAGGATGATCAGCCAGATGTTCTTCTTGAGCTTGCCCGCGGAGACGAACGCCGCGTCGGGCACGCGCAGCGCGTGCGCCAGCCCGTATCCCGACATGCCCAGGATGGCGAAGGAGAGCAGCAGGAAGAGAAGGTTTAGCCCGCCGTTGATGAGGTCCATGTCTCCGCTCCGCCCGACGCCAGCGATGTCGGCCCCAGCCTAACGGCCCGCCCCTCCCGGCGGGCACCCCAAAAGGGAAAGGCCCGCCTCCCCAGTGGGAGACGGGCCCGACCCGGGATCCAGCCCTGACTCGGAGGACCGAGAACGGGAGTACCGAGAACGGGAGTCAGGCCTTGGTCTTGGCCGTGGTGGTGGTGCGGGGCTTCTTGGGCGTGACCGGGGTGGCGGTGGGCGGCTCGGCGGCCTCCTTCTTGGGCGTGACCGGGGTGGCGGTGGGCGGCTCGGCGGCCTCCGACACCTCCTCCAGCTCCAGCGCGGCCTCGCCGCTCACCTTGCTGACGACCTTGCGGCCGCGCGTGGCGAAGTCGTCGTAGGCGACGGTGGCGCGCTGGGTGAGCTGGCCGGCGTACTCGCGGGCCTTGTCGGGGAACTCCTTGGCGAAGCCCTCGGCCAGGTCGGCGTAGGAGCGCGCCTTCTCCGGCAGGTCCTTGGCGAGGTCGGCGCGGCGGGCCTGGAGCTTCTGCAGCCGCTCGGGCAACTCGCGCAGCTTCTCGATGGCGAGGTCGCCCACACCCGCGACGGCGTAGAACGGCTTGGACTCGGTGAGCTTCTTGACCTCGGTGGCGAGCGTCATGGGTTAACCTTCCTTGGTTTCCTGGTTGACGGTGCCGTTGCCGGCGGACGCCGCGTAGGGCTCGAGCGCGGCGAGAAACTCCTCTGGCATCGGCTGCTCGTCGTCCGTGACGGAGTCGCTCCGGGGATGAGCTTTCTGGGAGGTCTGCTCGTCTCCGGTGCGCTTCTCCTTGCGAAACGACTCGTATATGTCGATCAGCACCTGGCGTTGCCGCTCGGTGAGATGAGTGTCGGCCCTGATCGCGGTGACGACGTCGCTCGGCGTCTCGCGGTCCTCGATGAGGCCCGCCTGCACGTAGAGCGCCTGCGCGGAGATGTGCAGACCCTTGGCGATCTGGTTGAGGATCTCGGCGCTCGGCTTGCGCAGCCCGCGCTCGATCTGGCTCAGGTAGGGATTGGAGACCCCCGCCGCCGCCGCGAGCTGGCGCAGCGAGATCTTCGCCTGCTGCCGCTGCTCGCGGATGTATTCGCCGATCGAGCCGACCTTCGGTAGTGCCATGCCTCCAGTCTGCCTCGCCCTGCTTGCAATTGCAAACGGATTGGCTAACTACTGCAAGCAATCAGAGCTGGTAGACCCACAGGAAGGGCACCGACGTGACCAACGTCACGGACAGGGCGAGGACCCCGTAGCGCAGCCGCATCGGCAGCTCGGGAGCCGGCTTGACGAGCCTGTCGACCCTGGCCATGAGGCTCTGGGCGTGGACGCCGAGCATGCCCTGCGGCGCCGGCATGGCGCCGGCCGTACCGAACCTGAGCAGCGCGGTCGCGAGCCTGCGCGGGCAGCAGTAGCGGCGGGCCCGGTCGTCGGCGGCCATCTCGACCAGCAGCTCCACCTGCGTCTGAGCGTCGCGGACCACCTTGGACCAGGGCAGTGCCCTGCGCAGCGCGGCGAACGGCAGCAGCACCAGGTCGTGGCGTTCGCGGACGTGGGCGGCCTCGTGCGCCAGCACGGCCGCCATCTCGTCCTCCGACAGCAGCCTGAGCGCGCCCTCGCTGACCACCACCTGCGAGCGCAGCCCCGGCACGCAGTAGGCCGCCGCGCCCGGGTGGTCGAGCACCCGTACGCCGGGCACCACCGGATCGTCGTGCGAGATCAGCGCCAGCAGCATGCGGTGCCGCCTGCGGGCGCGGAGCACCTGCGTGCCCGCGGTGAGCAGGACCGCGACCAGCACGGCCAGCGCCGTCAGCCCGGCGATCATGGCGAGCACGTGGAGCACGTCCCAAGGCTCGCGCGGAGCCCGGCCGTCGGCGAAGGCGATCAGGCCGGGGAGCACCCCCACGCCGTACGGCTGGACGGCGTAGGCGAGCATCGCGCCGGTGCCGGCCAGGCCCCACGTTACGCCCAGGGACTGCCACAGGATGATCGCGACCCGGGGCGCCCGGGAGGTCCACCGGGCGGTGGTGAGACGCCAGGAGCCGACCGCGCACGCCGTGGCGAGCGCTGCCAGCGTCGCTGCCGTGATCACTCGTCCTCCAGCTCCGTGAGGGCTCTGCGCAGGATCTCCGCCTCCGGGCCCGACACGGCCTGGGCGAAGCGAGTCAGGGCGGCCGACCGGTCGCCCGTCATGTCCAGGGCTTCCAGCATAAGCTCGGCGACGTACGCGTCGCGGGTCGCCGCCGGCTCGTAGCGCCACGCCCGCCCGTCGCGGGTGCGCTGGAGGAAGCCCTTGCGGGTGAGGCGGTCGAGGACGGTCATGACCGTGGTCGGGGCCAGGTCGCGGTCGGCGATGAGCCTGCCGACCTCGCGGGCCGTGAGCGCCTCGCGCTGCGCCCAGAGGATGTCCATGATGCTGCGTTCGAGCTCGCCGAGACCCTTCACACGCTTCAGCGTAGTACTACAACCTGTCGAGCAGACATCCGGGACACAGGTGAGATGCACGTAACCCTCCCGCACGGCGGCACTGTCGCCGGCCCCTACCGGCCGGGCGCGACCGCGTCCCACGGGAGCGTGACCTCGCCGAGCCGCCACCTGGCCGGGCCGCCGAGCGGCGGGTGGCGCGCGACGGGCCAGGTCAGGCTCAGCGCCC
>NZ_QNFZ01000004.1 GCF_003313395.1 Nonomuraea lactucae | reverse complement strand
CGCCCGACCCGGCCGCCACCGACCCCGGCTGCGGGTTCAGGCCGCGCTGCGGGTACGGCGGCGCCGCCTGCGCCGAGAGCCCACCGGCGCGGCAGATCGCGGCCGGCAGGCTCACCGCCTGCCACGAATGGGAGCGGGTGACCTCGTGACCGAGACCGTCCTCCAGGTGCTCGACCTGGTCAAGCACTTCCCGATCAGGCATGGCGTCCTCCGGCGTACCGTGGGGGTGCTCAAGGCCGTCGACGGGGTCAGCCTTGAACTGCGCGGCGGCGAGACCCTCGGCGTCGTCGGTGAGTCCGGCTGCGGCAAGTCCACGCTGGCCAGGATGCTCACCGCGCACGAACGGCCCACCTCGGGCGAGGTCACCGTCCTCGGCCGGTCGCTCCACGAGCTCCGGGGCCGCGAGCTGCGCCGGGCCCGCCGCCACGTCCAGCTCGTCTTCCAGGACCCGTACAGCTCACTCGACCCGCGCATGACCGTCGCCGCCACCGTCCGCGAGCCGTACGACGTGAACCCCGACCTCGCCCCGCGCGGCGACCGCGACCGGCTGGTGCGCGAGCTGCTGGAGGTCGTCGGCCTCAACCCCGACCACGGCGACCGCTACCCGCACCAGCTCTCCGGCGGCCAGCGGCAGCGGGTCGGCATCGCCCGCGCCCTCGCCCTGCGACCGCGGATCCTCGTCTGCGACGAGCCCGTGTCGGCGCTCGACGTGTCGGTCCAGGCCCAGATCGTGAACCTGCTGGAACGGCTGCGCGAGGAGTTCGGCCTGGCGTACGTGTTCATCGCGCACGACCTGAGCGTCGTCCAGCACCTCGCGGACCGGGTGGCGGTCATGTACCTGGGCAAGGTCGTCGAGACCGGCTCCGAGGCCGACGTGTACGGCTCCGCCGCGCACCCGTACACGCAGGCCCTGCTGTCCGCGGTGCCCGTGCCCGACCCGGCGCTGCGCGGCACCCGACAGGAGATCGCCCTGGAGGGGGAGCCGCCGAGCCCGCTGGACCCGCCGGGCGGCTGCCCCTTCCACCCGCGCTGCTGGAAGGCCGTGGAGACCTGCTCACGCGAACGCCCGCCCCTGGACCCCGTGCCGACGTCCCAGCCCGCTGAGCCGGATCCGCACTTCGCGGCCTGCCACCTGCCCGCCTAGCCACCGGCCATAATCACACCCATGGCCCGATCTCCACGCCTCAGCGAGGCGGAGCGCAAGCTGTGGAACGCCTTCCCCACCGGCGAGACCGTGGAGCTCGCCCCGGTCACGACCGGCCCCGGCTCCCCGGCGGGCGACAACGCGCCCAAGGACGGCGAGAGCTGGGGCCCCGATCGGACGATCCGTGCCGGCGTCATCACGTCCCTGCTGCTCGGCGCCCGCGAGGCCGCCCCCGGCTCCGTGGCCGCGGTCCGCTTACGCGGGGCCAGGATCACCGGCTCCCTGGCCATCCTGTGCGGCACCGTCGAACACGAGCTCATCCTCAGCGGCTGCCACCTGGACGAGCCCGTCCTCCTCACCGACACCACCACCCGCACCGTACGGCTGACCGACTGCAAGCTGCCCGGGTTCAGCGGCGGCGGCATGCGCGTCGCCGGCCACCTCAGCCTCTCCGGCTCGAACATCACCGGCACCGTCCGCATGGCCCGCGCCCAGTTCGAGAGCGGGCTCTGGCTGGCCGGCACCCGCCTGACCGCCGACGACGTGTGGGCGCTGTCCGCGGGCTCCATGGTGGTGGAGAGCGGCGCGACCATGCGCAACGCCGACATCACCGGCGGCGTCCGCCTCGCCGGCACCCGCGTGAACGGCGACCTCAACCTCGAAGGAACGGCCATCCGCAACCCCGGTCAGCGCGCCCTCGTCGCCGACAACATGGTCGTCGAAGGCACCGTCCACTGCACCCACGGCTTCACGGCACTGGGCTGCGTCCGGCTGCGCGGCGCCCGGATCAACGGCACCCTCTCCTTCGGCGGCACCCTGCGCAGCCCCGACACACCGTACGCGCTGCACGCCAGCCACATGGAGGTCCGCGAGCTCTACCTCAAGCCCGCCGAACCCATCGACGGCGTCGTCAGCCTCGCCCACTCCCGCGTCGGCACCCTGCAGGACGACCCGGACACCTGGCCCGACAAGCTCCGCCTGAACGGCCTGACCTACGACCGGCTCCGCGGCAGGGGCGTCAACCGCCGCATCAGCTGGGCGAGCCGCGACCCGGAGGGTTTCAGGCCGCAGCCGTACGAGCAGCTCGCCGCCTGGTACCTCCGCGACGGCAACGACGCGCTCGCCCGCCGCGCCCAGCTCGCCAAGCTCCGCGGCAGACGCCGCACCCAGGGACGCGGCCTGCGGCTGTGGGGGCGGCTGCTCGACGTCACGGTCGGGTACGGCTACCGCCCCTGGCTCGCCGGCGTCTGGTTCGCCCTCCTGCTGGTGGCCGGGACCGCGGCATTCGCCCTAAACCCCCCACGTCCCCTCAAACCGGCCGAGGCCCCGGTCTTCGACTCGTTCGCCTACACCTTCGACCTGCTCCTCCCTCTGCCCGCCTTCGGCCAAAGGGAGATGTTCGACCCGGCGGGGTGGACGCAGGGGCTGGCCTACGTACTGGTCGTCGCCGGCTGGATCCTGGCCACCGCCCTGATCACCGGCGCCACCCGCGTCCTCCGCCCCCAGTGACCTGGCGGTCGTTGAGCAGCGGCCCTGGCACCGGCCCGTCCTCCACCGTGACCAGGCCGCCGCTCACCGTGCCCCGCAACCCCTCACCACCCGGCACGACCAGCGCGAGCAGCCACCTGGCCCAAGGCACAGTAGAGGACCTACATCGTGAGCTGCTGACCGCTGAGAGCGATGACAGGGGAGGTCGCGAGCGCGGCGTGGACGAGGTCCAGGTGACCCACCAGAGCCAGGGTCGCCAGCGCCTCATTCCACGGGATCCAGTCCGGCTGGCTCACCGTCGCGGTTGCGTGCGCCGCGCAGTTGACTCATCCGGCGGCTGCCATGTTCGGCTCAGCGGATCCCGCCGGACGCCGAGGGCGGTCTTCTCTGTGATCATTAGGCGTCGAGAACCTCATGATCTCGAAGGTCGTGCCTGTTCTCGTCCTCAGACGAGTCTCCAGGCCCCACTTACAGCCTCGGAACAGTCACTCCACGACACGGACACTCAGGCAGTTACCCACACCTCGCCGCAGCCCTGGGGTGGCAGGGCGAGCTGCATGGCCGTGTAGGTATGGACGAAGGGCAAACCCGAAGCACAGAAAGTGAGCGGAAATCGGCAACTGTATGGACTGTCGACTGAGAAGTCGTCGTGGAAACATTCCTGAGCGACCCACGATGCAGCCATGACACATTGCGCGTGTCCGCTCGATGTCCAACGGCGGGAGCTTCCATGAAGGCACGGAGACACCGACCATTCGTAAGCGCCGTCACCGCCATCGTCCGGGGCACCGTCTTATCGACGACCTGGCCGCAGAGCAACAGCGCCGCAGCAGGCGGGCGACCCGTACTCACGGAAACGAAGTCTGGTGCCGCCGCCGCGTCCTCCCTGCTGGTGGACGACTGGAACCCGACCAAGATGCGCATCAAGGCCGACGACAACAGAACGACGCCTGACCGGTGCAGGCAACATCGCTGCGATTGGTGGCTGTGTGGCGTGCCGAGCCCCGCCGCGCCTGTCGCAGGGCTGACGGATCCTCATGCAGCCGTTGCCCTCCTGCCTCGCTCGACGGGAATAAGCACATGCACCACCTTCTGTCCCTGAGAAGTCTCCGTTGCCTCAACCGCCTGGTCGCGACGGTGATGGCGATCGTCCTGACCCTGAGCCTTACCAAGATCCCCGCCCAGGCGCAGTCCGCCTGCGGCCTGTCCAAGTCCTCCAGAGCCGCCATGAGCGGGAGCGTGAGCATCCGGTGTGGCGCGGAGGCCAAGGCCGCCGGGTCGACGCTGAACGTCGCCGACGGCGATCTGCTGATCGAGTTCACCTTCGACAACGTTGACGCGGACGCGCTCCGCACGACCGTGGAGGAGCATCACCAGGACGAACTTCCCTTGAGCGAGGCCATCAACCGGGTGTACGAGGCGTCGAACGATGAGTTCCCAGACCCTGGATTCTCGTTCGACGGCTACGATTTCGACGGCACACTCGAGGCGCGATCCGACGGGGTGACCTTCGTCATCTTCGAGGACGACGTTCATGTCGAGCTGGCGTTGTGGGTGCGGACCGTCATCGCTATGGTCGCCGGATACGCCGCGCGTATCCTGTCCTATGCGATGTGCATTCCATGGTTCAGCGGGGCACCCCCGCTGGCCGTGCTGTGGTGCTCGAACCTCTCCGCCGGCGTACAGGCCGTCACCGTTCTCCTGGTCGGCTACGCGCTCGTGCCCGGCAGCACGCCGTCCACCAAGGAAGTCGTGCTCGCGGCCTTCGCGGCCTTCATTGTGGGCACGCTGGGTAACGGCATCTGGGAGGGCATCGCCAAACCGTGGTTGACCGCCAACATGCGCACCGTGCTGATAGACGTCGGCCTGGCCATCGCAGACCTGGCGAAGAAGAGCTATGGCTGGTTCACCAGCGTGATCAGGTCCGGATTGACCATTGTCGCCAACTTGGTGATCGAGTATGCCCCGCAGGTCCTGGACTACATCCTGCGCAAGGCGCGTCAGGTTGGCCTTTCGGTGACCGTCGCCGATGTGCGGTTGATGCCGCTGGGTGACTCGATCACTCAGGGCGTGGGCAGTTCCACCAGCGAGGGGTACCGGGCGCCGCTGTATGAGCGCCTGAAGTGGCTGGGGCGGGATGTCGATTTCGCGGGGTCTTTGGAGGACGGCTCGTTCGCGGACAACGACCACGAGGGTCATTCCGGCTGGCGGATCGATCAGATCCAGAATGACGCGGCGGACTGCGCGGTGCCCGCGTACCGTCCGAACGTGGTGACGCTGCACGCCGGCACCAATGACATGAACCAGGACTACCAGCTTGCGACGGCGCCGGAGCGGCTGGGTGGTCTGATCGATCAGGTGCTCGACGACGCTCCGGATGCGACGGTGCTGGTGGCCACGTTGGTGCCGGCCACCAAGGAGGGGTTGCAGCCGCGGATCGACGCCTACAACGCTCGGATCCCCGCGATCGTCAAGCAGCGTCAGGACCAGGGCAAGCATGTGCAGCTGGTCGAGATGGACGAGGTGACCACCGCCGACCTGTCCCAGCCGGCGCATCCGGGCGACAGCGGCTACCGCAAAATGGCGGATGCCTGGTACGAGGCACTGGTCACCGTGGAGCAGAAGGGCTGGATCGCAGATCCGGTGGCTGGTTCGCTTCCGGGGCCTTGGCCTGATCCGGCGGATGGCTCGGAGCCGGTCGCCGACAACCCGGGGGTGCTGTCGTGCACCGCCGACGTCGACCAGTCCAAGGCCGGGCCCGGCTGGCGGGCGCTGGGCGTGATCGCCACCGGCATGAGCACGCCTGAGGGCCGGACCGACATCATGGAGTTGGACGGCGACAACCGCGGTGACTACGTGCGGATCGCCGACGGTGGCGGTTTCCGCATCGCGCGCAACACTCCCGGACAGCCCGGTCAGCCCAACTGGGTCGACCAGGGGACCTTCGTCGTCGACAACCAGAACCCCGGCGTGGGCACGCGGGTTCGCTTCGCCGACATGAACGGCGACGGCCGCGACGACTACCTGGTGCTGGGCGAGGGTGAGACCGCCTCTGTCACGGCGTGGTACTCCGTCGTGGCAGCGTCAGGGGCAACGGTCTGGCAGCCCAGGGGGGTCATCGCTCCCGGAGTCAGCGGGGCCGGCAGGGAGTCGATCCGGTTCGCCGACGTCAACGGCGACGGCCGCGACGACTTCCTGAGAGTCAGCGACGCCGCCGCCATCCACGCCTACATCAACACCCCCACCGCCACCGGCGGGATCATCCGGTTCGCCGACGTCAACGGCGACGGCCGCGACGACTTCCTGAGAGTCAGCGACGCCGCCGCCATCCACGCCTACATCAACACCCCCACCGCCACCGGCGGGATCCACTGGGTCGAACGCCTGAACTGGGCGCCGGGAGTCTCCTACGGCACCCGGGACAAGCTCAGGCTCGCCGACGTCAACGGCGACCGCAGAGCCGACTACCTGATGGTCGACAGCACCGGACGGGTGCACGCCTACATCAACAACGGCGGCGGAGGCGGGGGCGGCTTCACCCCGTACCTCAACTACGTCAACTCAACCGACTATCCCGGCGAGAAGGTGGCGTTCCGCGACATCAGCGGTGACGGCAAGGCCGACTACCTCGTCATCTACACGGGCGGCTCCATCAGGGCCTGGCTCAACATCGGAGGCAACACCGGCAGCTGAGGCTGCCCGGCTACCGGCGCCGCGCCACCCTGGCCAGCGCGGGCCACCTGCCGCCGCTGCTGCGCCGCCCCGGCTCGCCCGCCCGCACCCTCACGTCCTCGACCTCACATGATCGAGAAACAGGACAAGACTCCACTTCGCCGGAGCTCTGGACCAGGACCAGCAGGGCTTGCTGCGCGGAGCTGAGCCGCCGCCAGGGAGATCCGATCGTCGACGGCAGCACGGTAAACAGCACCTGAAGCTCCTGGGGATGAGGGTGAAGATTGTGGTGATCAACCCCTCTACCAGGAGCTTCTTCATGTCATCGGCCGAATGCCGGCATCGCGATCATGCTGTGACCAGCGGTCCCGCCGTACGGGAACGCATGATACGTACCGTGACAATGGCCGCGATGATCTGGGTTACTTCCGACGCCGGCGCCCCAACGAGTACTTGAGGCGTACCTGGACCCGCGGCCTCCGTGTGTGGCCGCAGCGCTCGACACGACGCCAGTGATACTGCTGGGTTGGCCTCAGTACGTTTCTGCCTTTGCCTGTTGTGCGGCGGGGTGGCCGGGCGGGACCGGCCCGGAGAGGCCGCACGCCCGCCCGAACCGCCCGGCCGGTCCGGTGTGGGTTCAGCGTTCATGGCGGTAGGGCTGGCCGATGTCCCATACGCGTTCGAAGCTGTCGAGACGATCGGGCGAGCAGCGCAAGCGCAACTTCCAGACGCAGACAGCTTCGATGCCGAAACCAAGAGCAATCTCGATAAGGGCGTCTCTGTCGACGTCAGGGCAGGGCGTGAGCGTGTCCGGGAGGCGGCGCTCAAGTGGCGTTCCGACCCCCTCCACCGCGGCTCCACAAGTGAGCGGATGGACCGCGTCTTCCGCCTTCATGTTGATCCGATTCTTGGTCACCTCCGGATGGCAGAGGTCCGTCCGTCGCACATTCGTGCCTGGGTCAAGGACCGCACGGAAGTGCTTTCGTTGCACCCTCGACCTTGGCGGTCGTTTACAGCAACGTCGCTTCGTTCTTCGCAGCGGCTGTGGTAGATCGGACCATCGGTATCTCGCCGTGCATAGGCGTCCGCCTCCCTGAGGTCGAAAGGCACACCCACTTCATCCCGCCCCCTGAACAGGTCCACATCCTTGCTGAGACTCTGCCTCCTCGCTTCGCGGTTGCCGTTTACCTTGCGGCCGGTTGTGGACTGCGGGGCGGAGAGATCTTCGGCCTCGGGCTGGACCAGATCGACCTCAAGCGCCGCGAGGTCGACATCAGTCAGCAACTCGTTTGGGGTGAGCGGTCGCAAGCCGTACCTCGGGCCGGTCAAGACGAAGACCTCCACACGGACGATCGAACTACCCGATCTCCTATGCACGGCTCTGGACGCACCTCAAGCGCTTTGGCGTGGTCGAGAACGAGATCGCCGACGAGACGGATCCCCGTCGGTGCACCCGCCGTGTCGCCAAGCTCCTGATCACTACGAACATGCTGCTGCCCGTACACCGGGCCACTTGGTCGCACATATGGGCACCGGCAGCCCGCGAGGTGGGTATCCCGCCTCGGAGTGGCCTGCTCGCTCTAGGTCACTCCACGCCGATGGCCACGCTCAACACGTACGTGGGGAGTGGCCCGAGGCACAGGAGAAGACGCGTGCCCTCGTGGACAGTGCGCTCGGCCGTGTGCCCCGGATGTGCCCTCCACGCTCCCCGTGACGCTGAAACGCCAGGCCAAGGGGGGTGCAATGAGCCCTTGCTAGCGGTAGTTCACGAACTGCAGGGCGATGTCGAGGTCCTTCCCCTTGAGCAGGGAGATGACATCCTGCAGATCGTCCTTCTTCTTGGAGCTGACCCGCAGCTCCTCGCCCTGAATCTGCGCCTTGACGCCCTTCGGCCCCTCGTCGCGAATCAGCTTGGAGATCTTCTTCGCATGCTCCTGGTCGATGCCCTCCTTGAGGCTGACCAGCATGCGGTACTCCTTCCCCGAGAGCTTGGGCTCGCCCGCATCGAGGACCTTCAAGGAGAGGCCCCGCTTGACCACCTTCTCCTTGAACACGTCCAGCGCGGCCGCGGCCCGCTCCTCACTGTTCGCCTTGATCTCGATGTTGTCCTGCCCGGACCAGCTGATGCTCGCTCCCGTGCCCTTGAAGTCGAACCGGTGTCCGATCTCCTTGACCGTCTGGTTCAGCGCGTTGTCGACCTCCTGCCGGTCGATCTTGCTGACGATGTCGAAAGATGAATCGGCCAAAACACTCATCCTCTCGCTACCAACGCATGTCATCCGGTGTCCGCCCCAAGGTCTCGCCGACCACCCAACGCGCGTCCCCGCGCACACGGACCCCAGCGAACGAGCCTAGCCAGCATCGGGTCCCAGTGCAGCGCACCAGGCCCGCACCGGTCCCCGTTGAGGAGGTCCCACGCGGGACAAACCGGTGTCACGTGCACCTCGGAAGTCCGCTATTCTTCTGTCTGTCGCCGCGACAGCGGATGGCACGGCAGGTTGCCCGAGTGGCCAAAGGGAGCGGTCTGTAAAACCGTCGGCTCAGCCTACGCAAGTTCGAACCTTGCACCTGCCACACCAGCAGAAGGAGGCCCGTCACCAGCGGAAACGCGGTGGCGGGCCTCTCGCTTGTGTCCGGCTGTCCACGAGGTTCACCGGGCGTCTACGGCTGATCGTTCCCAATGCGTTCCCAAACGATCAAGCGACGAAGGTTTGGCTCCAGCCGAGATTGTCGGAAAACCGACCATGTGGTGATCTTGACTCCATGAGGTCCCTGCCTTCACCAGGCTGGCTGGAAGACGCGGTGGAGAAGAGCGCCGACGTCGTCGCGACCTGAGCGGGCTTAAGGTCCGCCCCCGTGTCGGCCGCCTGCGGCGTTACAGCCAGTCACGTTTGCGGAAGGCGCGATACAGCAGCAGGCAGGCGGCGATGGTGATGATGGTGGAGGTCCAGAACCCGGATGCCTGTTCGGAGCCGGGGAAGGGGATGTTCTGGCCGTAGAAGCCGAACACCATGGTGGGCACGGCGATGATGGCGGCCACGCCGGTGATCTTTTTCATGATGCTGTTGAGCCGGTAGCCCTGTTGGCTCAGGTGGGTTTCGCGGATGTTGCTGACCAGGTCGCGCAGCGAGTCGGTCCATTCGGTGACGCGCAACACGTGGTCGTAGACGTCCTGGTAGTAGGGGGCCAGGGCGGGGTCGACGATGTGCAGGTCGCGCCGCAGCAGGGTGTTGACCACCTCGCGCATGGGCAGCACGTAGCGGCGCAGACCGACCAGGTTCTTGCGCAGGGTGAAGGAGTCGCGTTGCAGGCCGGGGCCGGGTGTCTGGCCGTCGAACAGCTGGTCTTCCAGGTGCTCGATCTGCTCGTCCAGGGCTTGGATGACCTCGAAGTGGCCGTCGACGAGGTGGTCGAGCACGGCGTGCAGCAGGTAGCCGACGCCGTGTGCGGCCAGCTCACGGCTGGCGTCCCAGGCTTTGACGACCTGCTCGATGTCGACCCGGTCGTTCTCACGCACGGTGACCAGCGCCTGGCGAGTGACGAACATGTCGATCTCGGTGGCGTCCAGCGCCCCGTGCTCGTCCAGACGGACGGAGTAGGCGGCCAGGAACAGGTGGCTGTCGTAGACGTCGAGCTTGGGCCGTTGCCGGTCGTGTAGCACGTCCTCGACGGCCAGCTCGTGCAGGCCGAGTTCCTCGCTGATGGCGCCCAGCTCGGCGGGGCCGGGGGCGCACAGGTCGAACCAGACCATGCAGGAGGGGTCTTCCAGGTGGTCGGACACCTCGGCGACGGGGAAGTCCTCGGCCACCAGCGCGCCGTCGCGATACAGCCGGGTCCGGCAGGCGCCGATCGGGCTGCCGCCGTCTGCCTGGCCGCCGGTGGCGGTCTGCGCGGAGTCGGCGGTGTCAGCGGTGTCGGTGTCGGGCGATATGCGGTGCTCGGACATCGTCGTGGTTCCTTGTCACGGGGCGTAGGTGGAGGAAAAGGGGCAGGAGCGCGCGGGCGCCGCCCGCGGTCCGGGAAGGTCAGGGGAAGCGGTGCGACAGCAGCAGTGAGGCGGCGGCCAGCGCGAAGGCGGGGATCATCGCCCAGCGCAGCAGGATGTGGCCGATCTCGCGGGTGGCGGTCGTGGTGCCGAGGGAAAAGCCGATCTGCTCATACACCTCCTGCAGCGAGCCGGCGGACTCGGCGTCGTAGGCCTGGCCGGAGGTGCTCTCGGCCAGCTCGCGCAGGGCTTGCTCGTTGGGCGGTACCGCCACCGGGCGGCCGTCGATCTCCACAGTGCCCTCGGGGGTGCCGAACGCGATGGTGGAGACGGGCACCTTGGCCTGGGCGGCGGCCTGGGCGGCCTCGGGCACGGTGCGGCCGGAGGTGTTGTCGCCGTCTGAGAGCAGCACGATCGCGGCCGGCGGCGGGTTGCTGGCGGCCTGCTGGTCGAAGTTGCGGATGGCGTCCAGGCCGGCGAAGACCGCCTCGCCGATGGCGGTGCCGGGCGCGGGCTTGAGGCCGGTGATGGCGCGGGTGATCGCGGCGTGGTCCACGGTGGGTGAGATGAGCACCGATGCCGAGCGGGCGAAGGTGACCAGGCCGACGTTGAAGCGGTTGGGCAACTCGGTGACGAACCGTACGGCGGCGGTCTTGGCCGCCTCCAGCCGGGTGGGCGGCACATCAGTGGCGATCATGGACAGGGAGATGTCGATGGCCACCATGACCGTGGCCCGCTCGCGCGGCACCTGCACCGAGGCCGCCGGCCGGGCGGCCGCCACGATCAGCAGCCCCATCAGCAGCGCGAACAGCGCAGCGGTCACATGCCGGCGCCAGCCCGGGCTCGCGGGGGCCACCAGGTGCAACAGCGCCACGTTGGTGAAGCGCACCGTGTAGCGGCGACGCAGGAACTGCGCCAGCACGTAGCCGACGCCGAACAGCGCCAAGAGCGCGAACAGCCACAGCCAGCCAGCAGACAGGAACCTCACGGCCGCCGCCCGCCCCGCTCGCAGCGCGCCCTCTGCCTGCCCGGGCACCGCCCGCCGACC
>NZ_QNFZ01001069.1 GCF_003313395.1 Nonomuraea lactucae | reverse complement strand
GGGCTGGGCGGCAGGCTCGGCCGTCGCCGCCCCCTCCGCGCGCTCGCGGCCGCCCTGGCAGGGCTGGCCGTCTTCCTGGGCTACCTGGCCCTACGGCCCACCCCAGGCCCTCCAGTCCTCGTAGCCACCCACGACCTCAGCCCCGGAGTCCTCCACGCCGGCGACCTGCGCGCGGTCTCCCTCAACCACCCTCCCGACGGAGCGATCCGCTCGGGCGCGGTGGGCCGCGTCCTGGCGAGCCCGATGCGCCGCGGCGAGCCCCTCACCGACGCGCGCCTCCTCGACTCGCAGAAGTTGCCCGCGGGCACCGTCGCCACCCCGATACGCATCGCGGACGCCGACGTGGCCGCCCTGATCTCACCCGGCTCGACGATCGGCGTACTCGTCGCCTGGGAGGGCCAACCGGCCCAACTGATCGCAGACCACGTCACGGTGATCACCGTCCCGCGCACCACCGACCACGACCACGGCGCCCTGATCGTGCTGGCCGCCACCCCGGCCCAGGCAGGCCGACTGGCCGCGGCCCAGGCAAGCGGCCACCTCTCGATCACCATCAACCCCGCCTGACCTGGGGACTCTACAACAGAGAGTCGATCTTCGGGTCGTACTCCCAGTGCCAAGGCTCGAACGGACTGCTATACGCCCAATCCGGATGAAACCACCCAAACCTCTTTGAGTTCTTCTCCATCCAGACGAACTCCACCGACCGGAACCTCTCCACCCCGCCGCAGAGGTCCACCGCCAGCCCGAGCCCGTGGTTGCTCCGCCCCGGCACGGCCGCGAACCCCGGCCGCCGATAGTAGATCGACTGCTGCGCCGCCAGGCTCCGATAGGCATCGGTCACGCACATCTGCCTGCCGAAGCGCCGCCGGAAGGCCTCGTTCAGGCTCACGAACGCGATGGCGGCATCCGCCCTCAGACTGAACCCCTGCTGCTGCAACGGGCAGAGCATGACTTTCGGGATCAGACCGTTCGGATAATCGTTCGCCGTCGCGGCGCGCAGCGGATTGCAGCTCAGCGCCGCCCGCCCCACCTTGTCCACCTTGATCCCCAGCTTCACCAGGGCCGCGGTCAGCGACCTGACGACCTTCTCGGACCGCTGCCTGAGCATGTCCACCTCGGCCGACATCTGCGCCTCGGCCAGCAGGTTGCCCGCCCGGATCTCCTGCGCCTCGGCCGCCAGCCGCTGCGACTCCCTGGCCAGCGCAGCGATCTGCTCCACGGCCTGCTGCTTGACATCGACCATGTGGCTCACGTTGGCCATCGCCCGCAACGTGCCGGCGTCCGAATCACCCGACACGAACGGCGCGATGCCGTTGCCCACGATCGGCTGCTGGTAGATCAGCTCAACCATCTGCGACACCGGCCGCCGGCTCTCGGCCAGCTGCCGCTCGGACTCGTGCAGCGCCTGAAGCTTCCCCTTCAACGCCTTCTCGGCGGCGGCGATGTCAGCCCGCCGCTTCTCCAGCGCCTTGGTCGCCTCCTCAAGCTCCTTGGCGGCCTTCTCGGCCTCCCTGCGCAGCTCGGTCAGATTCGCCGGATCCTTACCCCGAACCTTCGCGCCCTCGGCGACCCACACCCTCTGACCTGCATCAGCACTCGCCCGCCCGGGTGCCGCGACCAGAGAAGTCACCGCCATGACGACCGCGATCAGGCCCGCTGATCGAGGGGATGGCACGTCCGACTCCTCCGTTTGCACACTCGTTACCTGGGTCCGGCACGCACGTTACTACAGCCCCCGGAGTGCCCGGACCGAACTCCAGCGAGCCGTTATGACACAAACGAGCCGTTTGTACGATTAACCACATCCAGCCCCACCCACCGCACCACACCACCTGGTACGCGACCCACCCCTCCACCGGTTCGCCCACCCACCAAACCCCTCACCACCCACCCTGAATCGACCACAGCCGGCCCGGCCCCAGGCGCCTGAACAAGCTCCCTTGTCCCTCACCACAGCCCCCCAGAGCCGACAACCCAAAGCCAGCACGCGATGGTGGCCCACGTAGGACCCCTAGGCCCGCCACCGGAGACAGACCCGGATGGCGCACGAGGGAGCGCCATCATCACCAAGCAGAGCCCACCCGTCGCCGCGAGTCCCCCACCCCAGCACCAGCACCGGCACCGGCACCCGACAAGGCGTCACCGCCGTCAGTCGCCCCCTCACCCACCCGGTGGCGTTCCTGCTGCTGGCACACTTCCCACAACCACGTGTCCACCCACTCCCCCGCACATTCCTCCCGAGCACTCCCCGCCACTCGACTCCGCCGCTCCACAAGCCCCCCAGGCCCAGAAGCTCGCTCACCCCCGGAAGCCGTCCCCCTCTCCCGCCTCCTCTCATCCCCCCACGCCGACACGGCAGCCGACGGACTCCCAGTCACAGCCGGAGACCCAGACGGAGGCACGGAAGCACTCGCAGCCGGCCCTGAAGCCGCGGGCGCAGCACGAGGAAGCGAAGGCGAGGGCACAAACGCCCCATACACCACATGAGCCCGCGCAGGCGCCGGCACCAGAACCGGCCCAAACCCCACCGATCCCTCAGCCCGAGTTGCAATCCCCCGTTTCAAGGCCGCCCGCTCATACCCAGTGATCTCCCCCGCCAGCAACCCCCCAGCAAAGATCACAGGCGCCATCAACGCCGCACACAACACCACGGGCCGCCGATGCGCTTCCCGCCGCCGCCTCCTGCTCACCGCACCGACGTTAGCCACGCCCACCACCCGAAACCCAGCCCGCAGACATCCCTTTACCGCAGCTCAGAGCACCCATGACCCACCCCACCAAACTCACCCCGCCCCGACGTCCCACGCAGTGCCGCACTTTCGCTAGGCTTACGGGAGTCCGCCTCCGTAGCTCAGGGGATAGAGCACCGCTCTCCTAAAGCGGGTGCCGCAGGTTCGAATCCTGCCGGGGGCACTCATCTCCACCAGGCATTTCGCCCTCTGACCTGCGGTTTCTTGGCCGCAGGTCTTTTGCTTCCCAGGTCCGCTATAGGCCGCCGACGGCACCCGTATGCAGCGGTAGGACCATGACCAGGGGACATATGGGGGATGATCTTGTGGGCGTTTTCGCACGTCGAGGCCCTTGTAGGTCACGAACCATTCGTCGGTCTGAGAGGGACGGCTTGGCAACGAGTCTTGCAGAGCAGTCCCACCTTCACGCTGATCCCTGTGACGTGTTCGCTCCCCATCCTCCTAGCTGACACGGCAGCCATCCGAGTTGACGAACGTTGGCACGCGTACATGCTCCTGCTGAGGCCCATGACGAACACGAGCAGTCGATCTAATCTGAACTCAACGTCACAGTGGGCCGCGAACCAGCCGCCGACTGGTTTGGCCTGTGTCGGGTTGTCTCGGTGTCGAGCGGAGGGCTGATCAAGTGGCGGGTAGTCGTAGCGAGTGGGAACGGCACCAGGCAGCCCTTCGCCGCGAAGCCGAACGGCAGGCTCGCGAGGCTGCGAGACTCGCCAAGGAGCGGGAACGCGAGCGCCAGCGACAACACCTGGAACGGCAACAGGCCAAGGCAGAACAGAAGACGGCCGAGGTCGCGAAGCGCATGGAGGGACTGGACAACGTCCTGCTCGCGGCACTTCAAGTGCGTCCCCTGTCCTTCGATCAAATGCGGGTTGCCAGCTCCGTACGGCCGTTCGAGCCAGAGCGCCGCCTGACTACGCCTGAGCCTGCCCCTAGTTGGGCGGCGTACCAGCCATCGCAGCCATCCAGTCTCGGCAAGATTCTCGGAGGTCAGACGCGCTACGAGCGCGCTCTGGCCGAAGCACGCGGACGCTACGACAGCGCGATGGCCCACTACCAGCAGCGCGAGGAGCAGCGGTTGCGCGGGCTGAACGCCGCTCGCAGTGCCTACGACCGCCAGATGGCCGCGGAGCAGAAGAAGGTCGCTGAAGCCAACGCTCGGCTCAACCAGATACGCGCTGACTTCGATGCCGGCCGGCCGGAAGCTCTGGAGTGGTTTACGACGAAGGCGTTAGAGCGATCGACCTATCCGAAGGGCTTCCCCAAGCTTTTCCAGGTGGCGTATCGGCCCGAGAACCGTGACCTCGTCGTCGAATTTGAGCTGCCGCCGCAGAGTGTCGTGCCCAATGTTCGTGCGTACAAGTACGTGAAGAGCCGAGATGACATCGACCCGGTCCCTCGGCCGCAGACGGAGGTCAGGCAGAGGTACACCAAGCTGCTTGCCTGCGTGGCGCTCCGTACGCTTCACGAGATCTTCACCTCAACGCCAAGCGATCTCGTTGAGGCGATCGTGTTCAATGGCCGCCTCAACACCACCGATCAGGCGACAGGTAAGAAAGTGCGTCCCCACTTGCTGAGCGTCGAGGCCGAGCGGGCGCAGTTCGAAGATCTTGTCCTGGCCGACGTCAACCCGGTGGCATGCCTGAAGCGCCTCAACGCTCTCGTCTCGCCGAACCCGTACGACCTCGAAGCCATCGAGCCGTTCATCACATTCGACCTCAAGCGTTTCCGGTTTTCGGAGGACATGGATGTCGTGTCGGGGCTCGACTCACGCCGTAACCTACTCAAGCTCTCACCGACCGAGTTCGAGCACTTGGTGAGAGAACTGTTCGTAGCTATGGGCGCCGAAGCATGGACGACCATCCCATCGAAGGACGGCGGCGTGGACGCCGTGGCTACGAGCGACAACCTCTTTTCGGCGGCGTCTGCCTCATCCAGGCGAAGCGATGGTCAGGACTGGTGGGACTGGAAGCCGTTCACGCACTCACCGGCGTGATGGCCGATCATAACGCGACCACGGGCGTCCTGGTCACCACCTCGTGGTTCGGCCGAGCCAGCGAGCAGTTCGCGCAGCGCAACAGGATCACTCTCATCAACGGCGCCGAGCTCAAGCACCTCATCAAAAAGCACCTGAACATCGACGTCATCCCAGGTACCACGCCCCCACGGCAGGCCAAACCGTCCAGCAATAGACAATCCGGGCGGCCCGGCCCTGTTGTCTAACGTCGCCCCCCTCTGTATCGCAGCTCGCTATGGGTGAGATGAATCGGATGTACGAGCGGAGTCGTCTCAGATAAGGTCCGATCGTGCGCCTGGGTGCATCTTCGACAGCAGTTGCCGCGTTACTTGTCTGTTTCGCGGTCCTCACGGGCTGCTCGGGCAAGTCGGAGCGCCCGACGCTGGCGGAGGCAACGCGACAGCTCGTGAGCGATGGGGACGCGCTGGTGTCCATGATGGAGACGGACCTGACCGGGCTGACGAAAGAGCGCGCCGATAAGGACCGGACAACTTCATGCACTCCGGGCGAGGTGCAGCGGTATTTCGTGGCCAAGGGTAACTTTGCGGATCCAGCCAAGCAGGATCCGCTCAGCCGCATCGGACTGCTGAAAGGCAAGCTCGAAACCATGGGCTATCGGGAGGCCGTGGACGAACTCGACCTCTTGGAGGACGAGTTGGGCGTTACGGTGGCCCTCCACGAGGAAGCTAAATTGACCTTCGTGCTCCTCGGGCGCCTGTCAGAGACTCCCAACCTTGTGATCATCGGCAAGACGGAGTGCTACCCACGCACAGGCTGAACGCGCTCACGTGGGATCAGGCACCTGCGCGGCCTCCTCGCGGAGCTGTCTAGCTCGGCGGCGGAGATTCTCAGCGGTGGTCAGGCACGAGTTTTCTAAGTCGCTCATCTCACGTCTCAGCCGGACAGCATGCGTGAGATACTGCTCTGAGGCGGGTCCCTTCCAGAAGGGCTCGCTGTCGCTTGGCTTCTCCGGGATGCCATTGAACGCGTCGGCCAAGGTCTTGGCGTACCTGGTGAAAGTAGAGGCCAGCGCCTCCTTTTCGGCCGCCTCACGGAGCAGTTGGTGTCTGATGGGCATGCTCAACCACCCCGTATCTTCAGCGCCTGGACCAGGGCGCTTATAAGGCGGCCCTTGATCGTGTCTCGCATCAAGGCTCTGTCCGCTGCGGCGAGCGGCATCTGCCCGTGAGCCTTAAGCGACTCGGCCAGAAAGCCCACCTGCTGTTCCACCAGTTTATTGGCGATCGCTTCGGCGTTGTCGGGGGTCTTTTGGTCGAGGTAATCCGTGATCATGTCCTTCATGACGCCCTTGGCGTCATCGAGTCCCTTGTCCTTGCCGGTGGACACGAGCGCGCTGTCGATGGGCAGGTACTTGTTGTTGAAGAAGTCGACGGGCATGAGGATGTAGCCGGCTATTCGGTCGGCGTACTCGTCGTCGCTCCACTCGGCGTATGTCGAGCCGGCCAGCAGTAGGTTCGCCAACGCCCCCGTCCGCGCAGCGAGGTTAGCGTGCGCCTCTCGCCCGTAAAGATCTGGGTCGAGGGGATGGAACCGGCCCATGTCCAGTTCGTTGGTGTAATCGTGGCCCGCCTTCATCAAGGTATCGGCCGCGGCGGAGTCCTGCATCAGCGCGCCGAGGAACCGGGCGCTCACGGTGGGGTCGAGCTTGTCCCATGGCGCTCTGGGCTCCAGATAGGGCACCTCCGGCGAGTTGCGCTCAGCCTGGCCCCGGGCGAGCTTGTCGAGGATGGGCGCGATGTCCTTGGCCAGCATCCGGCTGACGGGCGAGTTGGAGAACGTCCCGATGTCGCCGCCGACCCAGAGACTGTGCTCAGACCCAATGCCGTTGATGACGGCGATCCAGGCCCGCTCCCGCATGTCGTCCGCCCCGGCGCCTGGCTTCAACGCCCCGTGTAGCGCCTTCGCCAACGCCTCCTCGTAGGCGGGGACACCGGTCGTTGTGACGGTGTAGGCGTTCAGTAGAACGCCGGCCTCCTTCTGATGCTCGGCCAGAAGCCGCTGGAACGCCTCCGGATTCGCCTCGTACGCCTTGACCAGGTTGTACAGACTCCAGTTGGGGTCCGTGGGATACGCATCCGAGTTCGGCGGGCGGTTCAGCAGGTTGGTCGCCACCCGGTTGAGGAAGGTGCCGGACTGCGGGGCCAGCGCGACCAGGGTCGTCAGGATGTCCGATGGTGCAGTCTCCACCATCTTCTGCCACTCGCCCCCGAGCCGCCCAGAGCTTTCCGCACTGGCGAACGCCCTGGCCAGCAGACCTGGCGAAGAGTCGCCGGCTCGCTTGAGTGCGTCCGGGGTCAGACCTCTGCGCACCCCGGCGGCCTCGGTGTTCATCCAGTCGCGGAACAGTTTCTGGAACGTCGTCGGGCCGAGGGCGGCCAGCAGCGCCGCCGCGTAGGTCGGGTCGTCGGCCCTGCCCTTGAGCGCCCCCAGGGCCTTCTCCACCCCGTTCCAGCTTGGTCCGGAAAGGTACTGGTCGTGGTACTTGAGCGCTGCGGCGATGGCATCAGCGTCCTTCCTGGCCGCGCGCGCCGCCTCTGCCCCGTTGCTGAAGGGGAAGATCGTGGTCAGCATGCCCTTCAGCTGCGTCGGCACCAACCGCTTGATGGTGTCGACGCGCCATTTGAGGTCCTGCTGGGACTCGTGAAAGAACGCCCAGGTGCGGTTCATCGCCGTGACGCCCCCACGGCCAACCCAGTCCTCGCCAGCCTCGGCAATCGCCGCTTCGAGCCCTGGGCGTGCCCTGCCCAGGACGTCCTTCCCGGCCTCCATCTGGCGGATAAGCTTCTCTGCGCCGAGGGGATCGATCCCGACGAACTCCCCCATTGCCCCCTCCCGGAGGGTTGGCTACAGGGCGCGAGTCAAGCACATCGGACGTCTCGGGTAAACACGTAATACATTTTCATAAAGAAGCGGAATCGCTTGTGTATGACGATTAGTCGCAGTAAGTCTTGATGTAAGCCAACTTGGCCTCAGTGTCCGGCTTCTTGTCGAGGCCAGACCGACCGGAAGCCGTCCGGCAACGCGCCGTACGACCCGGCGAAGACCATAAAGCGGCAGAACTCCGGGCCCCAGCCATGGCCGGGGCCTGGAGCGGGCATATCTACACGTCGAGAGCGCTGTTGATCTTTCCGTTGATTTGCTCCTGCTGACCGTCCATGCACTTGGCGTAGACCCGAAGCAGAACGTCAACGCCATGCCCAGCGCGCTTGGCAACCTCAGGGGCTGGCACGCCGGCGTTGAGCCAGAGTGACACCGCCGCGTGGCGGAGGTCGTACGGCCGAGCGGCGAGCGACGAGGCCACCTGCGCGGGGGTCAGAGCCAGCTTCCGGGCTTCGTGCCAGATATAGGAGTACGCGGAACTGGAGTAGACACCTCCCGTGCCCGTACAGAAGACCCTGCCGTCCTTGGCTGTGCCGTACTCGGCGATGTGCTCGCGGAGCATCGCGACCAGAACCGGCGGGATCGGGATCTCTCGCGTTTCCTTGTCCGCCCGGTGCTTCAGGCTCCGGGACTCGTGGGTCTCGCCGGAGTTCGTCCATCGCTTCGTACTCTGGGGCCGCGCCCGCTCCAGGACGATCAGACCCCATCCCGATTCAGGCAGGGTGCAATTGTTCGCTCGGAGATCCGCAGCCTCCTCCGGCCGAAGCGCGGCGTAGTAGATGCAGCCGAACAGCGCCTTGAGCCGGGATCCCCGCTTGCGACCCACCATCGACACGGCGTCGAGGAGCTGCCTCGCCTGCGTTGGGTTGACCACGGTACGGGGATCCACGACCGTGACGGCCTTGGGCGCAGTCCATTTGATCTCGTTGAGCGGGTTGGAGGCGAACACCTTCTGCTCTACCGCGTGCTCCAGCAGGTGATGGAGCACGGCCCGCTTACGCCGTACCGTGTTCGCCCCCGCTGGGCCGCCAGCGAAGGTAGCCGAGATGGCGTCGAGCGCGCCACGGAGAACCGCCGCATCGCCCAACGCCGTCAGGGGAAGCGAAGCCTTCTCTAGCCACCTCAAGGTCGCAGCCTGGGCCGCGGTCAGCTCCGCCCGTCGATCCGCGGGAAGGAGCACATGAACCTTGAGGACCTCCCGCAGTTCCTCAAGCTTGGGCGGAGCCGGCACGTCAGCCGTCAAGGCGGGAACCAGCGACAGGAGCGCGTACGCGTCCGTCTCTCGCGTCCGAGGTGCCGAGGTGCGCCAGCGGCGAAGGATGTAGGACTGGGCAAACTCCAGGAATGTGGGGCCGGAGGACTTGGACGTGAGCATTGACACCGGCAGGCCGGTGGTGATGTCGAACTCCTCCCCCACCTTGGCCGCCTGGCGTAGGTCGGACAGGAAGGCGTTGGCCAGGCCCTTGGTTCGGAAACTCTTGGACTTCGCCTTGCCCGCGACCTTCCAGCGGGCGATGTAAGTGGGGGTATCCCGGTCCGAACGATGCTGAACTCCGCCGAGCTTCACGTCATAGGTGGTGTTCACACCGCCTCCCGTCGCGACTCGAGCCAGGCCAGCAGGTCACTACGCCAGACACGGAGTTCGTCGTTGGGAAGCCGGATGCACTCGGGTGCCCGGCCGAGTTCGCGCCACCGGTAGAAGGTGCGGCGGGAAACTCCGCCCAGCTCATCGAGGACCTGAGGAACGGTCAGCAGCTCGTCACGCCTGCTCATCCAGGTCCACCCCCCAGCCAGCGAGGCGAGTACCAGTGATGGCGGCGAGCACCTGGTCTCCGAGGGACAGGCCCTTTCCGGCGTACTCCCAGTGGGCGATGACGAGGATGGTGTCCTCTTCGAAGAGCGGCAGACGGCCGGTGGTGATGTCCTCGCCGCGCATGTGTTCTTCGCGGGCGGCGCGGAGGGCGCCCAGGGTGGTGGAGTAGCGGCGGCTCTTGGTGGAGAAGTGGCCGCGGAAGCCGAGCATGTGAGCCCACTTGGTGAGGCGGAGGTCGACCAGGTCGTCGAGGGCGCCCAGGCGGAGGCATTCGGCGATGAGGCGGCGGGCGTGCTCACGGAGCGGGTACAGGGCAAGTTCGTCGAGGGTGTGGATGCGTCGGTCGAGCGTGCCGACGCACTCGGCTGCCTTTGTTGCGTATTTGGCAATGTAGGCGGCGACGGCCTGTTCGGTGAGTTCGCCGTTCATGGTGATGGGCCGGACGTCGAGCTGGGTGCCCCAGCGGAAGACGCGGGCCAGCGGCTCGACCTCGACGGTTATCGCCCCGGCCGCGTGCTGGACGGCCTGTTCCAGGGCGTCGGCGGTGGCCCAGGCCGGCGGCGGGGAGGCCGGACCGGTGGGGCCGTCGAGGCGGATGACGGCGTGGAAGTGGACGACTCCACGCCGCTGGTATTCGGCGACCTTGGCGAAGGAGATTGTGAGCTGTTCGCGCAGTTCCTGCAGGTTGAGGCCGGAGATTCGGGCAAAGCGCCGGCGGAGGGCTTCGGTGAAGCGCCGCCACAACTCGGGGGCAACGGAGTTGAACAGCACCGAGCCCTCGTAGTCGTAGCACTCGGCGCAGAGCGGTTCGCCGAGGCGCGGGTCGTCTGCTGCGTGGCGTGCCGTGCAGGTCATGACATGTCCGTGCAGGCAGGTCTCGGCGTCGCGGCGGGCGTGGCAGGGCAGGACCTTGCCGTTCTTCTCACGCCGGACATGCACGGCCCCGAAGGAGGGAGCCGTCAGAGTGACGAACAGGCATGGGTGCGTGCTGACGGTCTCCGGGACGCCCTTGCCACCGACCAGGCCTGCGCGGACAAGTTGGTAGGTGTCGGCGCGGTAGGTCTCGGCGCAGGCGGGGCAGCGGGAGGCGCGGCGGGTCTTGCACGACACCCGCAGCACGCCGTCCGGCTCTTTGCGGGTGCTGTAGCGGTGCAGGAGTTGGCCGGTGGCGCGGTCGTAGTGCTCGACCTTGCCGCGCAGGTGGATGGGCTGGCGGCAGCCACCGGTGCGCTTGATCTGCGCGGCCCAGCGGTCGTAGTTCGAGTCGTGGAGCCGGGTGATCATCCCGGCTATGGCGTGTGGGTGGGGCAAGATGGGTTCCGTCCTATCCGGATGTTCTGGGGTGGGATGGCCCCTCACCTGGCGCGGAACTTGGCGGTTGTGTGGCCAGGTGAGGGGGTCCGGCGAGCTATGCGCCGTAGTTGTCGATGCCGGTGCCGTGGCAGTCGCGGCAGGTGTCGCGGTCGCCGTCGAGCCCGGTGCCGTTGCAGGTGCAGCAGCGGTAGCGGATGGTCAGCTCGTCCATGCCGGTCACCGGACCTTGCGCGGGATGATCGTGACGTAGACGCGGTAGTTGCGGGGTCGCGCGCGGTCGGGGTAGGCGCGCGACATGGCGGTGACGGTGAAGAGTTCGCGCAGGTGGATCATGCCGAGGGCGATCTCGGCGCGGTTGCCTTCGAGTCGGATGCGCATGCTGGGTTCCTCCTAAACGACGGGGTCGATGCAGCCGCGGTAGCTGTCGTCGGTGGCGTGGCGGGCGCGGGCGGCGCCGAGGATGGCGGTGTAGTCGTAGCGGACGGGGCCGAAGTCGAGGCCGGTGGAGTAGTGGCCGTACGGGCTGAGGTGCGAGTCGATCTCGGTACCGAGCAGGGCGGCGACCTTGTCGACCTGGGCGCACATCTCGGCGTCGGAGCCGTGCTTGGGGAACTGGTGGAGGACGGTCCTCGGCATGAACACAGGAACCTCGGGGTTGGCCTCCAGGAAGGCGGCCAGGGCGCGCAGTCCGGTGATGAGGGCGCTGCAGTCGTCGTGCATGGGTGATCCCTTCAGGCGGTTCGCAGGATGCGGAGCAGGTCGGAGGCGAGCTGGTTGGACACGCCCAGGCGGGCGCGGAGCAGGTCGCGGGTGATCGGTTTGCCGTGCTTGGCCGTGTGCTCGTCGGCTACGCGCCGGGCGTAGTCGACCAGGGCCGGGTCAGGTGCAGGCCCGTCGTCCTGGCCGTCCTCGCTGGCGGGGACGAGAGCGGGACGGTCCGGGACCGCTGAGGACGTCTCGGCGACGGCCGGGGACGCCGACACCGTGACCGGGGACGTCTGCGGGATGTCCTGCGGACGAGGGGCGGAAGCCCTCCGTTCGAGCATCGAGACAGCGACGAGGAACGCGCCCGCAGGCGTCGCCGCGGTGATCCAGCCCCAGGCGGTCGCTTCGGCCTGTGCCAGGTTGGCGGCCAGGGACAGGACGATGCCGCCGGTCAGGACGAGAACGGGCCAGGACACGAGGCCGAGCCGTCCTCGGCTGGTCTTCTTGTCGCGTTGGCGTTCGCGGGCGGCCATGACGCAGGTGAGGTCGATGCAGACCGCGACGGCCCAGGCCATCCAGCCGGTCTGGCCGTGCTCGGCGGCGGTGTCGCGAATGTGGGCGAACGAGCCCGCGCCCGCAATGAGGGCCAGGACGAGAACGGGGCCGGTGTCCAGAAACCAGGCGGCGAGGTGTCGCATCGTTGTCCCTCCCTTCGTGAGTGCAGTCAGGCGGCGGACGATTCGTGTGGCTGGGTAGCGATGACCTCGTCCCAGGACGGTGCGAGGTGGGCATGGATGCGGGCAGCGTGTTCGGCGGCCTGCTCGGTGACGTAGAAGGAGCGAGCCCGGTACCACTGGCCGTCCTGGGAGGCGACGATCGCGACTCCGGGAGTCTCGGCCGGGATGGCGCGGGCGGAGTCGAGTGCGGCGGGGTCGAGGTCGCCGAGGGTCATGGTCGCGGTCTCCGGATCGTTGACCCGGTGGCAGATGCGTCCGGAGCACTGCGCGCGCAGCGCGGTGACGCCGGGGCCGAGGTCGGAGCCGATCCGCTGGCCGCAGCAGAATAGGTAGATCCCGAAGGCCCGCCCGAGCTGCGCCACCCGTAGGAGCGCGGTGGAGGACTTGGCGACTTCGTCCTTCTCGGACTTGTCGGCCATCAGGTAGAGCTCGGCCAGCTCGTCGACCAGGACCACAACAGGCACGGGCCGCAGGTCGTCCGGTAGCTGCCAGATGTTGCGGGCGCCAGTCGTGCGGCACAGCGTCATCCGGTCGGCCATCAGCCCTTCCAGGTCTTCCAGCAGGCCGACGCACTCCTTGCGGGTCGTGGCGAGCGCGGAAAGCCGGGACGAGTAGGGCGTGAACTCCACGCCGCCTTTGAGGTCGAACCCGACCAGCGCCACCGGCTGGGGTGCAAGGCCCTGCACCAGAGCGTTGGCGAGGTTGGACTTGCCGGACTGTGTTGCCCCGGCATTCATCCAGTGCGGGACGATGCGGAAATCGATGACCCACGGGCCGCCGGTCTCCAGACGGCCCACGGTCACCTTGAGCAGTTCGGTCGAGGCCGGGAAGTCATCGACCCTCACCAGCGGATCACGCATCGTCGCCGCCAGCACCACCCGGCCCGGACGGGGAGAAGAGACCCTGACCGCGTGGACGCCCCAGGAGTGGGCGAGGCGTTCGGCGGCGTCGGCGTAGTCGCCGGGGATCTGCCCTTCGAGCGTGTGGATGGTGACGCGCCAGCCGTACCGGGTGGGCTTGGGCAGCCACATGAACGGCTTGGTGTCGACGGCGACGCGCTGGAAGCGGCGCTTGACCCGGACGATGCCGGTCGAGGAGATGAGACCGGGGACGGTGGTGAACCACCAGCGCTGCCGCTTCTTGGTCAGCCCGCAGCCGAGGGCGACCTTGCGCCAGGACGCGTGGACGCTGAGCGCCATCAGCGGATAGCCGACCACCAGCCAGAACGACGGGTAGTGCCAGCGGCGCCAGGCCCAGAGCCCGGCCGCGACAGCGGCCAGGACCCCGAGCACCGCGTAGAACTGGTCAGACACCGGCGGCCTCCTGCAGCGGGAGCAGGGCGGTCGCGCGGTAGGAGATGCCCCAGCGTCCGGCGATCTCCCAGACGTAGCCGAGCAGGCCGACCGCGTTGACGGCGTCGCCGGCCTTGATGGGCGGCTCACCGGTGATGCCGATCTTCACGAGTTCGATCCGGCCGAACTCGTCCTCTACCGACACGGTCACCTCGTAGACGGTGTTGCCGTTCTTGTCGGTCTTGATCTCGCCGGTGTCCTTGTTGAGCACCCGCGGGCGCGGGGCCTTGACGCAGGTGATGGTGAGCTTGCTGGTGTCCACAGGGATGGGGACGGTGCGCATGGAGTGATCTCCTTGAGTAGTTACTGTGTCACCTACAAAGATACCTAGGTATCTAGCTCTGCAAACCCATTTTGCTGCGTTGCCTCACGAGCTTGTTACAAGTTGCCTGGAGACCTAGGCATCTAGAACCGATACTGTGGGGGTATGGCACCTACTGACCGGCGCCGGCCATACCTGCGGATCGCCGAGGACATCCGGCGCGACATCGCGTCCGGCCGGTATGCCATGGGAGAGCAGCTCCCCGTAGCCCGCGAACTGTCCGAGCAGTACGGCGTCGCCATGATGACCATCGGAAACGCCCTCGCTGTGCTGCGCGAGGAAGGGCTGATCGAGACCCGCCAGGGGGCCGGAAGCTTCGTCATCCGGACCCCCGAAGGCGAGATGCCGGCCCCCGCCGACGAGCACAGCGAGGAGTTCCGCATCCTGTCCGATCAGCTGCGCGAGATCCGCCAGCACATGGAGAAGCTGACGGTCAGGCTGGATGAGCTAGACGCTCGGACTCGATCCGAGCAGTGATCTCGACCGCGCGCCGTTGAAGGTCGGCCAGGTCGGCCGCAATCTCCGCGAGCTCACGCATCAAGATCTGTCGTTCGATCTCATTGAGACCCACGAATACTTCCCCATTCGTTCCGGGTGTCTGATAGATGGGGGAGCCGTTGCGCGGGATGGCTCACCGTAGGTTCGGTCAGGGCAGCCTCATCGCCTTGACGAGGTTGAGCAGCTCGCGTTGGCAAGAAGCGGCCCGCTGTCTCTGAGGTCACGCACGATGTTGCGGACCATTGGGCGGTTGCGGACATGCTGGGGTGCTATGCGATCCGCGCGCAGCAGCGCGTCCACCGCCTCGTTGTCCTTGCGATTCATGTGGTATCCCGCTGCTGTGCAGGTCCAGTAATGCGCCTGCCTCTCGGACGAGGCGATCTCGGCGATCTCTACGTGTTCTGCCCGCGTGATCACATCACGGGGCCGCCCCAGCTCCATGCTGACTTCTACGGCGTGGATGGTGGTATTGACCCGGTTGAACTGGGTCTGAAAGACGTTCCCGTCTCTCGGGAGGCTCTCGGCGACCCGCCGGGCCTCCTCAAGATGACTCTCGACCTCTCTCGGATCCCACAGCCGGGAGTAGGCGACGGCGGCCCGCAGGTGCAGCGCACCCCACATCGCCTTGATCGTGTCGTTCTCCCCCACATGTGGTTCGATCTGGTCGAGCGCCGACAGCGCCGCGCTCTTGGCCGGATCGAGCTGTGCCTCGTGCAGCCAGACCCCGCACAGGTCCCAGCTCGCGGCAGCCACCAGGTCCGGCGAGCCGACCCGTTGCGCGGCGACGAGCTCCCGCTGTACTGCCGTCCATCCCAGATCGTGATGACCCAGGAGGTTGGAGGACACGCGCGCCATGTGGCACGCCCGCAGCATCAGCGCCTCAGCCCGGTCGTGGTTTGCTGAGGAGTCGGCGGTGATCAGGGTGAGATCGTTGATGATGCTCGGCAGTACATCGCCCAGAGCGGTGAACTTGGCGTCCTGGCGGAGCTGCTCGGCGAGCTTGACGTTCGCCTCCAACTCGTCCAGGGTCCGCGGTTGCCGGCCGCTGAGGAGCGCGGCCCCGCCAGGCATGGTGGCTTGCTGGAGTGCGAGCCGTAGCGCGGGGGTGGCCGCGTGCCCGGAGTCGAGGTCGGCGCTCTCGTGCCGGTACGGCTGGCCGGTGAGTTCGGCCACCTCCACGCCAAGGACTTCGGCGAGCTGGCCGACCACGCTCATCCGGTCGAGCGGCAGCCGCCCGTTCTCCACCTTCGACAGCCAGGAGACGGAACGACCGATTCTCTCGGCGAGGGTGGCCTGATCCCAGCCCTTGCGGTGACGTGCCCGCGCGATGCGCTGGCCCTGGGTGAGGTGCTCGGTTGCCACGTGTTCCGCCCTCCTACTCGTCGTCGCTTGCCTCGACGATAAGGCGGGTGGAGCAGGTCACTGGCAGAAAAACTGCCAGTGCGCGGACATGCGGAAACGCAGGCCGACCGTCGACCTGCGGAAACACAGAGTGATGAAGATGTTGCTAATCGTGCACGGGAATGCGCGACACGCCGTGCACGGTGTGCAGCCCTCCTATCTCGCGAGACCGTTCACGAGTCGCAGCCACAGCACTTCGGTCTCGCGCATGGTCATCCACGTGCTCTCCATGACCTCCGGCGTGGCATAACCGCGGTCGGTGCGGCGGACGAAGAACAGGCCACCGGCCGCGCACAGCTCGTAGGTCGTCGCGAGGCACTCGCAGGTGTGAGCGCGTACCCGTACCCGCTCAGCACGGGGCAGCGACTCGAACCACGACACCCGCCCGCACCCCGCACAGGCCGCGATCGGATGGATACCGTGAAACGGGACAAGCTCACTCATCGGCCCACCGTCAAACGGCGCCAGCGAGCGAACCGCCGGCAACACCACCATCCCGACCGTGGTCGCGGTGCTGCACCTCGAGCCCCACCCGGAGAGGCTCGTGCTCTTCGCTCACCGACGCCATGCCCCTACCGTAGGCCAACCTGTCTTAACCTGTCTACACCATTCCTAGGAATTGCTGTTCTATGTTCGCACGTAGGGTCCTACCTAGAGTCGTCTTGTGATCGATTGGGACCCTAGGCTCTACAAGTGGGAGCAGATCGCGGACATCGTGGCCGAGCGCATCAAGGACGGCACCTATCCGCCCCTCACGCTTATCTCCGAAGTGAAGCTCCAGGAGGAGTTCGACGTCGCCAGGGTCACCGTGCGCAAGGCCATGGAAGCCCTCAGGGCCCAGGGTTTGATCATCACCAAGCCCGGCAAGGGCTCGATCGTCAGCCCTGAATCCGAGACCGAGGACTGACAAGCCCAGATCTTCCGGCGCCGAGGACTGGCACCCGGATGGGCTCCCCGCTCGTGTCCCGCCGGATCGACTATTACGACGACGCCAACGCGCTGGCTGCCAACAGCCTGGCTCTATCCGTCAACATCGTGGTCACAAACGAGGTCGGATACGTCCTCCTCATCCGCCGCTCCGAACAACGACAAGTGGGCCCTCCCCGGGAGAGGCATCGATCTCGGCGAGTCCATCCCCGAGGCCGCCATCCGCGAGACCCTAGAGGAGACCGTGATCACCTGCGAGATCACCGGACTCGTCGGGACCTACAGCGACCCCAGCCGTAGCCAGCGAGCCGACACCAAGCACGGAGTCCCGCGAAGTCCGCTGGGTGCCGCGGAATGAGCTCACGAACTACCGGATGGATCGCTCCGTGAGCCTGCGCATCGGCCACTACCTCAGGCAGACGGCCGCCAGACTCCGCAGATCGGCTGACTGCAGTCCGCTGCTCCGATTCGGTGACATGCACCAACCGAGTCCGGAGCACCAGCGGCGAGGCAAAGCACCAGGTCACAGCCACGATCGTCGTTTGGATGAGTACTACGACTTCAAGGGCAGTCCGCCTGCGGCGGACTGCCGCGCGTCCGGGCGGTCACGGGCCGCGCTGCGGCTCTTCGGCCGGTCGCGGCCCGCAACGCCCACGCGCTAGCTCACGGCGAAGCGGATAGCGATACAAACGCCTATCGAATAGCGCAAGGCCGACGAAGCCGGACACTTGCTCTCCGCTCGACAGTCAAGGAAACCCATGACACCTCCACGAGATCAACCCAGCGAGCTGGAACGACAGCTCATGCTAATCGGCCCCCAGCGTCAATCAGAATCGCTATTTGCAGCCCGAGCACGGTTTCATCAATCTTGGTACCGGTATTATGTGTTGGGGCTAGAACGTTACGGACGAACTTCTGAAGCAAATAACGGTTGCCATCTTGGAAGCATCCTTGCCCCGGAGGATTCTCTGGCGGGAAAAAACTTTATCTCAGATCACAGCCAGCAACTCTATCTTGAGAGGCGACAAAACGGATGGGGGGTAGACCCGGTCCGCTGCACAAGTTATCTGACATCAAGCCAGGCCATGACCATAAACATTTTCGGGTCGATGGCGGCGCACCAAGATTGGATGACTAGAGTCTACGCCATCCTGCTCAAGAAGCCGATCAAGCGCATCATAGGTCCACAGATTGAGTACGCGCCAAAGCAAAGGATTCAGCTTCTAGGAGATCGCACAATCCTCGATGCATGGATAATTGCAGAGACTAACACCGATATCATGCCGATCTCCATGGAGGTCAAGTATATTGACCGCTTCAACAGCCGGCACATTGACCCTGCTCTACGTCCCAAGTATATTGCGCTGGCCGACCGGTCAAATCTTTGGGATACCTCAAATCCGCTATTCAGAAGCCGACGCGTCAATCAACTACTTCGATGCCATGCACTTGGGGCTGCCATTGCATATGACCACAGTCCCGGACAGGGCCCACCGCTCATGATCCTAATTCATCATCCGGACGACCAGGCAGCAAAGGATGTCCTTGACGGCTATCGTCAGCTTCTCCGCGATGAACACCTCCTCCTCTCTATCCCTCTCGACACCTTATTCAAGGCCATGAAAGATAGCGCCACCGAGGCAGAGCAACACCGAATTGCAGACGAGCTGCGCTTGCGCTATATCGGCTACACTGCAAGTCAGGCCTTGTGGAACGAATACCGCTCCCATGGAAAACGAACCTAGAATCGAAAATACAATAAATCGCAGATATTGAAAAGGAAAATCACGGGCTCGCACTAGGCGGAGTTCCTAGTATCAGCACGTCAACTGCTCGTGCAAGCAGGCCTGTAGGTCCAATCAAGACATTCCAGGCTGCTTGCCATGTTGCCTCACTGACCAGATCGCGGTGAGCCGCTGGAATTCGGTATCGCCTATTCATATTCGCCAAGTCTTGCATGAGCTGTTGTGCAGTCGAATGTACGACATTCATCCTGTTTAGTTGAGCCAGGATGGCCTGATGAAGCGCCTCATTACCGTTGTTCAACGCTCTTAGAGTCGCATGTATAACCTGCCCGAGCGTCTTGCATCCATTACCCAGCTGAGTGTTATGTGCGATAGCAGGGCCAAAAATATAGTCATGGAGAATATTTTCCGCGCTTGCACAGATTCCTATCACAGGGCCTGAAAAATCAGCGGCTGGATCAAGCGAGAACCCCACATGCTCCGATGTAGCGAGCATGGTCTGGATTTCGCTTGTAAGTACAGTCCAACGTCCCTTACCAATGACCGTCTCTAGCCTACGCTTTGAAGCATCAAGCAAGCTCTTCGGCATTGCGGCAGCCAAGGCTTGCAACTCAAGGGACCGCGCCCTTACCTGTACTTCGGCCGAGGCTTCTGAGTCGTTGTCGGCGATCGGTTCTTTGTCAACAGAAGCAAGAAGAGGCGGGATATCCAGGAGGCCGAGAAGCATCGTTGCAACTGGCCCAACGGCACTCCGCGATTGGATGGGTCTAGCGGGATTTAGCGCAACCGCGTGGAGGGCGCCTGACGCTCCATGCCTTTCGTAGGAATAGCTCGGAAGCTCACCTTCGGCCGCCGTGGTGTGGTAAAGAATCGCACCACGAGGTGAAGACATCAAGGAATGGTTGCTCAGGTAGCCCAGCACTTTATAGAGCTCCTCCGTGGGAGGACCACCTCTTTGTCGTAGCTTAGGATCAATGATAGCCATGTGTTCTGTACCATCAGAACGCTTAATCGCGTGGGCCACGATGTCAGGAATGCCACCCAACGAGCGTTGATTATCTTCTTGGCGGCGCCATTCAGGCTTGTGCTCTGAGGATATGCTTGATATAGAGCGCTGAAAATGGAGGGTAAGGGTACCAGCTGGACGTTCCCACTTGTAAGCTGCATCGCCGCTGCGCCAGCTCAGGTGCACCGTCGGCATGTTGACACACAACTGGCGGGAGACCTCCTGAGCAAGAGTATGGAGGCACCACAATTCGAACAGTTTAGTATCGAATCGATCTCCATAGAAAGACCAATCCAAGTCACCCGATTCTGCCGCTGGTTGTCCTTCGAGTGATCGCTCTATCCAGTCCACAAGCTCACGGTATGGCGTGGCATTCGCAATTTCACGACGCCGCAACCGAGATTTTGCTGCCGCAATGAGAGCATGCTCATCTTGGCGCCGCTTAACTTCGTCAGCCTTACGAATACAGCCTGCAAGCCACGGAAGACGGAGAAGTTCGTCTAGCGCACGCGTCCTGCGGCCGTATTCCTGTGCTTCTGGCGCAGTGGCCGGCGCAACGCTGGATCGATACGAACTTTGTAGCTCCCTAAGCAGCCAAAGAGCCGCGTACGCAACAAGAACATTCTCCGCTGTCTCCTGCGCTCGCTCAACATGGATGACAGGATAGATCGGAGCCTCTGCTACAGCTCCGAAACTCGTCGTGTAGCGATTGACATCTAGTTGACCCGTTATCGCGCCCACTGACTCAAGTGACGTCAACTGATAGCGAAAGGTGGGTCGCTCAGATATCCGGGAAAGGATGATTTCAAGGCGTGCCGCAGCAGCAAGAGCAACGCGGAGCTGCAAGCCCGCTAGGAGTTCGTGGAGCAACAATCCGCTCGCCGCTTTTCCCAGCGTTGGAGATACAGTGAGTGGTTGTTTCCCTGAAGTGAAATAGAGACCTAGCAGAGGCAACGTCGCGGCAATTGCAGCCTTGCGGCCTACAGCGCTTAGGGCGCCCCCTCTAGCCTCGGTTTCATCTAGAGTCTCACCATCAGTATCGAGATCAAGCCAAGCACCTGACATTGCTGCGCCTCACCTCAACTAGTCAGCTAAGGGTGTGAGGGTTGAAGAGATGGCGAAGCGCATCGTGAGCCGCAACCAGGCTGTGCTCCTCGAATAGCACACTGAATGACTCGAACTGGGCATCGTCCATAAAGCTCATCTGTGGGACCAATAGATCTGCAAGTGCAAAATCAAGAGCCTCACGTTGTTCGTCAGGATTATTTGTGACCGACTGAAGCTGAACAGTTCTGAGCACGTCCACGATTTGAGCGGTGCCCACAGGCCATCCTGCACCGCTGTTTGGCTTCCGAAGATGGTCTACCACGCTTTGAAGTATTTGAAGTTCTGCGTCTAGCTTTGAGCGCAGATCCTCAGCGACGGGTAGCGTCAGAGCAGATCCATACGTCCTGTCTAGCGATGCATAGGCACCCGCGAATGCACTTTCTAGCTCTGAGCTGATAGGGACCTGCTCCGTCCCCGTGACCTTTGGTACGCCTATATGAATGAACTGGAATCTTCTAGTCAGCCCTTGAGAGATTCGGTTGACAAACGACGTATCAAGGTCATTCATCGCGCCAATAATGCGGAACCGGGCAGGAACCCACAGTTTACCCCGACCCGGAGTTGTCTCAAACCACAGGTCGATAGGTGTATCACGCAGATGTTCTGGATCGCACGAGGAGAGCATCGTGTAAAGCGAACCGATTGCTTTATCAATGTCTGCTCGATTGAACTCATCGATGAATAGCCAGGCTGCCTGAAGATCCCCAGTCGACGTTGAAGCAACGCTATCGAGGTCGAAGAGAGCTGGGTCATCTCTATCGACGTCCGCGGCTTCGGCGTTCGCCGCATCGCGCACTATCTCGGCACACGACAGAGCTGCTTCTGCCACCTTCCCATAGGAAGGAGACAAGCCGCCGGCTGCATTAGGGCGAAGTCCACCCACCACGTGGTAGGGCGACCAGTCACTGGTGGCGGTTGATTCAATGAGTTGAGCCCGAAATCCTCGCGCCAGCGCGCGTGCCAGAGTTGTTTTTCCCGTTCCCGGAGGCCCCTGAAGAATGAGGTGTCCCAATAGAAGCGCCGTCACACAGCGCCGAACGAGCCGGGCCGCGTCTGGAAGTTCAATATTCCGGCGCTCCAGGTCAGCCAATACTTCCTCGGCTATGGCCTGCGGGTTAGGATTTCTGAGGGTGTAGACGCAGACGTCCCGCGTCCATTCCAGATCGTCATCTAGCACAGTTGCCGCCGTTGCCTGAGCTAGCACCGTCTCCGGCACTGAGGTGACGGGTGCCTTCACATCAAGTCTCGCTAGGATCTCTTCGTTCGTCGGGAGCGTGGCTGAGAGTGGTCGCTGGAGGGAAGCTATCTCTGCGGGGATATCGCTGGTGTAGACGGCATCTAAGTCGGTGCCGTCTAGAGGGAATTCATCATCGAACCAGTCCAGAAGATCGCTAATATCTGTCACGTCTTCGTTGCGCCCCAACCAAGCGGCAAGGCAAATCTTGGGAACCTTGGGGCGTTCAGCCGCAAGAACAATCCCTGCATCGGATTTAAGACCGAAGTGCGTTCGCTTATTAGTCTGTGGATTTACCCTGTCCGAGAAGATCGCGCGTCCCAGAGCGTCTCGGGTGCGCTTCGCTTGAAGGGTAGACCCAGAGTAGTCTCGCCTCACCATTTGGGGGGGCTGATTCCAGACTGCCAAAAACGGCTTGCTGCCGTCGCCGACTTTGAAGGCATTAAGGATATCATTTTCTTCTCGGGAGCCGAACTTTTGTAGATCAGTAGGCGCTATGCCTGATCTACGTGCTCCACGAAGCAGTGCTGGGATGCTGATGACCGCAAGGGGATCACGATCCCTGAGCCCGTCGGCTGCTGCGGCGAGTAGGTCGATGCTCGGGTAGGGCACCCATGCGATACTAGTGGATCACGACTCCGCCGTGGGGATCCTGTCCGGTTCTGCCCTCAGAACATCCGTAATGTGTTGGCAGAATTCCTCACTGAGCTCGATACCTACGGCGCCTCGTCCCATGTCGAGGGCTACCGACATGGTCGTTCCCCCTCCTACAAATGGATCAAGGACGGTACCGCCCTCGGGACACCCCACATCGATGCATCTCCTGACGAGTGCTCGCGGATAGGGAGCGTAGTGAGTACCCCTCGCGATGGAGTTACGCTCCGGCTCAATGAACCAGACATCCTCCTCTCGATGCTCCTTCTCGGTACCTTCATCCACAATCAGGCCATCACGGTAGAAGTCGTACTTAACGCTCTTGGTCAGCAGGAAGACCAGCTCATACTGACGCCAGGGCCTGTCCTTTGCGGTGGGCTCGGGGATGCTCGTCTTGCGAACCCAGGTGATCGCGCTCCGCAGGATCCACCCATCAGCTTGCAGCGCAAGGGCAACCCGCCATGGGATGCCAATCAGTGATTTGCGTGGCAAGCCAAGACCGGGCCCATCTACCGCTCGAAGCCTCGACATACGACGTCGTCGATGCTTGTCATCTTGGCCGTGAGGTCTACCCTTGGCGTTGTAGTACGTGTCGCCTAGATTGAGAAAGACCGTACCTCTCGACTTCAGTGCTGGTCGTAGCGCCGCGAAGGTCCTGACCAGGTTGTCAACGTAGCCCGCTATGGTGTCTTCCATACCAAACTGGCCATCGACTTCATAGTCTCGCTGCCAGTAGTAGGGCGGAGACGTGATAACGCAGTCAATGGACTCTTTGTCCAGTTGAGGCAGCACATCAACGCAGTCACCTTGATACAGAGACCAAGTTCTACCGTGCAGCTCCCCGGCAGCGTGGAGAGCCGAAGGCCCTGCATTGCTGGCTGCTTCGCTCACTTTTTCGGTCTCCCAACCTAGTCGCGCTATCTTGCCCGGGCAAGTGTAAGAGATTTCCGACGGTGCTTGCTACCCATACGCGCGATCAGTCCAGAAGACAGCTCCAAACGAGCCCGTTACGATCTCCTTATGGATGAGGCGGAGTTCATCGCCGGAGCTGCGGAGGTCGGTTGGGTTCTCGGCGTGGAGGCGAACACCGTCAACGCGTGGCGCATGCGCCAAGTCGGCTTCCCTGAACCGGTTGTTCAACTGAAGGCCGGGGCCATTTGGGACATCCGCGAAGTGATCGCATGGGCCGACCGGACGGGTCGTACTGTCGAGCATCGAGAGTACACTGCACCCACACCCGCATCGAAGACGGCCCCCTAGCAGGGGGGCTGTCTCGCACCAGTTATGTCTCACGCTGACGACCGTACGCGTAGGTGCTGACATTCCTGAGTACCCGTATGCGCTCTGATCTTCGGTAAGCGATCACCGTAGTACAACACCTTGGCTGCCGCACCGCTTCCGGTGCTCGGGCCTGACGGCCCTGCGCTCCGGGTCGGCTTGCCACCGGATACGTGGGTTGCTGTGGTCTGCTGTACAGCAGGGAAGGTACAGCGCCGGCGCCTCAGACGGCCTGACCGTCCGGCACATCGACGAAGGGCTGGCCAGGGACAGGGCGGCCTCGCGACCCACTCCTTACCCCTTCGCTTCATTCGCGTTGAAAATTCCAAATGTCCTGCATACGAGTCGAGGCAAGTGCGGTTGACCCGAAGGCAATGCCATGACTAGCAAGGTATGGCACAGGATCATCCAGGGAGACGGGCCTGGACCTGGTCCAGGCCGAACGGGCGCTTGTCAGACTCGGAACTCACCGCAGTCATCGACGAAGAACGTGTGCGCGCGCTCAGAGCGCTAACACGGACCGATGTTCCCGCAGGTTTCCATCGCTCACGACCACGTCGACAGGGATCCAAGCAGCCATTCGTGCCACTGCGGGGCCGCTGCGTACCCTGTGACCGAATTAGATGGATCTCCTCCGGCCTTCCCGACCTACAGCAAAGAACAGCCACATCGGAGCAGTCGCTTGCGCCCAGCTCAACTAACGGATCAGCGGCTGCCGCACTAGGTTCTCCGAAGCCACGAAGGTTTAGCCTTAGGCCAGTCTTTAGCGACCCTATAGAGGATTACTATTACTACGAGTGCAACATCAGTAAGAATTATCGCAGTTTCAGTTTTAGGTCGCATCAAGAGCACTACAATTAGCGATCCCATCACCGCTATGGCAAAAAACCAAGTCACATGCCTTCGCCTAATGCGATCAGGAGTGTCAGTATCATCCTTATATGCAGGATTATTGCTAATTCGACGGCCAATTTCATCCCATATCACATAAAGGGCAAAAATGGCAAACACCGTGAGCGCTTCAGGCTCTGCACTATGAGGACCATTCCAGGGATCACCTTGCGGCTTATATTCGGCCGTAGTAGCCATAAGCCAGTATAGTCCCACCAAAAGCACATCTATTACAAACTGCCAGAATGGGTAGTTGAATACTTTGATTTCGTATTGCGGCCGGTAGACGCTGTTGTGATAACCAACCCAACTGAGTAGCGTCACCGTCGCGGCAAGGATCAGATGCGCAACGGCAGAACTCGGCAACTGTTCCGCATCCGTCGCACTTTCCATCATTCGACCCACAACCAGAGCAAACAAGACGTCAATAAAGGTGACGCCCACCTTGTGGTCGTCAATACGCGAGTACTGCGGGTTTGATCCTCCTTGTGCAGCTTGATTCATGTATCCCTCCTAACTGTTGACATCGGCCTCATCAATGAAAGGGCTGTTGATACAGCATCCACTATTGACTCAACACGTACACTTCTTCCCGACGCCAATCGCTTCTCTCGATTCTCGTAAGCCCAGACATTAGCTGGTACCCATGCAGCGTTCATTCCCACCCTAAGAGCAGGGTTTATGTCGGATGGCAAGCTATTGCCAATAGACCATGACTGGTCGGCTTCAGCACTCATTGCGGCGAGTACATTGCAGAACTCGTTTTCGCTCTTCTTGGATACGATGCAAATCAGCGTGAAATATCGCCCTAGCCCACTGTCTTCGATGCGGCGCTGCTGCACCCATGGATCACCGGCAGTCAGCAAAACGACTGGAACAGCGGCGGCTGCTCGCCGGACAGCCTCGGTAGCACCTGAAAGCAGCGAGGCTTTTGTTAGAAAGACTTGCTTGGCGAGAGTCGAAATAAGGTTCTTATCATTGTCACTAATCGGTCGCCCTGCCATGGTAGAAACCTGAATGAAAGCTTGTATGCATGAGGTTGGGAAACGATGCCTTGAAAGGCCAAAGGTCTTTATATTCTCCAGGTCACGCTCACGTTGAGCCGCTATCCAGGCTTGGCCATCTATGTCCTGTCCATCTATATATTCGGCAATCTGCTGGAGCGCATGTTCGTACAACGGCTCGGTCGCCCAGAGAGTGTCATCACCATCGAACACAATCACGGATTCGCTCATGCCTAGGAGGGTAGACACTGACACTGACACTTTCACGATCAGTACTTAGCCCTCTCTATGCTGATCAACACGTACTTCTAGGAGCTGTTGTACCGCCGCGGAGATCCTTTTGGCAGGTCATGCATCCGTTATGTCTGGGACAGCAGTGGTCTCGTTACAGGCCTTGATCAAACTAGTCTGTCCCGTAGGTTCAGCACACCAGCCACGGAGCGACAACAGACAGACTTGCTGCACCACGACCGCCACGGCGATAGCGGCTGGGCAACCACTCCAGGCACGGTACGTCCTACGTAGTATGGAGCCGGAGATCTAACCAGAAGGATTGGTCGCGGCGAGAGTCACCCGACGTCACAGGGATCCAACGTTCGGTCGGGCGGGTTATGCCACCGGATGATATGATTGCTCTCGCGATCGAGGGGCCGGGGATATGCGGGGGACGATCTTGCATGACCCAGGCGCCACACGGGCTGTTTGCCCAGTTCAAGGCGCCTGAACAGGCAGAGTAGACTCCACTCTCCTAAAGCGGGTGCCGCAGACATCCGATCTGCCCAAGTTGTCAAGCCATGGCCTTCGATCGCGGTTGGAAGGCGACATCTTCGTTGTAGGTCACGCCCTTTTGCAGGCAGTGGTGAAGGCAGCCGAGCAGACGGTTGAAGGTGTTGCGTAGCGCGCTGGAGTGTCGCTCGCCTTTGGCGCGTCGCTGGTCGTAGTGGGCTCGGGGGCCTGGTGCTCGTAGGGATGCGAAGGCCCAGAGGTAGCCTGCGGCGGCCAGGCGCTGATTCTTCACCTTGCGGTGGTGGACGACCAGGCTTTTGCCCGAGGTGCGGGTGATCGGGGCTGCGCCGGCGTAGGCCTTCAGCGCGCGGGCATCGGCGAAGCGGGAGCGGTCGTCGCCGAGTTCGGCCAGCACCCGGGCGCCGGTGAGATCGGCCAGGCCCGGGAAGCTGGTGATGACCGTCGCGTCCGGGTGCTGGTGGAAGGCCTCGTTGGTGGCGTCGGCGAGATCGTCAGCGGCGCGGCATGCCGCGTCCAGCTGCAACAGCAAGGCTTGGGCCTGGCGGCCGAGCGCTTCTTCGACCAGGGGGAGCTGGCGAAGGTGTTCTTCACGAAACAGCGCCTGCAGCCGGTCGGTCCAGGTGGCGATGTTGCGCTGCCGGCCCGAGGTGCGCAGCAGGGCGTGCAACCTGCGGGCGGTGAGCTTGGCGGCCGCGGTGGGCGTCGGCGCCGCCTGCAGGACGGCACGAGCCTCGTGGGAGGTCAGGCCGATGTTCTTGACGTGGAAGGCCGTCAGCGCCGCGGGGAAGTATTCGCGCAGCAGGGATCGCAGCTGGTTGGCCAGTTGCTGACGGTTCCAGACCGCGTCTTGTTGCGCCCGGGCCAGTACGGCGATGGCCTGGACCAGCTCGGTGTCGGCTGGCAGCGGCCGGTGGTGGTCGGCGTCCACGCGCAGGATGTTGGCCAAGGTCATGGCGTCGGCGTGGTCGGACTTGGCGCGGGCGACGGTGTGGCGTTCGCGGTAACGGGCCACGGCCAGCGGGTTGATCGCATACAGCGTGCGCCCGGTTGCTCGCAGGCAGGACACCAGCAGACCACGCCCGGTTTCGATCGCGACGGGGATCGGGTTGTCGGGACGGTCGCCGTGCTCGGCCAGCAGCTCGACCAGGGCCCGCCAGCCGTGGGCATCGTCGCTGATGCGCCGTTTGGCCATCAGCTTGCCGCTTTCGTCGACCAGGGCGACGTCGTGGTGGGTTTCGCTCCAGTCGATTCCGCATGTCACCGTCACCGGCGCCTCCTTCGATTCGGTCATTGGCCCAGGTGAGCCGCGCAGGGGCACGCCACGCCCTAATGAGAGAGCTCGACGGCTCGACATCCGATCAGCAGTTCGTGGCCCCAGCCCGCCGCAGGTCCGCGTTCTGCGCAAGGGCTCGAGCGCCCGGGTAGATACGAGCGGTGTCTCCTGCGGCTGGCTCACGCCACGATCTTGACCAAAAGAAGCGGCTGACGGGTGGCGGTTGAGAGAGACCGAGGTGCACGGCCTTAGCAGAGGACTCCAGGTCCGGTATCGACTCAGGCATTCACTCGGTCCCCGGTCGACCGCCACCCGCCAGGTCCTCGCCCCATTCGCACGGCCTGCGGTCAGGAGTCAAGCTCCGATTCGAATCTACGCTTCTGAGGCGAGTGCCCGAGTCGGCGAAACTCGGGGTCGTACACAGTCATTAGGTTCGAATCCTGCAGGGGGCACTCTTCTCCACCAGGCATTTCAGCCTCTGACCTGCGGTTTTCCTGCCGCAGGTCTTTTGCTTCCAGTCCCTGGATGGGTCACCGCGAGCACCCGAATGCAGCCGTAGGACAGCGTTCTGGGGACATGCAGGGGATGATCTTGGTTGCATTCTTCGAGTCAGTGCCGTGTTCGACGGCCGGCTGTCGCTATGAAATCACTCGTCTCTTAAGATCGGCGGCGTGCAATAGCTTGCCCTGTTTGACCTTGACCGAACGCTTATCGGCCTTGATGCTGCGTTCCGCCAGTGGGCCGAATAGTTCACACGGCCACCTGGCCGGAGGGGGCGAGCGGACACTGCCCGACCAGTACATGGACCGTCGACGGATCGAACCTTCTGATCACCGGCTCCTTCTCGAAGCGCTCCGGCGAGGTGTACATCGATTTACCCAGTCCCCTGTTCACTAGCTCCGAGCCTCCACGGCCAGCTTCGTAAGGACGGATAGCACTGACAGCGAAGCCGCCCAGGCCCAGAAGATCGGCAGCGCAGACGGTGTGATGCTCGGCGAGGGCCGTCATAAGTTCCGCTACTCGTGCCAAGTCTGCGGCAAACTGTGCGGCTCGGCAGACTTCCTTGCGAGATCGCAGAAACCCGGCCTAAGCCCTCACCGGGCCCCGGGTCCGCCGCGCGGCAGACCTCCGAGGCGATCAGCAGGCGATTCCTGACCGAAACGGCGGATGACGGCTTCAGCGTCCCTTGGTGCGTGCGTGATGATGTGCAATTCCCAGCCGCTCAGGGTGTCGGCGTCGATCTCCCGTTCGATCGCGCTCCATAACCGGTCCAGGCTCTGCGCCGGGTCCAGGCCGCCGCGTCCAGCCCCGAAGAGCGGCAGGGCGATCGATCGCAGCGGTGGCGCGAAGAGTGCGCGTTCGTGCTCGGCCAGGCGGAACACGTTCCGTACTGCCTGGGTCATGGCTTCGACCGAGAACTCGTACTGATTCCCGTCGGCGCACGGCGTGGCCACCGCCGCATGATAGACACGTTGGACTCCCGACCGGCGCAGACGGCCCGCCTCCGTCACGGCGACGCTGCCGGGCGCGACCGGGAGTCCGAGACGGCCATTGACCCGCAGCCATTGGGTGAGCTCTCGCCTGATGACGTCGTCCACGATCTCACCGGCCTCGTTGACCTCGGCACACGCCCGCCGCAACGCGGCTGACAGGGAGTTCCGGAAGATCTTGGACGCCTCCAGGTACACGTTCTCCGAAGAGACGACGATGTGGACCCCATTGATCAACTCCACGGGCATGAAGTCCAGGATGACCGGCCCCAGCGCCCGTGTCGCGGGGCGCCGGAGACCGGCCGGGCTGGGCGTACTGGCCGTCGTGGCGGCCAGGCAGAGCCGCAGTATCGCCTCGGCGGTCTCGTTGATGATGAGCTGCTCGTGGTGCTTGCGGAATCGCTCGACGCTGACTCCGTAGACGGAAGCAGCGCTCTTCCTGCGCTCGCCGATCGGCCAGTCGCGGGTGCCGGAGGCCAGTCCGAAGGTGTACTCGGCCGCACCGGTCAGATGACCCCCACCCAGCTCGGCGACCGCCCGGCGGACGAGTTCTTCCATGGCCGCGGGACGATAGGGCTCGATCAGCGCCTGTCCTTCCGGGTCCTCGCCCACGGTGCCGCAGAGCACCGTCGCGGCGTGGAGGGCGCTCAGCCTGGCGTCCCGCATCCGGGTGAGGCCCTTTTCCCGTAGTGACCTGAGGTCGGCGGTGAGCTGATCGTGAGACGGCGGCTGCATGACTCCAGTGTGGGCGCAATGTGGTCGTGAATGGGCTGATTTCAGGTCGATGGTTCTGTTTCTCGCATGAGGACGGGAGCACTGATGTTCAATGTGAAACTCACCAGCGCACCTTCTCCGGTGCAGCTGGTATGGATGCCGCCCCATCGAGTCATGACAGTGATCATGAAAGGAGAAGGTCATACCCGTCGAGATATCCGCGCTCACAGGGGCCGCGCCACAGGCTGATTCACCGATCAGCCGACCCGGCCGGGCGGCCGATATCGGATCAAGCACGACATCGGCACCAGAAGCCCCCTAACCGCACTTATCGCAATCTCCACACATATTTCGGGATATATCAATCAATGACCGATTGCAGCCTTAGCGCTGGCCGAATGCGGCCAAAAACGATGGCTTTTCACATATCATCAGCAATAGCGGATTGCGGCGTAGTAGCGTCTACTTATCCGCATGTGGTGAGGGCATAAGGGGGCGCCACGATGACGGCGGACCCATGGGACGCGTTCGATCCCGAACAAAGAGCCGGTGCCGACGAGCGCATCGACAAGCTCCGCGAGTTGCATGGATGCCCCGAGGAGCAGCGCTTCGAGGTGTTCGCCGAACTCGGACTCCTGTTGGGGTGGCGGTACGGAGCGAACGGCGACCAGGCGGACCTCGACGAGGCCCTCGCGTCGCTGTGCACGGCGGGGAACGCGCCAGCCCCGCCGGGGGCCGAACCCGCCTGGATCGACGTGGAGGTCGCCCGGCTCCTCGTCATCCGCGCGGATGCCGCCGGCAGCCTCTGCGACGCCGAGGCCGCGATCGCACACGCGGAGAGCGCCCTGGCCGCCCTCGCACCACCGGTGGACGGCCCCGATCGGGACTTCGCGCTGCTGTTCCATGTCCTCGGCGTCGCTCACGCGCAGCGGGTGTGGCTGGCGCCGGGCGGTGCGCGGGAGGACCTCCGCCTGGCCGCCGACGCGTTCCGCCGATCGCTCGCCCTCCTGCCCCCCTCGGATGCCGGTGCGAGAGGTGAAGTGACCGCCCGGCTCGGGGTCGTGCTCGCCGCCGAGCTCTGTCACGGGATGGACCATCTCGGCGACGCCGTCTGGCGGCATCATGAGGCATGGACCGAGCTGGGCAGACGCACGGCTGACACCCTGCGCGTACTGGAGGCCGGGTGGTCCGCCCTGCCAGCCGACGACCCCTATCGACCGCTCGTCCGGTACTGGCTGGGCATCATGCGGACGCTCCGCTTCACGGCGCTCGGCGGCGGCACCGAGGACCAGAAGACGGCTCTGGCCGACTTCGAGGCTTGTCTCGAACTGCCCGGCCGCGACGACGGCATGGCCGACGCCTGCCACGTCTACATCGCGATCCTGCACCTGACCGGCCTGGCACCCGACGCGTTCAGGATGAGCGGGAAGGCGCCGTCCCTGGACAACTTCGCCCGCTTCCTGGCGACGGTGCAGACGGCCCCGCCCGAGGCCATGCAGCTCGCGCTCGATCACCTGGACCAGGTCACCGGGCCGACGTACGACAGCGTGTTACCTTCGCTGCGGTTGATGGCAGAGGTCGGATCGCAGGGCTCGCACCAGGCAGGGGACCGGCTACGGTCGATGCTCCCCGATCTCATGAAGCTTCCCGAAGAAGTCACGGGTAAGGAGTTCCGCGGGTTCGCCAGCCTGCTCGGTGAGGTTCAGAGGCTGCGGGACGGCTCGGGGAGCCTCGACAAGGTGGCTGGGTCGTTCACCCGGTTCGTCGACGAGCTCGGCGACGCCCACCCCCTGCGCCCTGTTCTCCGAGGCATGCTCGGCCAGTTGCTCGATGCGACGGCGGGAAGGCCGGACAGGGCGAGACCGGCCTCGCGTGAAGAGCGCGACGCCGCTTTCGAGCTGCTGGAGCGCGTTCTGCGGGAGCTGCCCGATGGCCACCCGGAGCGTGCGTCCAGTCTCGTCCGGTTGGCGAACACGCTGATGCTCGGCCTGGAGGACAGTTACTCCCCGGATCGCGTGACGACCGTGCGCGACCTGCTCGTCGACGCGATCGCACGTCCCGCCGCGGATCGCGAGAACGAGGCGATGCACCATTTCCTCCTCGTCCTCATGGACTGCTGCCTGGAACTCGGCGGGAACGACACCGTGCCGGAGCTGAAGAAGCTGATCGAAAGGCTCCAGCGAGCCGTCGCGCTCGCGCCACCGGCCCACCGGATCCGGACGTTGAGCCTGGCGCTGCTGGCGATGGTCTTCACCCAGCGGTTCAGGCTGGGAGACGATCTGGAGCACCTTGACGCTGCGGCCTACTACGCCCGCACCGTGTCGCAGGCGATCGAGTCCGGCGACGTGCCGGGGGGCGAGACCGCCGTCCTGATGGATTGGCTGCTCGCCGTCATACCACTGGCGAGAGAAGACTCCCTCTATGACGCCGACCGGCTGAGCGAGATCACCGGGAGCATGCGGGAGCGGATCGAGCGGATACCGGAGGAGGATCGGCTGCGCCGCCTGTTCGAAACGGATCTGCAGGCGCTGGAGCTCGTGCGGGACCTCGCCGGCCTCGACGGTCCGGACCTGCATGCCCTCCGCTCCGATCCGCGACGCTTCACAGAGGCGGTCGACGCGCTGGTGGCGAAGGCCGGGAGGACCAGCCGGGACAGTTCCTACTACCCCATCGAGATGGGCATCGCCGGCAACGCGAAGGTGGGCAGCGGCTTCGTCCTGCGCGACGTGCGGATACTTGACGAAGGGCTCGCCATGGTGAGCGACGCCTACCTGGCCGCGCACCAGCTTCGCCCTCTCCGGCCCTGGCTGCTGACCATGCTCGGGGGCGGTCTGGTGATGCGGTACGAGATCACCCGCGACCGCGCCGACCTGAGTAACGCCATCGACAGGATGGAGGAGGCTCGGCGGGCCGACGAGGACCAGCCGCCCAGCAGGAGGACGGCGCTGAACCTGAGCCAGCTCGCCGCCGCCTATCGCTTCCGGGGCGACATGCGCCTGGACGACCGGCGCCGCGTCGGTGAGATGGCCCTCGCCTCCGTGCGCGCCAGCGCATGGGGCGTGATGCTGCAGACCAGCACCGAGCGTGCCTTCGACGCCGCTATCCGGGCCAGAGGAGAGGCCGCGGAGATGGCGTTGCTGTGCGTCGCCGCCGGGCTCGTCGAGACGGCCGTGGAGGCGCTCGAATGGGGCAGGGCCATGGTCCTGCACGCCGCGACCACGGAGACGGGGCTCCCCGACCTGCTGCGTGACGGCGACCACGACCTGCTGGCCACGGAGTGGGAGGCGACGTCGCGGGACGACGACCTCGCGCCCTGGGACGTCCCCGACGAGGCCGAGGGGACGCCTGGCCGGTACGCGCGGCTGCTGGAGGTCATGCCCGAGCTCCGCCCGCCGAGCGACCTGCGCCAGCGCGTCATGGCGGCCATCGAGGGGACGGAGACGGAGCGCAGGGTGTTCAACGCCGCGACTGTCGAGGAGATCGCCGCGGAGCTGCGCGAAGCGGGGGCCGCGGCGCTGGTCTATCTGGTCTCCCATCCCGGCTGGCGCGGCGGGCTCGCCCTCGTGGTCCACGCTGATGGGCAGGTGAGCCAGGTCCAGTTGCTCAAGCTGGGCACCACCGTCCAGACGAGCCGGTTGAATGCTTTTGTCGAGGCACAACACGATCGCGAGCAGGCGCAGGACGAGGACGCGGCGAAGCGCGCCCACGACCAATGGGCGCACGCGCTGGGCGAGCTGTGTGACTGGGCGTGGACAGCGGTCATGGAAGTCCTGCTCAGAGAGGTCACCGGCGGTTCGTCCGGGCACAGCCGGACGCCGCGGCTGATCCTGGTCCCTGTCGGCGAGCTCGGCGCTATCCCCTGGCATGCGGCCCGGCGTACGGTGGGGAGCGGTCTCAAGCGCTACGCCTGCCAGGACGCGGTACTCTCCTACGCGGCCTCGGCCCGCCAGTTCGTCGACGCCCGCCGGCGTCAGCCCCGTCGCTGGGTCGAGGACCCGGCGCTGGTACTGGTCCGAGGCGGCAATCTGTACTGGGCCGCCAAGGAGATCGAGCACAACCATGCCCGGCACTATCGGACGGGAGAGCTGCTCGGCGGTCGCCGTCGTGGCGCGGAAGTCCCCCCTGGTCGGCCCGCCACCGGAGAGAACGTGCTCAGCCTGCTGCCGGGCCCCCGATCAGGCGGCGCGACGCTGCTGCACCTTGGATGTCACGCTCGGGCGACGCCGCGCCCCGTCGACTCGTACCTCCTCCTGGCCGGCGGCGAGCGTCTCGGCATGACCGGCATCCTGCGCCAGGCGCGTTCCCGGCCCGCCGACGTCTCCGGCGGCCTGGTCGTGCTGGCGGCCTGCGGCAGCGACCTGACCAGCCGCCACCATGACGAGGCGCTGACGTTGGCGACGGCCTTCCTGGCCGCGGGCGCGACCGGGGTGGTCGGCACCCGCTGGCCGGTGCGCGATTTCCCGACCTCGATGCTCATGATCATGTTCCACCACTACCTGAACTCTGGTTACGACGACCCCATCGTCGCGTTGCGCGCCGCCCAGTTGTGGATGCTCGACCCGCGCCGACGCGTTCCCGGCCATCTTCCGGCCGACGTGGTCGCCCTGCTGGAGAAGACACCGGTCCACGAGCCCGATTCCTGGGCGGCGTTCACCTACCAAGGCCGATGAGGGAGTTCCTTTGACTGCGTTCGGCATCGATCTCGGCACCACCAACTCCTGCATCGCCTGCGTCGACGAGAGCGGCCGACCCGTGGTCCTGCCGAACGCGATCGGGGAACTCACCACGCCCTCGGTCGTCTATTTCGACCAGCGGGAGAAGGTGTGGATCGGCCGCGCCGCCAAGGACGCGGCCCTGCTGGCCCCGGACCTGGCGGTGCAGCTCGTCAAGCGGCAGATGGGGCTCGAGGGGGTCGGGTTCACCTTCCACGGAACCACCTACACCCCCGAGTCGATCTCCGCGCTTGTTCTCAAGGAGCTGACGTCCGCCGCCCAGCGGCACCTGGGCGAGCCGGTACGTGACGTGGTGATCACCGTTCCCGCTTCCTTCGGAGTGGCCGAACGAACGGCCACCCTTCTGGCAGGCGAGATCGCCGGTCTCAACGTGCTGGACATACTGGACGAGCCGAACGCGGCCGCCCTGTCCTACCGGGAGCGCGCCCCTGTCCAGGGCCCCCGTCACCTGCTCGTCTACGACCTGGGCGGGGGCACGTTCGACACCACGGTGGTCCGGGTGGACGGTGACCACGTCGAGGTGATCTGCACCGGAGGCGAGCCCGACCTCGGCGGCGCCGACTGGGATGCCAGGGTCAGGGATTTCCTGCTCGACACGTTCACCCGGCAGCATCCCCGGCTCGACCCCACTGCCGACCCCCACTTCATGAAGGAGCTGTCGATCAGGGCCGAGCAGCTCAAGGAGGAGCTCAGCACCATGACCAGCCGGCATCGGAGCCTGGCCTTCGGAGGAGCGGTGGTCCCGGTCGAACTGAACCGCCGGCAGTTGGAGGAGCTCACCGCCGATCTGCTGGATCGCACCCTGGCCCGCACCGAGAAGACGATCGCCGAGGCGCGCCGCAAGGGCGTGCCAGACGTGGACGAAGTCATCCTGGTGGGCGGCATGACCCGGATGTCGGCGATCATGGAGCGGCTCGGGAAACTCGTGGGCAAGGCGCCGCGGCGGCACGAGCCGGATCTCGCCGTGGCTCGCGGCGCGGCGATGTTCGCCCTGCTCAAGCAGATGGAGCAGGGGGCGGGACAGGGCAGGGCGAGCCGGCCGGCCGTACGCCTCGCCGCCCGGATGGGCCTCGGCGAGAAGCAGGCGGAGAAGCTCGGCTCCCAGCGGGCGACCGCGGTCCTCCCCCGCGGCTTCGGGACCAAGGTGCTCGACATCAATGATCCCCTCGCCACAACCAATCCGGCGCTGGCGCGCGCCTATGTGGTGCACCTGATTCCCGCGGGTACGGCCTTGCCCGCCGACACCGGCCCGGTGACCTTCCACACGGCGATCGACAACCAGCCGGGCATCGAGGTCGAGGTGTGGGAGCAGGCGAGCGAGGAGAGCTCCGAGGAACTCGCCGACAACAAGCTGATCGGGCGCGGCAAGCTGCGCGACCTGCCGCCCAAGCTCCCGAAGCACACGCCGGTCGAGATCACCTTCTTCCTGAGCGAGACCGGGCTGCTCACCGTGAACGCGGTGGAGCCGGCATCGGGGCGGCAGGTCAGGTTCGACCTGCAGATCGGCGGCCTCGACCGGAGCGCCGTCGATCTGGCCAGGACGTTCGTGGCGCGTCACGACACCAGTTCATAACGGGTCGAGGAGGACATTCATGGGACTACGGCGAGCGCTGACGGTGCTGGCCGAGCAGTGGGACGACATCCACGACCGGCTGTCGGCCCATGAGTTCGCACGGTTGTCGAGCCTGGTCGACGAGTTCGTTAGGGAGGGCGACTGGGTGATCGCCGAAGAGATCGCCGAGGATCTCGCGGACCGGCTACGTGAGCAACTGCCGCACGACCACCCGTTCGTCGAGGCACTCAGCGGACCGGTGGACCGGTTGGACCCCACCCCGGCGCGACGTGTGGAGGATCTGACTGCCTGGTTCCGGCTGACCGATCCGTTACGGGCCCGGCTGCTCGGTGACCCGGCGCCCACAGCCGATGAGGTGGATCGCGCCGCCGTGTCCATGCTGCTGGCGGCCCCCGCGCTGCGCGCCGACGAGCTGACCGCCAACGGCCAGGATCCCCAGGACCCCGGCCTGATCCGGCTGGAGGAGGCCGACGGCTCTCCCCGCTGGCCCGCCTTCCAGTTCGCCGGTGATGGCTCACTCCTGCCGCTCGTACGATCGATCAACCAGCTCCTGGAAGCAGCGGACGACCCCTTCGGCGCGGCCGGCTGGTGGCTGGGCGACAACGGCTGGCTCGGCGACGCACCGGCCCGGCTCATCGGGCGGCTGCCCGACGAACGGCTTCTGGCGGCGGCACGCGCAGAGACGCGGGAGGCGGGAGATGCCTAACCGCAAGCCTCCGGCCGGCTTCCGTGCGACCCCGCAAGTGTTCATCCTGCCCGTGAGAAGCCGACTGTGGCGGGTGCACTTCCAGCAGTACAATGCGACCGCCTTCAACCCCTGGCCGGCCGACGACAACTTCGGCGGTGGGCGGTTCGACGGCACCGACCGCGACCCTTATCCGTATTTCTATGCCGGCCTGGAGGCCGGGACTGCGCTGGCCGAAACACTGCTGCGGAGTATCCCCTACGACGAGAAGGGGGATCGGAAGATCCCGCGATCGAGCGTGCGCGGTCGTCGCACGAGCGTCGTCGAGACGACCCAGGAGTTGACCCTGGTGGACCTGTGCTCCGCAGAGGCCCTGGCGGCGGTGGCCCAGGACACCTGGCTCATCCAGGCGGATCCCAGTGACTACCACGCCACCCGCCGCTGGGCGAGCTGGATCAGGCAGCAGGCACCGGCGGCGCATGGCCTGATCTGGCCGTCCAGACGGCTGTACGCCCGGCCCGCACTCGTCCTGTTCGAGGACCGCTGCCCCGACGGCTGCCTCGTCGCGGACCCGGCCGCGGGACGAGACCTCGACGACCTCGAAGGAGCCCTGTGGGTCAACCGGTTCCTGGCCCCCTACAGAGCCTCCGTCAGCAAACCTCGCCGGCGGACGACCAAATGACAAGCGAATCAATTGCCCACTGCAAGGTGAACCATATGGCAGACGCTCCTTCGGACGGGGATTCCACTGAATCCCCGTCGAGCGAAAACAAAGTGCCCACGCTCGGGACGGTCATGGAGGAGCTGACAGCGCTGCGCCAGGCCTTCGACGCCAAGATTCGCTATGACAACGGACGGGAGCGCCTCATCCAGACGATGAGCGAGGAGCTCGAACGACATCGCAACAATGTCCACCAGAGCCTGCTGCGCCCCGTTCTCATCGATCTCATCTCGCTGTACGACGACCTGACCCAGGTTCTCGAACCGGCCGGCACCGCCGACCGGCTGAAATTCTTCCGGGACACCGTCGAGCAGATCCTGACCAGGAGCGGCGTGCAGATGTTCACCGTGGAGGGCGACGCCGTGGACCGCTCCTGCCAGCGAGTCGTCAGCACCGTCGACACCCCGGACCCGGACCTGCGCAGGCGGGTCGCCCAGCGCCTTCGCCCGGGCTTCGCGTGGGACGGGAAGGTGTTGCGCCCCGAATGGGTGAGTGCCTATCGCCATGTCGAAACACCATTGGTAGAGCACACCGGAGAAGGAGCTGCCGAATGAGCGGCGAGCGGGTTTACGGAATCGACCTGGGGACCACCTACACGTGCATCTCGCACGTTGACGAGGCCAGCGGCAAACCGACCGTCGTGTCGAACTTCGAGGGCGAGAACATCACCCCTTCCGTGGTGCTGTTCGAGGACGCCGAGACCCGGGTCGTGGGGCGCGAGGCCAAGAACACGGCCGTTCTCGACGCCGACCACGTCATCGAAATGATCAAGCGGGAGATGGGAACCCCTTGGCGCAGGGAGTTCTTCGGCAGGCAGGTCTCACCCGAGGAGGTCTCCTCCTACATCTTGCGCAAGGTCGTCGACGACGCCGCGCAGTTCGACGGGACGAGACCGCGGGAGGTGGTCATCACATGCCCGGCGTACTTCGACATGACGCAGCGCGAGGCGACCGCGACCGCGGGCCTGATCGCCGGCCTCGAAGTGCTGGAGATCATCAACGAGCCCACGGCCGCCGCGATCGCGTACGGGACTCACGACAAGAGCGACCAGACGGTGCTCGTCTACGACCTGGGCGGCGGCACCTTCGACATCACGGTCATCGAGATCAAGGACCGTGCCATCACGGTGATCGCCACCGACGGCGACGACCGGCTCGGCGGCCGGGACTGGGACGAGGAGATCGTCAGGTACTGTGCCGCGCAGTGGCAGAAGGAGCACCCTGACGCCACGGAGGACATCCTGACCTCACCCGACGCCCTGCAGGATCTCTGGGGCCGGGCCGAGAGCGGCAAACGTGCCCTCAGCAACCTGCCGCAGACCAGGATCGCGGTCAGCCACGAAGGCAGGCAGACGGCAGTGACCCTGCCCCGGGAGACGTTCGAGGAACTCACCGCGCATCTGCTGGAGAACACCATCACCTTCACCAAGGCGGTGCTCGAGAAGGCCGCGCAGCGCGGGCACCCCACGGTGGACCGCGTGCTCCTGGTCGGCGGCTCCACGAAGATGCCGCAGGTCAAGACCCGGCTGCTAAGCGAGTTCGGGTTCGAGGTGGAGACCTTCGAGCCGGACTTCGCGGTGGCCAAGGGCGCTGCGATCTACGGGCAGAAACTCGCGATCAACGAGCGCATCAAGCACGAGATCGCGCTGCAGACCGACCAGAAACCGGAGGACGTCGACGTCACGGACACGGCGAAGGACGTCCGTGACGCCGCCGAGGAGGCCGTGGCCGAATCGATGAACCTACGGCTCAACACGGTCAAGAAGTACAGCGAGATGGAGGTGACGAACGTCGCCAGCCACAGTTTCGGCGTAATCGCCTTCACGGACGACGACATCGAGGTCATCTCGAATCTCGTCCTGGCGCAGCAGAAGCTGCCCACCGACGTCACCAAGCACTTTTCCACGCGCGAGGCCGGCGCGGCGCTGATCGAGCTCAAGATCGTCGAGAACACGTCCAGCGATCACATCGTCACCGACCTCGCCATGGGCGAAGAGGTGGGCAACGCGATGCTGGAGATGCGGAAGGGTCTGCCGGCGGGCTCCCCCATCGAGGTCACCTTCAAGCTCAACAACCAGGGGCGCCTGCACATCACCGGCCGCGACATGGCCGAAGGCGGCAAGACCGTGACAGCGGTCATCGAGACGAATCGCGTGCTGTCCATCGAAGAGGTCGAGCAGGCGGTCAAGCATGGGCGGGGCATCCGCGTCATCGGGTAGGCGGTCCTGGAAGGCGATCACATGGACACAGCCGTGGGCATCGACCTGGGGACCACGTACTCAGCCGTGGCCTGGGTCAACCGGGACGGGGATCCCGAGATCATCCCCGACGCGCTGGGGGAGACGCTGACGGCCTCCGTGGTCGCCCTCGACGCGGACGGCCGTCCCGTGGTGGGCGGCGACGCCAAGGCGGGAATGACGGGCGGCGAGACGGAGGTCGCCCATCTGTTCAAGCGGTTCATGGGCAACCCCGCGTACCGGCTGCCGCTCGGCGAACGTGACTGGTCTCCGCCGGAGCTGTCGGCGCAGGTGCTGGCGCATCTGAAAGCGCAGGCCGAGGCCCGGCTGGGCTGGCCGGTCACGCACGCGGTCGTGACCGTGCCGGAATACTTCACCCATCCGGAACGCGCGGCGACGCTCGCGGCCGGGGACCTCGCCGGGCTGGAGGTCCTGCGGCTGATGAGCGAGCCGACTGCGGCCGCCCTCGCCTACGGCCTGCGGCCCGGCCCGGCCGTACGACGTCTGCTCGTGTACGACCTCGGCGGCGGCACCTTCGACATCTCCCTGGTCGAGGTCGGCCCGGACGAGATCAGGGTGATCGCGGCCGAGGGCGACAACGAGCTCGGTGGCCGGGACTGGGACGACCGCCTGATCGGCGAGCTGCTGCGCGTCCTGCCGCCGGACGACGCCGACCTCCTGGCGGCACATCCCGGCGTTCTCCTGGTGGAGGCGGAGCGGCTCAAGCGCACGCTGTCAGCGCGCCGGGCGGCGGATCTGCGCCTCACGATCGGCGGACGTACGGTCCGAGCGGCGGTGACCCGGGAGGCGTTCGAGGCTTCCTGCCAGGATCTGCTGGAGCTGACCGGGCAGCTCACCTCCAAACTGCTGGAAGAGGCGAGGCTCACCTGGGCGGACATCCACGGGGTGCTGCCGGTCGGCGGCTCCACTAGGATGCCGATGATCACGCGGTGGATCGAGCGCACGTCCGGCAAGCCACCGATGGGCGGAATCCACCCCGACCATGCCGTGGCGCTCGGAGCCGCCGCCCAGGCGGCGATCCTGCTGGAGGCGGAGACGCGTCTGCGCCTGCCCGGCCCGGACGACGGCTCCGTCACCCCCCTCCTGAGGCTCAGCGCGCCCCGCCAGGTCAGCAACGTCGTGGCGCACAGCCTCGGCCTGATCGCCGAGAACCCCGAAGGAGACAGATACCTCAACAGCGTCCTGCTCCCGCGCAACCAGCGCATCCCCTCGCAGGCCACCCGGCCCTACCAGTTCTGGCTCAAGGGCTCCGGCGACGACCTGATGGAGATCTTCCTCACCCAGGGCGAGTCCGACGACGTCCAGGACTGCGTCTATCTGGGGCGGTATGTCGTCACCGGGTTCCCAGCCTCCGGGAGCTCGCGTCAGGCCGTCGTCGACGTCACGTACGCCTACGACGACAGCGCCCTGGTCGAGGTGACGGCGACGGAGCGGACGACGGGCGACCGGCTGGACGTCAACGTGGAGGAGTTGCCGTCCGACGTGCCCGACCGCTTCCTGGAGCCTCCCGCACGCGGCGGCTCGCGGCTTCCCATGACGGTCTACCTGGCCTTCGACCTGTCGGGCAGCATGAGCGGCAGCCCATTGCAAGAGGCGCAGAAGGCCGCCAAGGCGTTCGTGAGCCAGCTCGACCTCACCACGACCGCCGTCGGGCTCATCGGCTTCTCCGACCGGGTCGACGTGCCGCTGCACGCCACCAGCAACGCCGCGCGCATAGAACGAGCGATCCGGAAGCTCAGCGTCGGCACCACCGGCTACGGCAACGCGACGCATCCCTTCGACGACCTCCGGCGGCTGCTGACCGACGATCGGCACAGGAAGTTCTGCGTCGTGCTCGCGGACGGAGTCTGGGAGCGGCAGGACCACGCGGCGAAGCGAGCACGACTGTGCCACCAGGAGGGAATCGAGATCATCGCCGTCGGGTTCGGGCACGCGGACGAGAAGTTCCTGCGCGCCGTCGCCTCCTCCACCGAACAAGCCCTGTTCACACAGCTCGGCTCGCTGAGCCAGGTCTTCAGTACGATCGCACGCGAAATCACGGAGGCGGGCCCGAGATGACCGGGGACCTCCCGAACTTCTTCACCCTGCTGGAGCTCGACCCGAACGCCCCGTGGGACGAGATGGCCTATCAGCGCGCCTTGTGTGATGCCGAGCGGCGGTGGACCCGGCAGGTCTCGGGCCCCCAGTCGCTCCCCTCAACCGCCGCGGCGCGGCGCCACCTGGACCTGATCAGATCCAAGGCCATCCAGAAGGTCATGGAGGACGACGCCGCGCGCGAGGCGGCGCGCAAGCGGGCCAAGGCCGAGAAGATCGCCCTGCTGGCGGCCCGGCGCAAGGAGCTTCAGGACAGGCTGGATCTCCTCGTACGGCGAGGCCACCTTCTCCCGCAAGAGGTGAACTCGCTCCGCGAGAGCTTCGCCGACGTCCTAGCCGACCATCCCGGCCTGGCCAAGCGGCTCAGCAAGGCAACAGTCGGCCCGGCCGGGAACGACAAGACCGCGCCCCGGCTCGATCCCTCCGTCACGGACCAGATACGCGACCAGCTCAGAAACGCGCAGGCCCTTTCGCTCTACGACGTCCTCAAGACGGTGGACTCGAGGATCACCCCCCACAGCCCACGCGAACTCCTCATCGAGGCCGCCGACGCGCTCTACCGGAGGGAGCAGTCCCGCAAGAACAAGACCGATCCGGCGATCAAGGCGCGCAAAGATCTCAGCGGCCTGGCCAAAAGGGTCTTCGCGACTGACGAGCTGCGCGAGCGTCACGACACGTCGATGCGCCTGGCCGGGCTGGAGGAGCTGATCGCTTGGCTGCTGGAGGTCCTCCGCGAGGCGAAGGCGGTCAGCGGCGGTCAGGTCCTGGCCTTCCTGGAGAAGGCGAGGACCAAGGGCTTCGACGACGTGGATCTCGCGCTGCGGCTTCTGCGGGAGAATCTCGCGAAGCGCGGCTGGGCCATCGAGCTACCGGCCACGGAGGCGGAGGACCGGCTGCGCCACCTGGTGCAGTGCCCCAGGTGCGCCCAGCTCAACGAGCCTTCGAGCGAGGTATGCCTGATGTGTGCGTTCGAGCTGCGCGAACCCTGTCCCGCGTGCGGTGCTGTCAAGCCCGGCTACGGCGGCTGCCTGTGCGGCTTCCCGCTCGGGCAGCGGGATACCGTGCTCAACCTCATTGCCCAGGCCATGGAGGCGCTGGACAGCGGCCGGTTGCCGACCGCCGAAAGGCTGCTGGAGCAGGCTGAGCGCATCTGGCGGCTGCCGCGCGACCGTGACGATCAGATCGCGGCCAAGTTGCGTGACACCCGGGCGCGATTGGCTGCCACCTCCCAGAGCATCGAGCAAACACAGGAAATGATCAAGGTCTTGATGGAGGCCGGGAAATACGCTGGAGTCCGTGACCTGCTGCGGGCGGCTCCTGGAGGTTTCCCTGACCGCGAAACGCACTTACAGCAGGCCGAGGCGAGAGTCAGGCAGGCGCGGAAGCTCTACGAGGCGGCCTTGCGGCCCGAGACCCCTTTGGGGCGACGCGTCGAGTTCCTTCGCGAAGCGCTACAGCGGTGCGAGGATTTCGAGGCGGCCAGGACCGAGCTCACGCGTATCCCCCTGGAGACGCCCCGCGCGGTCCGCGCTGAGGTCCTGACCTCGACCACGGACGTGCTGGTCAGGTGGGAGCATTCCACGGAGCCCGGCATCTCGTACATCGTGGTCAGGCGAACCGGCCTGGACGCACCGGAGTCCGTGGAGGAGCTTCCCGGCCAGCGACTCCTTTGCCAGGTCGGCGGCTTGTCCTGCCGCGACAGGACGACAGACGAGTATGCGGGGCTGCCGCTGACCTACGCGGTGTTCGCGGTACGGTCCGGCGCGCACTCCGCGCCCGGCGTGGCCGCATCCGTCGTGGTGACACCCGATCCCGAGCTGCGCTGCCAGGCGGGCGACGGCCAGGTTAAGCTCACGTGGGAACTGTCGGCCCACGCCGAAGGCGTCGCGATCTCCCGGCGGACGATGGGCGCCTCCGAGGCACCGGTCGTGCTGGAGACCACCGGCGAGTCCTTCTTGATCGACTCGGATGTCACCAACGGAGTGCGCTACGAGTACACGGCGCGGGCGTCGTACGTCATCCAGGGGCTGGGGACGTTCTGGTCGGAGGGCGGCAAGGAGCAGGCGATACCGAGCAGACCCCTCGCTCCGCCCGGTCCCCTGACCATTACCAGTTCCCCCCCGCAGTTCAAGCTTGCCGTGCACAGGGTGGGCATCCGCTTCCCCGAGCCGGAGCGGGGCGAAATGCGGATCTTCCGCCAGGACGGCGTGGGAACCTCGAACGAGGGAGATCAGGGGCCCGAGGCCATCCTGCGACCGGCTGGGACAGAGCTGTCAGGGCATCCGCCGGTGATCGACGCCTATTACGACGTCGCGAGCGGATTCTTCTCCTACGTGCCGGTCCTCCAGGCGGACGGCATGCGGTACGTCGGCAAACTGCGGCGTTACGCGATCCGCGAGGAGGTGTCCGGGCTCCAAGGGGAGTTCGGCGGTCCGGTGCTCCAGCTCGGCTGGATTTGGCCGGACGCCGGCGAGCGAGCACTGGTCGGCCACCGCACCAGCGGGGAACTGCTCGATGCGACCACCGCCGACCGGCCGCTGCCGGTGACGCGGGTGTCCGGGGAGCGCGTGGGCGGATGCCTGATCCCGGTCGGGCCGGGCGACACAGGGATGTACGTCGTCGTCGCCGTGGTCGTCGAGCGGGACGGGGTGGACTTCATGACCGCGGGGGTGCGTGGCCACATCGTACGGCCCAGGGTGCTGGTCAACTATCGGGTGGAACAAGCGAACGGGCGCCGGCCCACGCTGACGCTGATCGCCACCGAACCGGTCGGGCTTCCTACCCTGGAGCTGCGCGGCCGGCCCGACCGCCCACCGCGGACCCGTGAGGACGGCACGCATGTCAAGGCCATCGATCCACTGATCGTGACCGGCACGAGCACGGTCCCGTTGCCGAAACTCGGTGATCAGCGCCTGCGGTACCGGCTGTTCACGGCCTCGCCCGGCGAAGCGTCCACCGTGGAGCTCGTGCCGCTGTGATCACTGCTTGAACATATAGACGTCCAGACTCACCGTACTCATCGAGTTGTAGAAATTGACGTAGGGAACGAACACTGTCCCGTGGAACACGGAGAAGTTCTGTTTGCCGAGCTTCTTGAAGACCGCGTTCGCCTTCCTCGCGATGTTCTGGGCACGGTCCCGATCCTGCGCCCCTCCACCGCCGAAGGCCAGCACCAGCCCGGCGTGACGGTCTTTCAGCTGCTCTTTCGCCTGGATCTTCCGCCGAAGATCGGCCTCCGCGGCCTTGCTTCCCGCCAGCAGGCCGGCCCAGTCCACCCCTCGCAGTGTCACTTTGACCGGGCGCTGCTCGATTCCCGGCTCGACCGTCGGAGTGGGAGTGGGAGTGGGACTGGGCGTCGGGGTCGGGGTCATAGTCGGCGAGGGTTCGGGGGGCGGTGCCTCCGGTTTCTGTCCCCCTACCGTGGTCGCCACCAGAAATGCCATGACGAGGGCCACCATGAGGTCGGCGAAGAGCCAGCCTATGGTTCCGAACACCAGGTTGCCCGGCTCTCTCCTACCTCCCCGGATCTCGGCGATCCGGCGCACGCGCCTCATCAGCGCCCACCGAACAGCCGCGCCCAGAGACGGCGGCGGCGGTACACCGGAGCGGAGCCAGCGCTGATCGTCTTGGCCGCCTTTTCCACCGCTGCCGCGGCAGTGAGGAGGTTGGCGGCTGTGGCTCCCATGGCCCGCGTCGCCGCTTCCAGCGATAGGGCAGTCGCGGACAGGCTCCGCTCGGTGGCGGCCAGAGTCGTACCGGCCTGCACGACATTCTGCGCCAACGCCTCCATGTCGCTCTTCATGTTGCCGGTTATCAACTTGGCGACGTCATGCAACTCAGCCGAGGCGGAGCGGATGCCTGTCGAGTGCTCCTCGATCTTCTCGCCGAACGCGGTCTGTGTGGCGTCGATCGACGCGAGCTTCTCGTCGATGGACCGGCCGACCGTGGCGTACGTGCCGACACCGTCGGCCAGCCCGGACGCCGCCGTCGTCAGGTTCACGATGCCTCCGGCCAGCTTGGCGGCGCTGTTGCGGTAGGTCTCCTGGTCTCGCCGGTACTCCGCCAGCGAGATCTTGAACCCCTCGAACAGCGGGGTCATCTGCTGCTCGACCAGCTGCCGGTTGGCCTCGCCTGCCTGCTTGAGCACTTGGGTGGCTTCCTCCCCCACCCGTGTGGTGGTCTGCTCGCTCTGCCGTTGCAGGGTGAGCATCACCTCCCGGGTCTCCTCGCCGACTCCCTTCAGCATCTCCTCACCGTGCTGTTGCAACTGCGTCAACCGCTCACTGGCGGTTTGGGCGATGTCGGCGTTGTTCTTGGCGAGCTGAGTGGTGTCACGCACCGCCGCCTTGATCATCTGTTGCGTCTCGGTCAGGACCCGGCTCGCCGCCTCGGCCCACTCCTTCGCATTGTCGGGCGGCCGAGCCGTGCTGGCTTCGACCGCCAGGTCGAGAGCGTTCAACGCGTCGTCCGCCAACTTGTCGACAATGGCGATGCTTCTGTTCGCCGCGGCTTCTCTGCGGTGCGCCCATACGGTGAGCATCATCACGATGAGCAGCAGGCTGAATGACAGTACGGCCGTTTCCGCGAACGTGGGCAGAGCCATACCGTCGAAGCGCCCCTGCCACAACACCAGGAAGGGATCCGCCATCCGGGACGGATCTTTCCGAACCAGTTCGTGATAGGCCCAGCTGGCCACCGCGAGCGCTAACCAGGTGAGCATGAGTGGTACCAGTGCGACAGCATTACGCCAGCCGGCAACTCGCCCGACCCGACCGTGCTGACGCTCGTAGAACTCGTCGAGCGGAATGCCGGTGGCGACAAATCGTTTCAGCCCATCGAAATCCCGGCGGCACGCGGCTTCGTCCGCGTCCCGGACATGTTTCGCGTCGCCGACCGCCCCCTGTCTCAACAGTTCGTCATACAGCTCAGTCAGTTTTTGGGCGGCATGCTTCCCATGCGGCGCCAGGGCTGCGACGTGCACGAAGGAGCGATCCAGCGATCCGGTAACCATACAGTCCCCCACAAAAAAGAGAAGAGGCTACATCTCAGCCCATCTCCACAGATTCTAGTAAAAGCTAACCTCCCATGTGCGCCGAGAACCTGAAAAATCATGTATCCGATCTTGGCGATAATGGATCTACGTTGGGCTGCGGTCAAGACAATTGCCACCTTCTACACATAAGACCGATCGCTGGCCACATGGAACGAAACGGACTATTTGTAATGATCCGGATACCAATCGCATACAGCCCCCTTCGAAACCGCACTCCTGGGGCGGACAGAGACACACGCCGATTTTTGCGCTTTCGTATGGATCAGGCTCGAAACGAGATTACAGGCGTCGTCAAAATTCGTAAGACGCCGGAGTGAAAACTTCAGGGAAAGAACATTGGCATGCGTCGCTGCACCAATAAACCCGGGTGCCGGTCACGCGTCCGGAACACCTATGAGGCCCATTATGTTCTTCGCTCCCGCATGTGATCCCGGTGACCACTGTGGGCCGATACAACCAGCCCAACCTGCAGCGCCGACTCAAGGCCCTGCCCTGACGCGATGCGATCCTGAACGATCGCACCGACGAGCAAGGGCACGGCCGCCGCTCTGCCCCAGGCCCAGCAGTGAGCGGCAGGCCCACTCGGTCATCGTCATCCCCAGCCGGTAGGCGGCTGCGTTCTTCGCGCTGCGCTCGGTGCCGTACGCGTACCCCGGGTTCAGGGTCAGGCGCCGGTCCTTGGTGCCTCGTACGGGGTACTGAGGCGTGACGGGGTGCATGCCGAGATAGGCGTACAGCGGGGAAACCCTGGCGACGAGTTCCCCGTGCGCATACCGCGGCTGATTCTGTAGGTGCGGGGTGACGTCGCGGCCGACCTCAATGGCGGCCTTGATGATCTCCCGCCAGGTGGTGGTCGAGACGTACCAGCCGTCGCTCGCCGGGAACCCGCCCGAGCTCGCCCACGGCTTGAGCTTGGCTGTCCGCCACTGCCTCCTGGGCTTCCTTCGCAGGCCCGTTACGGAAAAGAACCGGTATGTCGAAGCTGTCGGCGTAGGTGAGCGGTGGCTCGTCGGGAACATACGGGGGGATCATGCGGATCACTCTGGCACGGTTGGATCGCTTCCGGCGCCGGGTCTGGCTTGCCGGCCGCTTCCCGGCGAGAGCGATTCGGTCGACCTCGGGAGCGAGTGTGAGGCTCAAGAACTCGAGTACTTCAAGCGCAGAGCCCTTCGTCCGGTGCTAGGAAGGGCTCTGGGCGCCGAGTGGCTAGTCCCAAGGCCGTGACGCTGTTGGCGATCTTTGAGTGGGGGTTCAGGCTGGAGGTGCCGACCGGACTGCGAGCCGGTCGAGAGGAGGCAAGGGCGATGTCACTGCGTCCCCGAGCGAGTGCGGGGATTCCCGCGAAGACGGCGGAGTTAGCCTGGATGGTCTGTCCGAAGGGCACACCGGCGATGCTGGTCCGAGACCGGCTCGGAGAGATCTTCGAAGATGACGAGTTCGCCGACTGGTACCCGGTCGACGGGCGGCCGTCGCTGTCGGCGGCACAACTGGCGCTGGTCAGCGTGTTGCAGTTCACCGAGGACTACTCCGACCGGCAGGCGGCCTGCGCTGTCGCGGTGCGGATCGACTGGAAGTACGCGCTGGGTCTGGAGTTGGAGGACGCCGGGTTCGACTACTCAGTGTTGTGTGAGTTCCGGGCTCGGCTGGCCGAGCAGCCCGAACGCGCCGACCGGCTGCTGGGCATGATGCTGGATCGCCTACACGCGGCTGGGCTGGTCAAGGGCCGGGGGCGGCAGCGCACCGATGCTACCCACGTGCTGGCCGCGGTCCGGCAGGTCAGCCGACTGGAGCTGGCTGGGGAGAGCCTGCGGGCGGCGTTGGAGGAGTTGGCTGAGGCCGCCTCGGTCTGGCTGGCGCCGCTGATCGAGCCGGAGTGGGCGCGCCAGTACGGCCGCCGGGTGGAGATCGGACGGGTGCCCGGCGGCAAGCAGGCCATCATCGCGCGGGCAGAGCAGATCGGCCGGGACGGCCTGAAGATCCTCCAAGCGGTGTGGGCCGATGACGCCCGCCCCGGCTGCGCGGCCTGCCGCAGGTGGAGATCTTGCGCCAGGTGTGGCTGCACCATTACTACACCGACGAGCACGGCACGTTGTGCTGGCGGGAGGGCAGCGCGCTACCACCGGCCTCGTTGCGTTTTGACTCTCCCTACGATGTCGATGCGCACTGGTGCGTCAAACGTGGCACCGAATGGAGCGGTTACCGGGTTCATCTGACCGAGACCTGCGACGATGACCTGCCGCATCTTGTGGTCCACGTGGCCACCACCATCGCCCCCGTCCAAGATGGGCAGCTCACCGAACTGATCCACGACGACCTGGCCGCCACCGGACTGGCCCCAGCCGAGCACGTGGTGGACGCGGCCTACCTTTCACCCGCACGCATCCAGCGCGCCGATCAGATCCACAACATCACCTTGCTGGGGCCGATCGCCCCCGACCCCAGCGCGCAGGCCATGGCCGGTAGCGGGTTCGACAAATCCGCCTTCGTCATCGACTGGGAGCGTCAGGTGGCCATCTGCCCGCGCGGCTCACCCAGCCGCAGCTGGGGACCGCTACGGATCAAAGGACACGACTACATCCAGGTCCGCTTCGACACCGCCACCTGCCGGGTCTGCCCGGTCCGCACCTCGTGCACCGCATCGGCCGAACGGCCCCGCGCACTGGCGCTGCTGCCCCGCCCGCTGCACGAGATCCAAACCCGTAACCGCGCCGAACAGGCGGATCAGGCATGGCAGGCCCGCTACGCCATCCGCGCCGGGTGTGAATCAACCATCTCCGAGAACGTCCGGGTCCGCGGGCTACGTCGGACCCGCTACCGGGGGCTGGCCAAGACCCACCTCCAGCACGTGCTCACCGCCATGGCCTGCAACCTGGCCCGCCTGGGCGACTGGCTGAACGCCACCCCCAAGACGCGCCGCCGGGCCAGCCGCTTCCACACCCTGTGCCAGGCCCTCCTCGCCCCCACATGAAAGATCGCCAACAGCGTCACGGCCTTGTGGCTAGTCCGGGTCACCTGGGATCAGATTTCGTGATCTTGCCTCTGGTGTGCGCCGTCACCCGGCGACTGTGTCTGTTGTCTGAGGTGCCCACCTCCAGCTCATGCTGAACTCCGGTAGCGCCGCCCTTGCCGACCTTGTGGCTACCGAGAACCATGCACGTCAAGCAGACTAGGCTTCGCGTCAGGGGCGACTCCCAACTCTTGGCTGCAGATCGCTGGCCGATGCTACTCATTGGTTGCTCGTAGTCGTTCGGTCCGTGACAGCACCGAGTATCGCGCTACTGAGAAGCGGCCGCAGGGAGCAAATACCTTGCGTGGTCTGGCGCGCGGCCTGACATGCCGCAAACTCTCAATCAGCGGGTACTTTTCAGCTGAGAACGCTCGACAACAGTCAGCTCATGAGGTGCGAGGACATTGGGGCTTAGTTGCCCATCCGGGCTGCACCCCGCCGTGGAGGTCTACGGCGTGGCCGCCGCCCAGGGCGAAGCCGTGGTCGGAGATGAGTTTGAGTGCCAGCCGAGCGAGCCGATCCTGGAGATCGTCCATCCGGCGGCGACCGCTCCAGGCCAGGGTGAGCGGGAGTTGGATCACGCCGTGTTCGGGCCTTGTAGGTCAGGCACGACGTATGGCCTGGTGCCGGCGTAGCCGAAGGGAGGTGTATCCATGTTTCCGTGTTCCTGACGGCGGATGGGCACGCAGCGCTTGTTGGTCGAGCTGTGTGGGTTCACAGCTCGGTTCGCCGAACATGGAGCGAACCGTATCCGGTGACGGCATACTGACATATTGTTATGTCTCATTCGCGTACTCAAGTATTCGCCCATCTCGATGTCCCCAACTCCTCCCTCTATCGCCGGATCATGAATGTCTTCATGGCCAACAAGCGGCGCTTCGTGGTGCACTTGCGGCCGGAGGACGTGGCGGAGGCTCTTCGCGGAGACGGTGGCGAACCGGTCACGCAGGACCAGGTGGACAGCGCCCTGGACAGCTTGGATAAGTGGGACAACCTGCGCGCCGACCCCGACACGGGCCGTGTCACCACGGTTGAGGATTTCTACCGCGCCCGTTACCTCTATCAGCTCAGCCGTGAGGGCGAGGCCGCCGAGCGCGCGCTGGAGGTCTTCGAGCAGGAGGTGGGACGCAGGGGCGAGCTCCAAGCGGTGGCGCTGGAGGACATCCGGGTACGGCTCCATGCGCTGTCGGCCCTGGAAGGGCAGCCGGATCCGGCGGTCGCACACAACCTGCTCTTGGAGATCATGAGCAGGCTCGACAGTCTGGCGGCCAACGCGAGCGCCTTCATCGGCGGCCTGCAGCGCACGATCGACCTGCAGGATATCGAGGAGGAGGCGTTCCTCGCCTACAAGGATCGCCTGATCGCTTATCTGGAACGGTTCGTCTCGGAGCTGGTCGTCAAGTCCTTCGACATCGCGGACAAGATCCAGAAACTCGACCAAGTCGAGGCCCTGCTCAGGCTGGCCGCAGAGCGGGAGGCAGCTGATGCGGCGCCGGATGAGGAAGACCCCGTCGGCTTGAAGCTGGCGGAGTGGCGTAACCGCTGGTCGGGCCTGCGGTCGTGGTTCGTGGGGGATCGTGCGCGTCCCTGTCAGGCCGATCTGTTGCGGACTCGGGCCCGCCAGGCGATTCCCGATCTGCTGGCCACGATCAGCGTGCTGCAGGAACGTCGTGCGGGCAGGAGCGACCGCTCGGCTGACTTCCGGGCTCTGGCGCGGTGGTTCGCTGAGTGTCTCACCGAGGCGGATGCGCATCGTCTGTGGCGGGCGGCGTTCGGGTTGGCCTCCGCGCGGCACTTGACCGTGGAGGCCGGGGAGCCGGAGGGCGCACCGTCGGCCACGAGCTGGCTTGAGGGGCCGCGAGCGGAGATTTCGGTACGGCTGCGCGCCACAGGCAGCTATTCCAGAAGAGGCGCCCCGAGCAAGGTCGTCAACCGGAGCAGGCAGCGCGCGGAACTGGCAGCGTTCGTGGCGGCAGAACGCGAGCAGACCGAGCTGGCGCGCAAACAGCTGGCGACGGGCCGGCCAGTGTTGCTGAGCGAGCTGGGGGAGCTGGACCCGGTGGAGTTCCGGCTCTTCCTGCGCCTGCTGGGGGATGGGCTGGCGGCCGGGCCGGGCGAGGTGATGGCCAGGACCTCGGATGGCAGCCTGGAAGTGCGGTTGAAGCCAGTGGACGGTCATGCGGAAGTCCGGACGGAGGACGGTGTGCTGCGAGGACCCGACCATGAGCTGACCATCATCGACCTGTCGGTGGCGCCGTATGGCGGCTGAGGTCACCGATGTGCTGGACGCACAGCGTGAGGAGGAGCGCGGCAAGGCGATTCGGGCGCTACTTCGTCATCCGCTGCTCACCCCCGAGGCACCTGACTTCCGACTCGTGCGTAAACATCAGGGCTGGTTGACGGACTGGTTCGCCCGCGAAGCCGGGTGGTCTCTGCACGCCGATACGGCTGCGGCCCGGCTGCGCAAGGTGCCGTCGCGTCACGTCGATGGCACGCGAGCCGCGCAGACCAAGGGAAAGGTGGCGTTCAGCCGCCGCCGTTACGTGCTGACCTGCCTGGCTCTGGCGGCGCTGGAGCGCGCCGACAGCCAGGTGACGCTTGGCTGGCTGGCCGAGCGGATGCTGGCCTTCGCGGGCGACCCCGACCTGATCGCCTCCGGGATGGTGTTCACGCTCGGCACCCGTGAGGAGCGCACCGATCTGGCGACCGTGGCCGGGCTGCTGATCGGTATCGGAGTGCTGAACAAGGTGGCGGGAGACGAAGCGGCCTATGTGAGCGGCTCGGGCGACGCCCTCTATGACGTGAACCGGCGGGTGTTGGCCGTCCTGCTGGCCACCCGGCGTGGACCCTCCATGGTGCAAGCCGCCGAACTGGATGAACGGCTGTCGGCGATCACTGAGGAACTGGTCCCCGACACCGAGGATGGGCGCAACCGGTTGATCCGGCACAGCCTGGTCCGGCGACTGCTGGACGATCCAGTCCTCTACTATCACGAGCTGTCCGAGGCCGAGCGAGGCTATCTGGAACGCCAGCGCGGACCGCTGCTCAAGCGCCTCACTGAGGCGACTGGCCTGGTCGCGGAGGTCCGCTCGGAGGGCATCGCCCTGCTCGACCCCACCCGTGAGGCCACTGACCTGGGCATGCCGGAGGAAGGCACTGACGGGCACGCCACCTTGCTGCTCGCCGAATATCTCGCCGATCACCTGCGCATGTATCCCGGAACGGCGGTTGAGACGGACCAGGCCAGGAACGAGATGGAACGCCTTGCCGTACGGCATCGTACGTTGTGGCGGAAGAATGCCTCGGTTCCGGAACTGACCGCGGGCGCTATCTACCGGCTGGCGTCGCTCGGGCTCATCCGGCTCCAGGCTGACGCCATTGTACCCTTGCCTGCGCTGGCCCGTTTCGGCTTCGCCGACCCGGTGATCACCGGGAAGAAAGCCGACGATTCCGCGATCACCGAATCGAAGGACGCATGACTCTCCCGATCGCCGCGACGAACCGCTGGCAGCCGCTGCGCACCGGTCTGGTGGACCTGTTCTATTACGACGAGCAGGAGTTCTGGTTCCGGGACGGGCGCATCCTGTTCCGCGGCAACAACGGCACAGGCAAGTCCAAGGTGCTGGCGTTGACGCTGCCGTTCCTGCTGGACGGCGAACTGACACCGAGCAGGGTGGAACCCGACGGCGACCCCGGCAAGAAGATGGAGTGGAACCTCTTGCTGGGCGACCGGTACGAGGAGCGGCTCGGCTACACCTGGCTTGAGTTCGGCCGGGTCACCGAGGACGGCGAACGCGCGTACCTGACCGTGGGGTGCGGGCTGAAGGCGGTCAAGGGCAAGGGCATCGCCGATCGCTGGTTCTTCGTCACCTCGCAGCGGATCGGTCAGGAGCTGTCGCTGATCGGCAAGAGCGGCACCGCGCTGACCCGCGACCGGCTGACCGAGGCCGTCGGCCTGTCCGGTCAGGTCGTCCAGCAGTCCTCCGGCTACCGCAGGCTGCTGGACGAGCACCTGTTCCACCTAGGGACGGAACGGTACGAGGCGCTGATCAACCTGCTCATCCAGCTCCGCCAGCCGCAGTTGTCCAAACGCCCGGACGAGAAGAAGCTGTCGCAGGCGCTCTCCCAGGCACTCGCTCCGCTCGACCAGGCGCTCATCTCCGATGTCGCCGCCGCCTTCCACGATCTGGAGCAGCAGCGTGAGGAACTGGTCGGGCTCAAGGACACCCGGGAGCACGTGCGCCGGTTCATGACGCGCTACCAACGCTATGCCTCAGTGGCCGCACGCAGGCAAGCCGGACAGGTACGGCTCGCGCACTCCGCCTACGAGCAGGGGCAACGCGACCTGAACACGGTGGCCGAACTGATCGCGGACGCCGCCCGGCGAGAGAGCGAAGCCGCCGCCTCCACGGAGAGCGCCCAGACCGAGCTGGCCGAGCAGAATGCCGTCAAGGAGGAGCTCGCCGGCGACAGCCGGATCAAGGACCTGGACGCCGCCGAGCGGTACGCCGACGAAGCCGATCAGGCCGTCACCGCCGCGGTGGAGTCGGTGGAGGCCGCCGAGAGCAAGGTGGCAGAGCGGACCACCCGGCACGCCGAAGCCGAGCAGGCCGCGGACGAGAGCGAGCGGGCGCTGGCCGGATGCCGTGATCGCGCGATGCCTCTGGCCGAGCAGACCGGGCTCGCAGCGGAGCACGAGCGACTGCTGGAGGCCGGTGAGCCGATCGAGGCTGCCCTGAGGTCGAGGGCCGAAGCCGTCGACCACGTCGCCGCTCTCGCCCAGACGGCGGCGGAGCGCGAGCGCGACCTGGTCGCCGCCCGCACCCTGCTCGCCAAGCGCGAGTCCCAGCGCGACGCGGCCGCCGACCGGCTGGCCACCGCCCGCGACGGGCTGGCCTCCGCCATCGCCGATCACGTGACCGCCTGGCGCCGGTATGGTCTGGGGCTTCGGGAGCTGAGCCTGCCCGATCCCGAGGAGTACGGCCTGGCCGACTGGGCCGAGAGCCTGACCGGGCCGCACCCCGGCGAGGCGGCGCTGCGCGAGGCCGGACGCCGCAGGGGGCAAGAACTCGCGCACGCGCTGGCTGCCGCGACCATGGCTTTGGACACCCGCCGCGCCGATCACGATGATCTAGTGGCCGAGCGTGACCGGTTGTCCGCGGGCGAACAGGCCATGCCACGCGTGCCGTACACCAGAGGAGACGGCGTCCGTGAGGGGCGGCCGGGCGGGCCGCTGTGGGCGCTGACTGACTTCGCCGCCGAACTCGACGCCGGCAGCCGGGCCGGGCTTGAGGCGGCGCTCGAAGCCTCCGGCCTGCTGGATGCCTGGATCACCCCGGATGGGCGGCTGCTGGACGCCGGGACCCACGATGTGATCGCGCTGCCTGGCGATCGTGCGCAGGCGCCGCTCAGCCGCGCGCTGGTCACCACCGACCCGGCGGCGCAAGCCGTCCTGGACGGCATCGGCCTGGAGGAACAACCCGGACCTTACGTCTGCGCCGATGGCCGCTGGCGGCTTGGGCCGTTGCACGGAGCGTGGGCCAAGCCGAGTGCCGAATACATCGGAGCCACGGCTCGCGAGGAAGCCAGACAGCGCCGCCTGGCTGAGCTGGAAGTGCTGATCGGCCAGGCTGCCGATCAGGTGCGGCAGGCCGAGGCGACGGCTGCTGCCATCGAGGCACGGCAGGAGCAAGTGAGCGCCGAAGCGGCAGGACACCCACTGGACACCGCCGTGCGGGACGCCCATACGGTGCTCGCCAGCGCGGTCGATCGCCATGCGGATGCCGTGGCCGCTGTGGAGGAACAGGAGAACGACGTCCAGTGGGCCCTGGACGACCTGGCCTCGGCGATCGGAGAACGGGACCGGGCCGCACTCGACACCCGGCTGCCCGCCGATCTCGCTGGGCTGGCGCGGGTACGCAATGCCTTGGGCGCCTACCGCCAGGTGGTCACGGAACTGCTTGCCGCCGCGCACCTGCACGCCCAGAAGCAGGCCGAGATGATCACCTGGACGGGTGAGCTGCGTGCCACGAAGCAGGAGCGGGAACGGGCCCGGCAGGTCGAGCGCGCGGCGCGGCGGCGGGCGGCCGAAGAACATGCCCGGCTGGAGACCTTGCGGGCCTCGATCGGCGCGTCGGTGGAGGAGCTCCGGGAGCGGCTCGCCGAGGTCAAGGCCCGAATCACCACACTCACCGCCGAACTCAGGCGCCTGGGCCAGGCCCACCAGGAAGCTGTCGAGCAGCGCGCCAAGGCCGAAGGACGGCAGGAGCAACTCCGGGAGAACGCCGATGGCGTGGCGCGCCGCAGAGAGGGGGCCATCGAGGCGCTTCGCCGTTTCGCCGAGACCGGGCTGCTGGAGGTGGCCTGCGAGGTGAAACAGAGCGGTTCCTGGGCGGCAGATCCCGCGGTCAGGCTCGCGCGACGCATCGAGCAGACGCTCTCGGACGTCGATGACTCCGACGACGCATGGCGCCGGGTCCAGGACGAGATCACCCGGCGCTACAGTGAACTGTCCGAGGCCCTGACCAGGCACGGCCACCACGCTGTGGCGGGCTTGTCGGACTGGTTCGTGGTGACGATCCAGTTCCAGGGCCGGGAACGGGTGCCCGCCGAACTGGCCACCCTGCTGGAGGCCGAACTGGACTACCGCGAGCGGACGCTGACCGCACGCCAGCGGGAGATCGTCGAGGAACACCTGGTCAACGACGTGGCGGCTCATCTGCAGCAGTTGATCTCCGATGCTGACGAGCAGGCCGGCCAGATGAACAAGGAGCTGAAGGAACGGCCCACCTCCACCGGCATGCTGCTGCGCATGTCCTGGGTGCCCGACAAGGATGCCCCCGCCGGACTGGCCGAGGCCCGAGCCCGACTCCTGCGCCAGGGCGCCGACCTATGGTCTCCGGCCGACCGGACGGCCGTGGCCGACTTCCTCCAGGCCCAGATCGAGGCCGAGCGCAGCAGGGACGAGCACGGCACCTGGGCCGAGCATCTGCGGCGGGCGCTGGACTATCGGAGCTGGCACACCTTCGTGATCGAGCGCTACCAGGATGGACGCTGGCGTCCCGCCACCGGGCCCGCCTCTGGTGGCGAGCGGGTGCTGACCGTCTCCCTGCCGCTGTTCGCGGCGGCCTCCTCCCACTACCGCTCCGCGCATCCGCACGCTCCCCGGCTGGTAACCCTGGACGAGGCCTTCGCCGGAGTCGACGACGACGCCCGGGCCAAGTGCCTGGGCCTGCTGACGACCTTCGACCTGGACGTGGCGATGACCAGCGAGCGGGAGTGGGGCTTCTACCGCACGGTGCCCGGCATCGCCACCCATCAACTGGTCCGGCGCGACGGCATAGACGCGGTTCACGTGACGACCTGGGAGTGGGACGGCGCCCGCGCCGAACGGGTGGAAAGGGATACCTCCGCTGCCGACGATTCAGGCCGAGCCCTGTGGTGAGCGATCCCGATCGGCTGCGCAGTACCCTCGGAGGGCCCGGACTGGCGCGCGTCGTGGCACGCCTGACAGACCGAATCGCTCACGACCGCGATCTCTACGCCCCACTGATGCTGGAAGAGGTCACGGACGAGGAGCGACGGGCAGTCGCCGGACTGCTGGGCCGCAAGGACCGTGGCGCGGCCAGCCTCACCGTGTCACCGACGGCGGTGGAGGCGACGCTACGTAGGGCTGGGATCTGCGACGACCTACTCTCTGCCGTGCTCACCCTCACCGGCCCGGTCTCGGTGCGCGCCGACGAACGGGCGCGCCACGACCACGCTCGCACGGAGTTGGTGGAGATCTTGGCCGGATGCCGTCACGCGAGCGAGCCGTGGTTCGCCGAGTGGAGCGCCAGACTGGCCGCCGACGGAACATTGACCAAGGCAGTACGGCGGGGCGGTGGGGTTGTCCGTCAGGCGCGGGTTGTCCTCGATCTGCTACCCGCCGCCAGTCCGATCCCGATCAGCGTACTGGCGGAGCGGGCCACCGGCGACACCAAGGCACTGGCCGGGACCCCCTTGGACAGGCTGGTGCTGCGGGCACTGGCAGCACGGATCAGCACGCCCGTCGAGACCACATCGGAGGGACGCCGCGCGCTGTGGGAGTCCGCCGGAGTGATCGTGGACGACCTCGCGAGCCAGGTGCTCGTCCTGGGGCTGCGCGCGACCGGTTCGGCGTTGGCCGATTGGTTGAACGCGGCGGCGGACACGGCCACGCCCTTCCGGGTCACCTTGCATCAGCTGGTGACGATGCCGCTGCTGGTGACCACGCCTCGGGTATTCGTGTGTGAGAATCCCGCAGTGCTCAGAGCTGCGGTGACCGTTCCTGGAGCGGCCCTGATCTGCACCGAAGGGATCCCGTCGCTGGCATGCCACCGGCTGGTTGCCGCCTGCGCGGGAGAGGTGTGGTGGCGTGGTGACTTCGACTGGACCGGAGTGCGGACCACTGCGGAGGCGCAGGCGAGATATGGGGCCACACCCTGGCGGATGGATATGACCACCTACCGGCACGCACTTGGCCGGGGCGAGTCCGAGGCATTGAAGGGCAGCTCGGCCGATAGTCCCTGGGCGCCCGAACTCGCGGCACACATGGCAGTCACCGCGAGAGCGGTCATGGAAGAACGACTCATCGGTGAACTTCTCGAAGACCTGGCGGAAGCTTAAAGCGCTCTACTATCGTCAGCTCATGACATGCGAGCGCATTAGGGCTTAGGTGTCTATTTGGACTGGTCCCGCCGGGGGCACTCATCTCCACCAGGCACTCCAGCCTCCGACCTGCGGTTTCTTGGCCGCAGGTCAGTTGCGTTCCGAGCCCTTGGTAGGCCGCCGACGGCACCTGTATGCAGCCGTAGGACCTTGATCACGGGACATATGCGGGATGATCTTGGCGACGCTTCCCCAAGCCAGGCCGCGCCGCTCAGGTGACGAGCCAGGCCAGCACCGTAGGAGCCGGTACCCTCTCCACCGCATGCAGTTGATCGCGCAGCGGTTAAGCCGCGAGCACTTCCTTGCCCACCGGTCACCAGCACGATCTGCAGCGGCGGGTCCCCCGCCAGAACGCGGGCTGGCGGATCAACATCTCCCGAGGCGCCTTGCGAATTGGCCACCTCGCCCACCTTCTGCCGCACCCACTGAACTAACGATCACCGAAGTTGCGCATCGAAAGGGCCATAGTTCGTCAGGCGAAGATGGCGTTCACGGCCTCGCTCATCTCGGCGAGAGGGACTTTCTCACGTTGGCGCTCGAAGGCGATCCACTCCTTGCCTTCCGCAGCGACGCCCTCCAAGACGTGTAGGGCGTTGCCGAGCCCCGCCGTGCCGAGGGTCACCTGTGACGCGCCTTGCGGATTCTTATCCTCCTTCTGGGTGACTTCTGTGGGCGGATCGGTCACCTTGACCTTGATCGGATCACCGTTGGTCAGCGTCAGCTCGAAGACGTTCTCTCCGTTGTCGGTCTCGGCCACCTGGACCGAGGTGAACGCGTCATAGCGGTAATTGGTACGTGCCCGGCTGCGGAATGTGGCCTTCTGGAAGTCGAGGTGCACCGTTAACTGCCGCACGCCGTCCTTGGTGAGTAGGAAGAGCAGGATCTTGTATTTCGAATAGCGCCATGGCCCGTCCTCAATGCGTGCCCTGCTGTAGGAGGGTGTGGCGGGCGCCTCGATAAAGGCGTGGGCGAGGACGTCCTGCCGCTTCAGCCTGTAGAAGCCCATCGCCTCCTCCATCAATGCCTTGCGGTCGCACTCCAGCCAGCGAGCCATCTCCAGATCGTCCGGCCTGTCGGCGACTTTGCGCTTCCACCGGTCGAGCGCCGCTTGACGGCCGGCCAATAGGACCTCCTTTTCCGCCTCGTCGGCGGCGTGCCGCTTGTACTCCGCGGCGATGCGCAACCAGACGCGAGCCGAGAGCCAAACTGAAGCCAGGGCGACGAATGCGGCCAGCGGCACGATGAGCGGCCTGACAGCCCAGAAAGGCATGCAAAACAAGATCATCACTGGATGGTTGCCGGAAATTCGGCTAACGTACCCCATACTCGATATTTCTGCGCTGTCATCCCGTATGTCCAACTCTGCCCGGCCCGGCATCCGACCGCGACGTTGACTCTGGGGCGCAAGGCGGCCGCTGGCCTGGCTGGCACGTAACCGGCCCAGTTCTGGGCCAGGGCTGCCCGGGCCGTGGCGGGTGTCGACCAGCCAGAGGCCGTCGCTTGTCAGGTGGTGGAACGGGTAGCCGGGACTGGTGTCGCGGGGCGGGCCGTACTCCTTGAGCAGTTTCTTGAGCTCGTTCTCCGCGGCGCTGAACGGAACGGGTCTGTTGTCGTGTCGCTAGAAATGCCCCAGGGCGTACAGGAGCAGGAGCGGCTTGTGCGGTGCCCGCTCTCCGCCTCTGGTCCAGCGCCGGATCTCGGCGACCCGCTCGATCCAGTCCACGGTCGGCCAGTGTGGGGCGATCTAATGGCCACGTCAGGACAGGTGGTCATTGACGTTCGCCCATCGCCGTAGCCGGCCGCGACCTATAGTCGCCGGGGTGAGCGATCTTCAGCCGGGCATCTACCAACATCTGATCACCCGTGAGGTTGACACCCTGCTGCGAGCCTTACCCGATCGCGAGCTGATCGACCGGCGGTCGTTGGACATCGCCGACTCCCACGAGACGCTGGCCCGGCACCTGGCCGCGCTCACACGTCGCGCGCTGCGCTCCGTACGAGGTGAAAGCGATGCGGTGCGGCTGGCCCGGCAGGTGGAGATCGTCAATAGGGTGGCCGAGCTCATCGGCGACCTGGTGCCCGAGGCCGCCTCGCCCGATGAACTCGTGGAGGCAGCCGAGGAACTGCTGGGCATCGCCCGGAGCCGGGACACGGCCGGCCAGGTACGGTTTCCCGCGCGTCCGGTCGTCCCGCTCACAGGGAGCGCGTTGCTGGTGAACGGCAGGGGGCAGCCGGAGATCGGCCATGAGCTCAAGCGCGAGCTGGCCTCGGCTGATCGAGTGGATCTGCTCTGCGCGTTCGTGAAGTGGAACGGCGTACGGGTACTGGCGGAGGCGATCGAAGAATTCCTGACGCGCGGCGGTCGGCTGAGGGTGGTGACCACCACGTACATCGGCGCCACCGACCGCCTCGCGCTGGACCGGCTGGCGGCCATGGGGGCCGAGATCCGCGTCTCCTATGACACCCGGATGACCAGGTTGCATGCCAAAGCCTGGCTGTTCCATCGGGCCAGCGGCCTGTCCACCGCCTATGTGGGCTCCTCCAACCTGTCGCGAACCGCCCTCAGCCATGGGCTCGAGTGGAACGTACGACTCGCCCAAGCCGAACAACCTCATCTGATCGACACTTTCACCGCCACGTTCGACGACTACTGGGGCGATCCTTCTTTCGAGCTCTACGATCCGGCGCAGGATGCCGAACGGCTCGACCGTGCCTTGTCCGCGGAGCGGACCGGCGGCCTGGCGGTCGTGCTTGACTTCGCGCACGTCGACGTCCGTCCGTACTCCTACCAGCGTGAGATCCTCGACGAGCTCGACGCCGAACGGCAGGTCCACGATCGGTGGCGAAATCTGGTCGTCATGGCGACCGGCACCGGCAAGACCGTGGTCGCCGCTCTGGACTACCGGCGGCTGCGTGCGGCAGGGCGGGCGGACTCGCTGCTGTTCGTCGCGCACCGGGCGGAGATCCTGCGGCAGAGCCTGCTCACCTTCCGGCAGGTGATGCGGGATGAGACGTTCGGTGAGTTGTACGTCAGCGGCTCTCGTCCGGAGCGATGGCGGCATGTGTTCGCCTCGATTCAGTCGTTGCACACCAACCCGCTGCCGGAGCCGGACAGGTTCGACGTGGTTATCGTGGACGAGTTTCATCATGCCGAGGCCTCGACGTACCGGCGCCTGCTGTCTGCGGTGCGGCCTAAGGTGCTCCTGGGGCTGACCGCGACACCGGAACGCGCCGACGGCCAGGACATCAAGCACTGGTTCGGTGGCCGGATCGCTGCCGAGCTGCGTCTGTGGGAGGCGCTGGAGCGGGGGCTCCTGGCGCCGTTCCAGTATTTCGGTGTCCACGACGGCACTGACCTGCGCCGGATTGGCTGGCGCCGGGGCCAGGGTTATGACACGGGCGAGCTCTCGAACGTCTACACGGGTAATGACCGCAGGGTCGCCGTGGTGCTGGAGACGTTGCAGGGCAAGATCGGCGATGTCGGGCGGATGCGGGCCATCGGCTTCTGCGTGAGCATCGACCACGCCCGTTTCATGGCGGACCGGTTCACCCGAGCCGGGCTTCCCTCGGTGGCTGTTACCGCGCAGAGCCCGGCGAGCGAGCGTTCCCAGGCACTCCGAGACCTGAGGGAGCGAAGGGTCAACGCGGTGTTCACCGTTGACCTCTTCAATGAGGGCGTCGACGTTCCGGAGATCGACACCGTGCTCTTCCTGCGCCCCACCGACAGCGCCACCGTCTTCCTGCAGCAGCTCGGGCGTGGACTGCGACTGGCCGACGACAAGCCGTGCCTGACCGTGCTCGACTTCGTCGGCCATCAGCACAAGCAGTTCCGCTTCGACCGGCGCTATCGGGCACTCACGGGCGCCAGCCGTACCGGAATCGCACGGGAGATCGAGCAGGGGTTTCCGACACTGCCCGCCGGCTGCGTGATCGACCTGGACCGCGATGTGTGCCGACTGGTCCTCGAGAACGTTCGGCAGGCGCTCGGCCTGAATTGGCGGGACCTGGCACGCGAGCTCCGCGACCTCGGGGACGCCCTCGGGGACGTTGATATGTCCAGGTTCCTGGAGGAGACCGGGCTGGACGTGGAAGATCTCTACCGGCGCCGTCAGGGCTGGGCCTCCCTGCGGCATGCCGCGGGTCTCGAAGCTGCGCCCCCTGACGAAGGGCTCGGGCGGGCCTTCGGCAGGATGCTGCACGTTGACGACGTCGAGCGCCTCGCCTTCCTGACCGAGGTGCTGGCCGGCCGGACTCCGCGGTCCCCGCGCGAGCTACGCCTCATGGCCATGCTGGACGCGATGTTGTGGGGTGGCAGCGAGCCTGTCTCGGGGATGGAAGCCCGGCTCACGCGGCTCACGGGGGCTCGCGCCGCGGAGCTCCTGGAGTTGGCGGACGTGCTCCGCTCGGGAATCCGTCACGTCGCCCCGCCGCTGGACCCTGTCGTGCCGTTGCACGTCCATGCCCGCTACAGCAAGAACGAGGTGCTGGCCGCCTTCGGCATCGACAGGCCAGCGCATATGCGGGAAGGGGTCAAGTACGTCCAGGAGCACCGGGCGGACCTGTTCTTCGTCACCGTCGACAAGTCCGAGGACCACTACTCCCCCACCACGCTCTACCACGATCGCGCGATCAGCGAAGAGCTGTTCCAGTGGGAGTCGCAGAGCATCCTGCGATCCTCGACCGCCACCGCTCGCCGTTACCTGACGGGTGGATCCACGGTTCATCTGCTGATCCGGAAGTCCAAGCGTGACGAAGGGCTGGGGGCTCCGCCGTACACCTACGCCGGGCCTATGCGGTACGTACGCCATGAGGGTGAACGATCTGTCCGATTCGTGTGGCGCCTGAACCACCCGCTCCCGCCCGAGGTGTTCCACTATGCCAAGGCCACCGCGGGCTGAGCCGAGACGAGGTGTCGCCGCGCCGCCGTCGGCGGTCTTCCACGGGCCAGACCCGTGATCGCGAAGGTTGACGCCGGTCCTAAGCGGTGTCTTCCCCCAGCACGCGATCGAGTCTGTGTCGCAGCTCGTTCAGGTCGTCCTGGAGGGCTTCGTACCAGGCCGGCATCTCGCGTTGAGCAGAGATGATGTGCTCATTCGTCTGCCGGCGAAGGCCTTCGATCTCTATGCCCAGAGCTGCCAGGTCTTGAGTGATCTCGGATCGGGCGTCCCTCACCTCGGCTATCATCGCGACAAAGGCGAGCACGGTGGTCTTGAGGACGCCGCCGGGACATGCTAGAGCTTGGAGTGCTTCCATACGGAGCTTCAACTCGAGGATCTCCGCCTCTATGTTCACAGGCCCCTGCCTTTGCAGTCGCGGTAGGGGAGTCCGGCCGCGGGCGACCGGTCCTCACTGTCGATGAGCACATAGTGACAGACAGTGCGCACTCGACGTGGCCTGGATGGCAGACTCGGATGTGGTTTTCTCCGTCGGCAGGCGAGTGCCGCCGCCAGGACGTCCGATCGCACCCGGTCCGCCACGTTTGTGGAGGCAGAAGCCAGCGCCGGGTGACATCCGGTAGATGGCAGCTTTAGCTCATCGGGAGTGGGCTGTGCGTCCCACAAGCCGGGCGGGATGTCATCTGGGATGTGGGTCTCGACTCCACCATCGTGGGGGGCATCAGGACGCGAGCGGCTCATGGTCCGCTCGGTCAACCGCCGTCATCGGCGTGGAGGTGGTTGCGGTCAGGATCGGACGCGCTTGGCCAGCCAATCGCCCATCGCGAGGATGAGGTCTGCCAGCAGTTTGTCAGCTCTCGCAAGATCGCGGGAACGACAGGGGCGATTGTGAGTGGGAAGCAGGTCGCTGATCTCTTTGCAGCGGAATTTGAGCTGGGTGGCGAAGTCTTCGTCGAACGGCGTCATCACGGGCGCAAGAGTGAAAATGGCCGCTGCGAATGCGACATGCGACTCGACCACTTGCTCTTCCCGGTCCCCTCGAAAGGTCCAGAAGCGTTGCTTCGCCATGGCGCACTGCACGTTGGCGGCCAGGGTCACCGTGACGTCGGACAGCCGCCTGGGCGGCAACGGCTGCTTTGGCAAGGGCTGTCCCGGCGACGAGGCGTACTTGAGGGGGCTGGCCGGCCGCGCCGCCCCGAGGCGACCCGTTAACATTACTCACTTACACGGCATCGAGATACCATCGCTGGCCCTGATCGTCGGCATTGCACTCAGACAGGAAGACCTTGCGGGCGACACCGCTCGGGTCCGTCTCGAAGTTGCTGTCCAGGCACCATTTGCTGTAGGCCGCCTGCATCAGGAACACCGACAGGTCACCGGTGTGTCTCCATATCCAGATGTTGGATACGTCAGTGCATTGCCACCAAGTCCACGTCGTGACGCGCCTGGTACTCAGGTTGTGGTGCAGGCAGCGATCGGTATTCGTTTGGTTCCAGGTCCAGTAGCTCTTGTCGTACCACCACTGCTGGTATTGGTTGGCCTCGTTACACGGCAGGGTATAGCTGTTGCCGTCTTTGTCGCCGTCCAGGCACCACTTGGTCAGTTTGTTGCGAAGCAGGTAGTGGGCCACCAGTCCGCTCGACTGGCCTGCCGACGTGACCCCCGACATGCCTTTTCCTGCCGCCGATGCGGGTGGCGCGAGCATGCCGGAAGCGACCACAGCGCAGATCAGCGTGATGGACGCCAGGCGTCGTTTCGACGAGCGACCGCCGGACGGCACCCTTGGTGCGCGAAATGCTATTTTCATTTTTATCCGTCACCTACCATGTGTAGCGCCAGCTCTGACCGAGGTCGTCGACATTGCACTCAGACAGGAAGACCTTGCGGGCGACACCGCTCGGGTCCGGCTCGTTGTTGCTGTCCAGGCACCAGTCTGTATTCCATAGCACGACCTGGAACTGGCCTGGACGCGTCCATTCGACATACCATTTGATATTGCTGATCATGTTTCCGCACCCCCAGAACCAGTGCGAAGTGGTGACCTTCCTGGTGCTTGGATTGCCGTTCAGGCACCGTTTCGTGTTGGCCTGCTTCCAATTGAAATCGGGCGACTCGGTCCAGTCCCACATCTGGTACTGATTGCCGGGACTGCACGGAAGCGCGTAGGCGTTTCCGTGGGCGTCACCGTCCAAGCACAGATTCGTCTGGACGTTGCGCAAGGGATGCCATTCGTCATCGAGTGCGGCCGACGCCGGTGCCGCGAGGACGCCCACCATGGACCCCAGCAGCATCGAGGTGACGAGAATCACGCGCCTATAGGACAGTTTCCCCCTCGCCCAAACGGGCCGACGGTAACGGTGAAAGTCGCGACCCTCCATCAATTCTCTCCGTTTCATCTCGGCCTTTCGCGTGTAGCGCCGTTCCGATGGCAGGGTGGGGTTGGACCGCCCAGGGCGATGCGGCTGCGGGCCATGTGTTCTTCTCGCTTGAGCATGTTGTTCAGAAGGAGAGGGTTGATCGCGCGCGACGTCGCGGGCTCGGAGCTCCGTAGTTGAGACTTCACGATCACCCTGCGGTGGCCTCGCGTGCTTGCCTGCGGCCTAACGTTCCAGTCACTCATCTTCGACGGCAAGTCACGAGATCCCGTGACAGGTGCCACGCTGAAACGTCGCAGGCAGCCATCGGCAAGGCATGGATGCGCGGCCGGCGGCATGCGGACGACCCGATCGGCTCACTGCCGCCCAGGATGACCGGCAGTAGGCGATCTTCTCGGTGTGGCATGACGCTCACAGGGCTGGTCGCGGCAGCGCATCGGCGATCATTGCGGTCACTGCGGTCACTGCGCTCAGTGCCGCGAGTTCGGCGTCCCAGACACGGCGTGATCGCAGGTGGGGCATGGGGACACCCACGGAGCACTCATCAACTCCTGGCCGAGCCTCTCCCACGATGGACGGCGAATTGAGCAACGAATGGTCGGGAAAATGAGTAGTCCCGCCTGCCAACTTACTGAGGCATTTTCATCCTCGCGCGAGCTGGTGATTCTGTAGGAGGGCGATGGCCTTGCACAGGTGTCCGGCCTTGCTTG